>DATKUX010000115.1:0-26409 GCA_035530395.1 Spirochaetia bacterium
CATGGATTTTTCCTCCTGACTCTATGTAAAATATTTTACATACCACGCCTACGATTGTCAACAATTTTAGGCCATCTAACCAACTACAGGTTCCCTGCCAGCTTCATGTATCCGCTGTCAACGGTCCCCTCATGCCTCAACCACATTATCGCCTTTTCCGCCCTGCTTCCCCCCGAACCCCGCAAACACCCCAAACGCCACCGTCACCACGACAAACAGCCCCGCCGCAACATACAGCGCCGTCTGGAACCCTGCCGCCTCCCCGACCAATCCCAGCAGAAACGGCCCCAGGATAAAGCCTACATCAGCCACGGTCCGATAAACACTTACAGCCAATGGATACAGGTGCTTCGGGCAAATATCCATTAAATAGACGTTCCTGGCCGGCCCCCCGAATCCGGAGCAGAACCCCCAGAAGACGGAGGCCAGCACAAAGGTGGCAAAATTGTGGCTAATAGCGTAGGCGATGAAGGCCAGCGCCGACAGGAGCCCGCTCATAACCACCACTGGCCGGCTGCCGATCCGGTCGGCCAGGTTCCCTATAAAATACAGTGTCAACAAGTTAGATACAGTGGCCAGGGTAAGGGACAGCCCGATGGCCGTAGTGGAAAGACCCAGGACCTGCTGGCCGAGAATGGGGATAATGAAGCGGCGGCTGGCTATGCGCCCGAAGAAGAAGGTAAAGGCCACGGCGGCAACCAGGATAAAGCCGGGCTTCAAGAGAAACCGGCCCAACTCCCCTTTTTTTATCTTCCCGTCGCCCGCAGCCTCCCGCTGCGGCGCCATATCCAACCCCCGCAGGCGGAAAAACGCCCAGCCAAAGGAGCCCAGAGCCAGCAAGGCATAAACTACGTACACCGCCCGGTAATTCAAAAGATCGGCTAAAACCCCGCCCAGTACCGGCCCCAAACCGTTACCGCCCCGCCGGGCCGCCTGATAGAGGCTCATGATCCGGCTCCGGTTGGATTTGTTGGCCACGGTGTCGGCCAATACGATCATGGCGAGGGTGTTGACCAGGGCCATACCCACCCCTTCCAGGAGACGGGCTGGAATCAAGAACCAATAGTTGGGCGCAACAGCAGCCAGGCCCGCCGCCCCAAATACCAGCAAGGGAGATACACACAGCAGGAAGCGGCGGTTGACCCTGACAGCCAGGTAACCGGCCGGCAAATCGGTCAGGGTGCGGCTGACCCCGATGACCGCGACGATCATCCCGGTAAGGGCGATACCCGCCCCCAGGGACCGGGCAAAAAGAGGTAACACCGGTGTGGTAAGACCGGAGCCCAGGTCGATCAGAACCAGTTCCAGGACAATAGCTATCAGCAGGCCGTATTCCGGCGAACCAGCCTTCTTCTCATCCATCTTCAAGTCCACTTTTCTGTTACTTTGGCCTATATAAGACATCTATCCCACCCGGAGCCGGTGGAAAGGAGGACATAGCACCCATTCGTGCCCGGGAGGCTTACCGGGCGAAAGATCCCTACGTCAACCCAGGCCTGTTACCACCTTCCAGGCTGAAGCCCGCTTCTTCCTTCCCCAACAGTGTTATCAACGCCCCGGCCAGGGAAAGCCCGGCCGCGGCCAGATACGCCGCTGTCAGGCCGGCCACAAAAGAGCCGCCATGGGCGGCCTGCGTAGCGGTAAGCACCGCTCCCGCCGTCATAATGCCGAGCGCCATGCCCGTGTTGCGCGTGGTGGCCAGGACGCTCCCGGCAATGCCCAGGCGGGACCTGGGCACAGCACCCATGACGGCGCTGCTGTTGGGAGAGCCGAAGAGTCCGGTACCCAGGCCGAAGATACCCAGGTGCAGGGCCACGACCGGGCCGCTGGCCCCGCCGGTCAGACGGGCGAACAGGAGGCCCGCCACCATACAGATAAACAGTCCGGTAAAAGCCAGTCCCCGGTGCCCGATCCGGTCCGAGAGGATGCCGGCAAAAGGAGCGATGACGAGAATCATTAGGGGAAAGGCCGTCATGATCTCCCCGGCCCCTTCCGCCGAATAGCCGAGAACCTGCTGCAGGAGAAAGGGCGTCAGGAAAGCGATTACATACTGGGCCATGAAGTTGAGCAGGGCGGCCCCGTTGGCGGCCGAGAAAACCCGGCTGCGGAAAAGCCCCAGATCAAGCATGGGTTCGGCAATCCTTTTCTCCACCGCGACAAACCAGCTCAAAGCAGTCACGGCCGCCAAGCCGTACAGGATGGTGAGCCATGACCAGCCAGCCGAACTGGCCCGGTCCACAAACCAGAGCAGCAGGCCCAACCCTGCGAAGGCCAAAAGGGCTCCCTGCCAATCGAAAGGCCGGCGGGCCAGGGCGCGGGCCTTCGGCAGTATATGGCGGCACCAGAAATAGGCGGCTATGCCGATGGGCACGTTGACATAGAAGATGGCCCGCCAGCCGATGGTGCCGACCAGCAAGCCGCCCAGGCTGGGACCGGCGGCCAGGCCCAAGGCGACGACCATGCCGTTCATACCCAGGGCCTTGCCCCGCTCCTCGGGGGGAAAAACAGCGGTGATGATGGCCGGCGACATGGCCATGGTCATGCCCGATCCGGCGGCCTGCAGCGCCCGCAGAAATACCAGGACCCCCAGGCTGGGAGCCAGACCGCAAAGGGCCGAGGTAGCGACAAAGACCAACAACCCGGTCTGATATACCTTTTTAAAACCCACCATGTCCCCCAGGCGGCCGAAGGAAAGGAGAAAGCTCGCCAGCACCAGCAGGTAGGCCATGGACACCCAGCCCACCGTGGCGGGACTCACCCCGAAGACCCGGGACATATCCGGCATGGCTATGTAGACGGCGCTGGCATCGATGGGCCCCATGATGACGCCGAGCAGGACCGCCGTAAGGACCCACCACTTGCTGCCCCCGGTGTCCCCCATCGCGGCCTGGTCCGGCCGGAGGGTCTGAACGGGCTCCGGTTTAACCGTCTTAATTCTCCTCCCTTGCGCCGCCGGGCGGTTGGAGGACGAAGACCGTCGCAGTCATAGACAACACTTCCCCGGGCGAAACCTCCACCGTGGCCGATTCTTTCTCCTCCACTTGGCTCATTAGGCGCAGGAAGGGCTCGACCGGCTGCAGAAAGTTGACTGCCGGGGTGGCGTAGTGCATGGGGATGACCAGGTGCGGATTGAGCAGATCCACAATTCGCCTTGCCCTCTGGGCATCCACCGTGGGCCCCTTTTGCGGGTCTCCCCCCACGGGCAGGAAAAGGATGTCTACGTTACCCAAAGCCTCAATTTGCTCCGGGCGCAGGGCCTTTTGGCCGAAATCCCCGAAATGGGCCAAACTGAGCCCGTCCATCTCCCAGCGCAGCAGGAGATTGGCTCCACGCACTTTTCCTCCTTCCGGGTCGTGCTCCCCGGCCACGGCCCGAACCGGGATCCCCGCCACATGGTAATCGCCGGACTCCCTTATTACCAGGGGTGAACCCTCCACCACCCCGGCACCATTGTGGTCGAGGTGGTCGTGCGATATAAGCACCAGATCGGCCTTGACCCCGGCGATGGGCGGGTAAGCAAACTTCAAGCCCCGCTCCGCAAAAGCTTTGGGATCGACGTCAAAGGGATCTACAATAACCCTGGTTCCTTGAGAATCCTCCACCAGGAAACAGGCGTGACCAAGCCACGTGATCTTCATGTAATCTTTTACCTCCGTTCTCCTTGGGAACCTCGTCCCGGCCTAATCCAACAACCCGGCCAGACCCGCCCGGGCGCATTCCTCGTCTTGGGCGGCCGTGCCCCCGCTGGCCCCGATACCGCCGATCACCTTGCCGTCCCTGACCATGGGCACCCCGCCGCCCACGGCCATCACACCCGGCTGCAGGGCGTTGATGGCATTGAGAAAAGACGGATGGCTCCCCAGCCGTTCCGCCAGTTCGGCCGTGGAACGGCGGAAGGCGGCGGCCGTGTAGGCCTTCCCTTTGGCGATGTCGGTGGTAAGCCACCCCGCCCCGTCCATGCGCAGGCACATGACCAGGTGCCCGCCTTCATCCACCACTGCCAGGGACATGGGCACACCCATGTCTTGTGCTTTCTTAACCGCCTGTTCCATGGCCTGCTGCGCCAAGGCCAGTTCCATAACTCCATACCCCCTGTTTTACGGTTATTTTTCCGGACTTACCTGCCGCTCTCTTTCCTCCTGGCGGAAGTTTGCCCGGTTTGTCCCCGCATTTCTCCGCCCCGGCTCATGTCTCCTGCCGGCCGATGCCCGGATCTTCCGTGGCCTTAGAGGCCGGCCGGACGATGTTCGGCGACATTCCGCACACTGATCGCAAAATCGGGGCAAGTTACCAGACATCTGAGGCAGCCCACACATTTATCGCTGTGGGCTGCCGAAACCGGCCTGTAGCCGGCGCTGTTAAAGGAATTTGATTTTATAAAGACGTCTAAATTACATACCTCCAAACAGTATTCACAACCTTTGCAAAACGAAGGTTGCACTACGACCTCATAGGCCCGGAGGTCACAGCAAAGACACCGGGACGCCTCACGCACCGCGGCTTCAGGATCCAGGCTCAATTCGACCGGATTAAACCCGCTTTTAAGGCCTGCTCCAGTTATGAGCGGAGAAACTTGGCGGGCGCTTCCCCTGGGCGAAGGTTCGCCCGGTATCTCAATCTGGCTGGTGGCCAGTATCTCGTCTGTTATCCCGGTGCCACCGAGGAAGCGGTCGACGGAGGAAGCAACCTGCCTGCCCTGGGCAATGGCCCGGATGATGGAGGAAGGACCTGTTACCACATCGCCGGCGGCAAAAACGGCGTTCCGGGCTGTAGACAGCGTCCGCGGATTCACCTTGACCGTACCGTCGGCGTTGCCTGCCAGACCCAGGGACGGGGCGTCGGCCGCCTGCCCCACGGCCATTATCATGGTATCAAACCAGACGGTGAATTCGCTGCCCTCAACGGGAATGGGCCGGCCGCTTTGTTCATCCAGGGTCATTGCAACGCAGACCGCCCTGCCTTGCTGGATCTTAACAGGGGAAGTCAGGAATTTAAATTTAACCACTTCCCTGACCGCCTCCGCAACTTCCTCCGAGCCGGCCGGCATATCGGCCATGGTACGGCGATAGAGCACCAGCACTTCCCTGGCACCCAGCCGGACGGCGGACCTGGCGGCATCCATGGCGGTATTGCCGCCTCCCACCACCACCACTTTTTCTCCTGTCGGCGGGGGGTTGCCGGAATTAATGTCTGTCAGGAAAGAAATGCCGTCAAATACCCCGGACGGTCGGGCGGCTTCCAGTCCGGTTTCCAGCCCCCGCCATGCTCCAGTGGCGACAATTACGGCCTCATAGCCGTCTCCCAGAAGTTTTCCGGCCGAGTCTATCCGGGAGCCGGTTACAATAACGACCCCGCGATCCCTGATAATAGCTATTTCTTCGTCAACTATTTTCTTAGGCAGGCGGTAGCCGGGAATACCGTAACGCATCAAGCCCCCGGGGGAAGACAGGGCTTCGAAAACAGTCACCGCGTGGCCCTTACCGGCCAGGTAATAAGCCGCGGTCAGGCCGCAGGGTCCGGCACCGATCACCGCCACCTTTTTATTTGTCGGCCAAGCGTTCTTCAGGTTTTCTTTCCAGGCAGCCTGATTGGCCATGGCCGCAGCCATCAGTTTCAGGGCGCGGATGGCTACCGGATCGTCGTACTGCCGGCGGGCACATTTTAGTTCACAGGGGTGGATGCAGACATACCCACAGACGGCGGGAAAAGGGATCCTTTCCCGGATTACGGCCAGAGCCTGGTCAAAGTTGCCATCCCGGATGTATCTTATATAGCGGGGGACGTCAACGCCGGCAGGGCACGCTTCCCGGCAGGGCGCAGCGGCCCTTGTTCCTGAGTGTTCCATACCGGTACTTTTCAACTCCTTCCCGGCCCGCCGGTTACCAGACCGACACCGGAATACAGTGCTCTGACGTTTATAGCGGCAATTTGCGGGGAAAATCTTTTCTGAGTCACCCTGATCAGACTTTGGGTCTTTACCAGACCGGTGGCGGCGCTTATGGCACCGAGGGCGATCATGTTGGCCGTTCCCGCATGCCCATGTTCCGCAGCCATTTGGGTAAAGGGATAGCCGGATAAATTGTCTCCGGGGCGACTTTTTAGCAGCGTGGAGTCATAAAAGACCAGGGTTCCGGCCGGCGCTAAACCGGAGTACATATCCATGGCCTCTTCGGTAAGGGCCAGAACGACGTCCGGCTGCAGGACTTGCTGAAAGATAATCTCGTCCTGATCAATGATTACTTCGGCCTGGGAAAAACCACCCCGGCTGGCGATGCCGTACGATACGGTCTGGACAACGTTTTTGCCGTCCAGGATGGCGCCTTCCCCCAGCATTATGCCCGAGACGACCAACCCCTGACCGCCGGACCCGGCCAGGATTATTTCGTACCTGTCCTTACCCGTCATTTCAACTCCCACCATTCCCGGCTTTTAGGGCCCTGGCCTGAATTTCCCGGTATCTGGTGTTAAAGTCCGGTGCGTTACGGTCGACTAACCTCCCGCAGGAGAAAGAGTCTTCCTTTTCCCCCGCAAAGGATTTTTCCTTAAGCCAGCGAAGCATTGCCAGTCCGCCACCCAGTTTGTTATACCGGCCGAAATGAGTCGGGCAGGGACTGATCGCTTCCACGACGGAAAAACCCTTGTTGGTTAAGCCCTCTTTTATAAACTGCTGCAACTCCCACCCGTTATAGACGGTCTCCCGGGCAACATAATTGGCTCCCGCCACTCCGGCCAGGGCGCAGATGTCAAATTCCCTCTCGGGGTTACCGTAAACTGTGGTGCTGGTGTATTTATCCGGCAAAGTGGTGGCGGAAACCTGCCCGCCGGTCATGCCGTAATTAAAATTGTTTACAATTACCGCCGTAAGATCGATATTTCGCCTGGCAGCATGAATGAAGTGATTACCGCCGATAGTTACGCTGTCACCGTCGCCCATAAGTACAACCACATTTAATTCCGGTTTAAAGGCCTTGATACCGGTGGCAAAGGCCAGGGCCCTGCCGTGGGTTACATGCAGGGCGTTGGTAACCAGGTAGTCGTCGGCCTTGCCCCAGCAGCCGATGCCGGTAACCACTACCGTATCCTTGTTTTCATACCCTAATTCCTCAAAGGCCCTCAAAAGGGCCCCGAGGACGATACCGTTGCCGCAACCCGGGCACCACATATGCGGCAAGACACCGTCTTTAAGATATCTAGTTCCTGTTGCCCAAGACATAGTCACACCTCGCCACCCCGTACAAACTCATTTCAGCGCCTCCAGGATGTCCCGGGGGGTGATTATCTGGCCGTTGTATTTGTTCACCCTCCTTATATCCTTGTCCGGACCCAGAACACGCCGGACCTCACCGGCCACCTGGCCGCCATAGTTCATCTCGGGAACCACCACAATCCCGGCTTTTTCCGCCAGGAAAGCTATTTCCCGGCCGGGGAAGGGCCAGATGGTGATCAACTGCAAAAGTCCCGCCTTAATCCCGTTTTGTCTGGCGGTCAGGGCCGCCGCCCGCGCCGCCCTGGTGGTGGCACCGAACCCTATGAGCAGTACATCCAGGTCATCCGTGTAAAACTCTTTAGTCAGCACGATCTCATCCCGGTTGATTTCTATCTTTCGGTGCAACTGAGCCACTTTCCAGGCAGCATTGGCCGGTTCGTTGTTGCTGTATCCGTCGGGCCCGTGCATGGAACTGGAAACGTGAAAAACGAAATCAGAGCCAAAGGCCGGAAGGGGAGCCACACCGCCGGCATCAGCCTCAAAAGGTTTGTACCGGTCGGGCGGGACTATGGGTTTTTTCCGTTCTACCACTTCAATTTCACCGGGAGCCGGGCTGGTAAAGTTTTCCCTCATGTGCGCGACTATTTCGTCGGCAATAAGCACCACCGGGACCCGGAATTTCTCCGCGAAATTGAACGCCTGCACCATCAGGTAAAAACATTCCTTCACCGATGACGGCGACAGGGCGATGATATCCTGGTCGCCATGGCGGCCCCACCGCACCTGCATGATATCGGATTGGGCGGGCTTGGTGGCCAAACCGGTACTCGGACCGGAACGCTGGACATTTATCAGTACGCATGGTATCTCGCCCATCACTGCCATACCCAGGTTCTCCTGCATGAGTGAAAAACCCGGGCCGCTGGTGGCCGTAAAGGCCTTTGCCCCGGCCAGCGAAGCCCCCAGCACGGCTGCCAGGCTGGCGATTTCATCCTCCATTTGCAGGTAGACGCCGCCCTTTTGCGGCAATATCCTGGCGCATTCCTCGGCGATCTCCGATGAAGGTGTTATCGGGTACCCGGCATAAAACCCGGCCCCGGCATAAATTGCCCCTTCCACCATGGCGAGGTTTCCCTGAATCAGCCTTGCTTCACGTTCCAATGTCGTCCCCCGTATTAATTGATTCGCCGGTATGGCGGCCTTCGTGACATAAGACCGGTTTCCCTTCCTCTGGCGGAACCTGCCCTGCTTACCCCCGGATTTCGCCGCCCTTGCTTCTCTTTCCTGCCGGCTGATCCCCGGGTCTTCCGGAGGCCGTTCCGGTAGACAAGCCGTCCACGGGCGTGGGATGCGGACCCCGGCCCATATATCGCGTGGTCGTTCTCTGCGCAAGGATGAACAAAGGAACCAGATACAGATAGAACGAGTAGGGTATGAAGCCGGGTCCGACCGCCAGGACGCCCGCCGGAAAGGTCCCGGCTATGTTCCAGGGCACCAGGGGGGAAATGATCAGGGCAGTGTTGCCGATGTCCGCAGCTAAACCTGACCTGCCGGTTCTGTCGGCGGGGTAAAGCTTTTTCATGAATTGACTGGTTATTATGATGGGGAAAGTTTGCGTGCAGCCAAAGCAGGCACTTATGATACTGGTCATGGTGGTGGCAAAGAACAAACCTAGTTTGCGGCTTATAACCCCTATCATCTCTTCAAAACTGTACAAAATGTTTGTCCCGGCGAATATACCGGCGTAAGCCGAGGACACCATCACCACCAGGACCGTCTTGACCATGGAAAGCAGGCCCCCGCCCTGGATGATCCGGGCCAGGGGGCTGGTGGGACTAAGGGTATAACCCCACAGGACATAATTGAGCAACTCACCCAGGGACCGGGACTGGAGCAGGAAGCCTTCCGCAAAAGCCACGCTTATGCTGGCGAGCAGCGCGAGCCTGATGTCGATCCTAAACACGATAAATATGATCATCACCAGGGCCGGCAGGGTAACGAACCAACTGAGGTTGAAGATCTTTAGGATCTCGCTGCTGGTCGAATGGAAATCGATATTTAAATGGTTTCTTACTGATATTATGGAGTAGATAACAATAGTAATGAGGAATGGGATTATTGACGCCTTATACATGTTCTTGATGTTATCGTAAATTTCCGTTCCGGTCAATATGGCGACCAGATTGGCGCTGGAGGACACGGGCGTGCTTTTTTCGCCGAAATAGGCGCCCGATATTATAGCGCCGGCCACTAAGTCCAGGTTGATATGTCCGGCCCGGGAGATAATCATGAAAACTATGCCGATCGTTCCCACGGTGCCGAAAGAGGTGCCGAGCAGCAGGGAAGTCAGACAGGTCATAACAAATACGGATAAAAGGAAAAACTGTTGATTGATGAACTTCATGCTGTAATATATGAGAAACGGCACGGTGCCCGAAGCCATCCAAAGCGCTATGGCCGCCCCGATCAAAAAGAGAATAAAGTTAAGCTGCATGGATTTGGCGATTCCCTGCCAAACCATGCCGGCTAAACTTTTCAGGTTGTGCCCACTTTTGAGCGCCAGGAGAATGAAGACAACCAAGCCCAGTAGAAGGGGGTAAAATACGTAGATACCCCTGAAAACACTGTAAATCAACACCACAAAGATGCCGGCCACCGCTAAGAACAGATCCAAACCCGTTGTACCTCATTAATCCCGAAATCCGGCTACCGGGAGACCCCCGGGTTCACCGCGCAGTCAGCTACAGGTATTCTCTCCGGCGCCCCCCTATCTCCTGCCCGGGGCCTGGCGGCCAGGGCAGCGGTCAGGAAAGCCAACCCGACGGCCGCCACCAGCAGGACATCGATATTGGTGATGACCCCCGGCCAGCCGAAGCGGCTCCAGAAAAGTCCGCCGGCCGATCCCACCACGCTGGAGCCGAGGTAGTAAAAGAGCAGGTACAGGGAGGATGCCAGAGCCTTGTTGGTCCGTGCCCTCTTGTTCACCCAGCCGCTGGCCACGGAATGGCCGGCGAAAAAGCCGAAGGCGAAAATAACCAGGCCGAATATTTTTACCCCCAGGAGCGGGTCCAGGGTTACGGCCGCGCCGGCCGCCATACTCAGAACCGCCGTAGCCATCACCCGGCTGCGGGGCATTTGGTCGGCCAGCCGGCCCATCCAGGCCGAACTGAAGGTGCCGCCGAGATAGACGATGTAGATAAAGCCGATCAGGGTCTGACTTAAACCATAGGGCGGGGCCATCAACAGGAAGCCGACATAATTGAACATGCTTACAAAGCCGCCCATCAGAAGGAAGCCCGCGCCATAGAGGCAGAGCAGGGCCGGGTCCTGCAGATGGCCCCAGAGAGCGGTGGCTGTTGACCTTAGGGAAACGGCCGCCGGCTTAAAGCCGGGTACTTCGGGCAGCATCCGCCAGAAGAAAAAGCTGATCAGGACACTGATGACGCCCAGTACTCCGAGGGCCACGTGCCAGGAGAAGAGATCCGTCAGGGCCCCGAGCATAAAACGGCCGGTCATGCCGCCGATGCTGGTCCCGCCTATATAGATGCCCATGACGCGGCCCAGGCTGCCCGGGTGAAAGACCTCACCGATGTAGCCCATGGCGATGGCCGGGAAGCCGGCCAGAAAAACACCCTGCAGGAAACGCAACACCAGCAGTTGCGGGAAGCCGGGGGCGAAAGCCGCGAAAAGGCTGAAGGCGCCGGTGAGAGCCAGGGAGAGGCTCATGACCAGCCGGCGGCCCGCCCAATCGGACAACGCCGGGGTGACTAACATAAACACGGCCAGGGCGCCCGTGGTCAGGGACAGGGACAGACTGCCCACGACCGGTGTCACGTGGAACTGGCTGGAGAGGGTGGGCAAGATGGTCTGGGTGCTGTAGAGGTTGGCAAAGGTCACAAAGCCCCCCAGGAATAAGGCCGCCACGGTCAGAGGATATTCCCGGCAGCCCGGCTTCACGTAGGTCAATTCTAAATCCCCCCGTCACCGGCTCCCGTGGCACGTAAGCGCCCGGACAAGTGTTCCCGACTGGTTCCCCACCATATTACCCCCGGACGGCTTATAACGTCCAATTAATAATTTGCAGCAAACTGATGCATTTATGTAATCAATGGGGCAGGCCCTTGACAACTCATAACACCGCATGGATAATTTTCTTAGACCGATGTCTTTTTGTAATCAAGGAGTATCCTCACCATGGAATGGCAGCATCTGGAGTACTTTCAAACGGTGGCCCGCCTGCAACATTTTACCCGGGCGGCCGAAGAACTCTCCCTCTCCCAGCCCGCCCTGAGCAGGGCCATCGCCCGCCTGGAGGAGGAAATGGGCGTTCCGTTGTTCGAGCGCAAAGGGCGCACCGTGTCCCTCAACCACTACGGGGAACTGTTCCTGGTCCGGGTCAACCGGGCGCTGACCGAAATCGCCAAGGGGAAACAAGAAATCCAGGACCTTTTGAATCCGGAAAACGGCCAGGTTTCCCTGGCCTTCCTCCATACGCTGGGCAACCATCTGATTCCCACCCTCCTCGGTTCCTTCCGCCGCCAGTATCCCCAGGTCAACTTCCGCCTGCATCAGGATGACACCGAAGCTATCCTGGACATGCTCGAAGCCGGCGAAATCGATTTCGGCCTGTCTTCCCCGGTCATAACCAGAAAAGGACTCCGGTGGCTGGACTTGCTGACCGAGGAACTTCTCGTCATCGTGCCGCGGGGGCACCGTCTGGCCGGCCGGACCGGGGTCGAACTGCGCGAGCTGGCGGATGAACTTTTCGTCATGCTGAAAAAAGGCTACGGCTTACGGGCCATCACGGACCAACTCTGTCAAAAGGCCGGCTTCACGCCCAAAGTGACCTTTGAAGGAGACGAAGTGGCCACCGTGGCCGGCCTGGTCGCCGCCAACCTGGGGGTGGCCCTGGTACCGGAAATACCGGGGCTGGACGAGGCCGGGCTGGCCCGCCTGCCCGTAACCCGGCCGGTTAGCCGCCGGGTCATCGGCATGGCCTGGAAGGAAGGACGGTATTTATCGCCGGCCGCCAAAAGGTTCCTGACTTTTGTCACGGAGCACTCCGGGGAAATGGAAAACAGGCGGCGGGGCCGGGAAGACCGGAATGATAACGCCGGTGTTACAAATGGAGCATAGATCCGGAAAAGGATGTAGCGAATGAAAGACTTTATAGAACAATCGATCATGCAAGTGGTTACGCAAGCGGCCGGCAAGACTGCTTACCGCCAACCACTGGTCGGCTTTGCCCGGGCGGACGACCCGCTTTTCCGGGAGCTAAAGAAGGCCGTCGGGCCGGGCCACCTGCTCCCGCAGGACCTGTTGCCGGAAGCGGTTTCGGTCCTGGCCTTTTTCCTCCCCTTCCACAAGGAACTGGTGGAAACAAACAAAAAACACCCTTATGTGGCCCGGGAATGGGCCGAAGCCTACATTGAGACCAACCGGTTAATCAGTCACTGCTGTGAGGTGCTGGGGGAGAAACTGGCGGCCAGGGGCGTGAAAACGGCCTGGCAACAACCCACCCATAATTTTGACCCGGAAAAGCTGGTATCCTTCTGGTCGCACAAGCACGTGGCCTTCGTCTGCGGCCTGGGCACCTTCGGCCTGAACCACCTGCTGATCACACCCGCGGGTTGCGCCGGCCGGCTAGGCAGCCTGGTCACCGACCACTCCCTTCCCCCCTCGCCGCGACCGGCAGGTCACAACTGCCTGTACTACCGGCAGGAAACGTGCCTGACCTGTGTAAAAAGATGCCCCACCGGCGCGCTGACACCCGGGGGGCTGGACAAACAAAAATGTTACGGGCACCTGTTGCAAGTGGATGCCCACTTTTGTGACCTCGGAACCTGCGACGTCTGCGGCAAGTGTGCCACCGGACCCTGCGCGGTACTGACATAGATTGACTCACGTTCTTCATCGAACAGGCAGCTTAACACTGTCATCCCGGTACTGCCTCAGTTTCTCGACAAAGGGGCGGTCGGCCGGGGAAAAAGTATAATCACCCAGTTGCCCGGGGTAAGCCCACTGAACTTCCTCATGCACCCGAGCTGTTATTTCCCCGTCTTCCCAGGTCGCCCAGTACCCCAGCAACTCAATGGTCCCCTGCTCATAGTGGTAGACGCTCTCGCCGAAGAGAGCGTCTACTTTGATCACAATTCCCAATTCCTCTTTCAGTTCCCGGGCCAAACCTTCTTCCGGCGTCTCGCCGTCTTCCACCTTACCGCCGGGGAACTCCCAGAAACCAGCCAAGTGTTGACCGGTCTTGCGTTTGGCGATCAATACCCGGCCACCGTCGATCAACACGGCAGCCGTGACTCTCTTCGCTGTCTGTTTGCCGCTCATCGCCTTCCTACCGGTTCCCCCGCCGCTGTCCGCTGAAATTCCTGTCCCGCATACCTCTCCATGGCCGGGCTGTCCTGCCATCCATAGGCGGTCTCTTTTTCATCTGCGGTGGAGCTTCGTCCGCCAGAACAACCGGGGTCGTATTCGGCTCCTTGGTAAGCATTTTTAAGGCCGCCGACAATAGCGCGACGGAATCCTGCTCGTCCAAAAGTTCTTCAGCCAAAGCCTTGTAGGAATGAAAGTTCCCTTCCTCGATAACCTGCAGCAATTTCTCGACCACCAGACGCTGCTGCCCTTCGATAGCCTCCGTCATCGTCGGGACGGGTTTCCGCTCCATGCGGCGGTTGGTGAGACGCTCAATCATCCGTAACTGACCTATCTCCCGCGGGCTGGCAAAAGTGATCGCAAAACCGCTCTTCCCCGCCCGGCCCGTCCGGCCGATGCGGTGGACATAGCCTTCCGGGTCCTGCGGAATATCGAAGTTGAACACGTGCGTAACACCACTGATGTCCAGACCCCGGGCCGCCACATCGGTGGCCACGAGGATTTCCGTGCTGCCCTCCTTGAATTTGCGCAGGACGCTGTCCCGTTTCGACTGGGTGAGGTCACCATGGATACCTTCCGCGGCATACCCGCGTTTGGTTAAGGCTTCGGCAAGCTCGTCCACCCGCCGTTTGGTTCTACTGAAAATGATCGATGCTTCGGGAGAATAGGTGTCCAGGACACGGCAAAGGACATCGAATTTCTGCCTTTCCGATACCTCCATATATTGCTGCACCGTATTCGGCACCGTCATCTCCCGTGTCCTAATGGCGATCAGTTCCGGATTCTTCATAAAATTAGACGCGAGAGATTGGATCGGCCTCGGTATGGTCGCAGAGAATAGGAGCGTTTGTCTATCTTCTGGAATGTCCTTCAGAATTGTTTCAATATCTTCAATAAAGCCCATATTCAGCATTTCATCCGCTTCGTCTAAAACAACTATTCTAATCGAGCTCAGACGAATGGTTCTGCGGTTCATGTGATCCATCAGGCGGCCGGGCGTGCCGACAATAACCTGCGGATGTGTTCTCAGGGCCGTAATTTGACGAACAATATCCTGCCCGCCATAAATAGGTATGGTTCTGATTCCTCTAAATTGCCCTATTTTGTTTAATTCCTCTGCCACTTGAACAGCTAACTCCCGGGTCGGCGTAATGACAATGGCCTGAATGTTTTCATTCTGCAGCTCAATACTCTCAATAATAGGTATACCGAAGGCAGCTGTCTTTCCGGTACCGGTTTGCGCCTGTCCAATTATGTCTCTCCCCTGCAGGGCCAGGGGAATGGTTTGTTCTTGAATCGGCGTCGTTTCCTCAAAACCCATATTACTTATTGCCTGAAGCACTTCTTGATGAATCCCCAAATCAGAAAATGTAGCCAAAGTGTGTCAAACCCCTCCCAAATATATATTCGATATTATTCCCAGAAAAATACCAACCATACCCTAATACCCGGCAAAAAATTTGTCAAGATTAGCTCCTGCTGCTACCAGACCACCCCGGACCGGGTGATGGGCCCGCCGCCCACCCCGTAAAGGACAACGCCAACCTAAGTATTATATCACGTAATGCTTGCATTGGAAATAACTATGGCACCCCGGGAAGCCTTCTTCACCCTCCTCCGAAGAGGTGTCATACCCTTTCCCCCCTCCGCCCCCACGATTCCGGCAGGAAGAATCCCCTGATTAGCCTCTGGAAACTTAACGATAACTTAACGGACTGCTACGCCCGGGGCCGGCCCGGTTTGTTACCGGCGATGACCTCTGCGTCAATTCCAGCCTTTCCGCGTTGCTCAGGCGAAAAAAGGACAGCCCTTCGGCGATACTGAAAAGGACCCGGGGTCAGACTTCAGACCATCATGTTGCTGACGATTCCCAGCGCTCCAGGCTGGCACCCCTCTGGCACTGGCTAGATGGATCACTATCCGGAGAACGTGGGCCGCCCAGGATGCATCAGCAGTACGCTTGCCATCCTCTCAAAATTATGATATATTAAATGCATAAATTCTGATAATAGGGGGGGGGGTATCATGCCGAACATCCGGCCTATTTCTGATTTAAGGAACAAAGCCAATGAGATTTCCGAGTTATGCCATAGAGAACGTGAGCCGGTATTCATCACCAAGAACGGCGTCGGCGACTTGGTAGTCATGAGCATTGAGAGCTATGAACGGCAGCAGGCACTGCTTGAGCTATACGGCAAGCTGTCGGAGGCCGAAGGGGAGATTGCCGGCGGCGCGGAAGGCAAGGACTTTCTTCATTTTGCAGAGAAGCTGAGGGCCAAGGTTCATGGAAAAATATAGGGTGCTGATTTTCCCTTCGGCCCAGCAGGATTTCCAGGATGTCGTGGATTACGTTAATGGGCTCTCACCCGATGCCGCACTTAAGCTGTATGATGAAATCGTTGATGCCGTAGGCTCCCTTGAGCAGCTGCCCTTTCGCTGTCCGTTGCTTAAAAGTCCTGTGCTCCGGGCAAAGGGTTACCGCCGGCTGTTCGTACAAAACCACCTGGTCTTTTATGTCGTAAGTGGTACAACGGTAGAAATACGCCGCATCCTGTACGGACGGAGGCGATATGAGTTCTTGCTTTAGTTTTTAACGAGTAAAAGACCGCCTTGGCGGCCTTTTACGTCACTTGGGGTTACTACATACTTTTGGTGGTTTCTGTTTGTTTGATGTATTCTACAGTGACACTGCCATTACTTGTTTTAAGGTTCACCTGGTGATCCCCCGCTCCCAGCGTTACCCCTCCATGGCCTTTGGCGTCAAACAGCCAGGGCGCGTCCCCTCCTATTTTGGCGTTGCTGGTCGTAGCCTCCATTTTTGCGCTTGTGTTGGAGGGGATTTGCAGTTTGATGGCTCCGTTCGTGGTGGCAATGGTCCATTCCCCGCCCACGGCTGATTCTCCATCAACTGAGCCATTGGTTGTGTCCGCTTGCAACCGGCCCGAAATATCGTTGAAGGAAACTGTCCCGTTGGTGGTGACGGCGACGATGTCTCCCTTGACTTGCCTGACTTTGATTGAGTTATTGCTGGTGTGCGCTTGCACCTGACAGCCTGCGCGATTTGCAGGCGGCGTTCACTAATTTCTTTTGAAGGCCGCGCCAAATACCCCCGGTTCAAGTCGAGACGGGAGCCGGAACAGACCTACCGGGCAAACTTTACGAACGGTAACATCCGGGTCAGGGGTAATCGTTTGAAGTTGCCGAAGCTGGGGTGGGTAACGTTTGCGACTGACGGCCGCGAGATCCCTGAGGCGATTACGAACGTGACGGTAACGCGCACATCCACCGGAAAGTACTACGCAGAGATGGACCGGATGTTCCGGACCCTGACCATGCCGGGCATCACCGCCCTCGGGTTGTCCTCATGATTATCGGACAACCACGCTGTACCGGAAGAAGACGGACTTCAGGCAGGTACTGATCACCCGCATCTCGAAATACAGGTAGGAATACTGTTGGAGCACTGGCCGGAATCGCCGCCATTGCCCCGTAATAAGGTTGAGAAAGAGCAGGTGGGTCCTTGGAGCAGCCCATCTCCGGTTCCGCCGGCCGTTTGAGCCGCAATGTGGTAGTCGCGGGCCTCGTCAGCCTGTTCACCGATATCTCGTCCGAAATGCTTGTTCCGGTACTGCCGCTCTTTCTGTCCATGGTTCTCGGCACCCCGGCCACGGCCATCGGCCTCATTGAAGGGACGGCAGAGGCTATGGCCAGCCTGGCGAAAGCATTTTCCGGCTACCTGTCAGACAGGGCCGGACGGCGGAAGCCCCTTATGGTGTTGGGATACGGGCTGAGCAATATTATCAAACCGCTGATGGGCTTTGCCGGTTCCTGGGGCCAGATCCTGGCCCTGCGGGTATCCGACCGCTTCGGCAAGGGCCTTCGGGGAGCACCAAGGGATGCCCTGATCGCCGAATCGAGTCCTCCGTCCATACGGGGTAAGGCATTCGGGCTGCACCGGGCGATGGATACGGTGGGTGCGGCCGTAGGTCCACTCGCCGCGTGGCTCATCCTTCAGGCGTGGCCGGGAAAGTACCGGGCGGTGTTCTGGTGGTCGCTGCTCCCCGGAGCGGTCTCGGTAGTGCTCCTGCTGTTCTTCCTCCGGGATACCAGGCCGGAGAACCTAACCACAGGGCCGGCCCTGCGAAACTGGAGCATCTCCCTCGGTCAGCTGCCACCACGGCTCCGCCGTTTTGTCCTTATCGGCACCCTGTTTGCGCTTGGTAATTCGTCCGATGCCTTCCTGATCCTTAAAGCGCAAAACATGGGCCTGGCCGCTGTCCTGGTACCCGTCGCCTACTTCGCGTTCAACGCCAGTTATGCCCTGTTGTCTTATCCCCTCGGGGTCATCTCGGACCGCATCGGCCGGAAACCCCTTCTGATCACGGGCTTTACAGCGTTTGCCCTGATCTATGCCGGCTTTGCCCTCGCCGACGCCGCCTGGATGGCCTGGCCGCTCTTTATAGCCTACGGTCTTTATTACGCAGCAACCGAGGGAAGCCAAAAGACCCACATTACCGATCACGCCCCGGCGGATATTCGCGGGACGGCCATCGGGGTATTCAACGCGCTGACCGGCATCGCCGCCCTACCGGCCAGCCTGGTGGCCGGGCTGCTTTGGGATCGGTTCAGCCCGGCGGCCCCCTTCCTGGTCGGGACTGTAACCGCCACACTGTCAGCCATCCTCCTAGCCCTCTGGGAGTAAGCCTGTTTAAATTGCGGTGAAAATGTTATTCTGTTTACAACTTTAAGGTCAAAGGAAACGCATATGTCAAATATCAAATTAGAAAATCTTTTCCATCGGATTGACAAAAAGAGACTGATTCATTTTTCCTTAATTCTGATCCTGCTCGCCATGTTCGTCGCGGTCTTTCTTTACTTCGACCAGCGCTATGCAATTTCCTTGAGTATTCAGCGTATGGGGTTGCGCGGAAATATTATTGCCGTACTCCTGATGGCCTTGTTATATATGACTCCGATACCTTCGGAAGGCCTCCTGGTCTTATGCTTTAAGATTTACGGTATATACATGGGAATTATACTTTCTTGGCTAGGGATGGACCTTAGTTCAATTATTACCTTTTTTATCGCCAGGATCTATGGGCAGAAGCTCGTACAAAGGCTGGTTTCACCCGAAAACTTTAACAAGGTCGATAATTGGGTTAAAAGAAAAGGTACTTTGGGTTTACTTATTGCCAGGTTACTCCCTGTCCCGGCCTTTGCCATAAATTGTATTGCCGGTGTTATTCCCTCGGTTGAATTTTGGCCTTACTTCTGGACCGCGGCCGTGTCTATAGTTCCGTATTATGTGGGAACCGCCCTGGTCTTTTTGGGGATATACAGCGGAACTTGGCAGTGGCTGATCTTCGGAGCTATTGCAATCGCCGTCTTTTGGGCTGGCAGTTACGCCCTGAGTCGCCGGCAGTTGTAGCACGAAAAAAGGTACTGGTGAAGACGGCTTCTCTCCACCAGTACCGTAAATACTCCCCGGTCATAAACCCTTATTCCGGCAATAACTCCGCAAGGACTTTTTCCAATGTCTCCGCGGTAACATCCTTACCCAGCAAAGTATCTCCCACCGCCATATTGGGTGGATCCGGCATACCGGGCAAGTCCCCCTTGTAAATAACCTGAACTTCCACATCCGGGGCGTAGGCATCCCTGACCGCACCGGCCAGGTTGATCAGCCTTGTTCAGCCCTTCCCGGGGGGAACATTGGAGAAGACCTTGACGGTCACCATGCAATAAACCATTCCCTTCATCTGTGGTCTATATCGTGTTTCGGTTCAGGCATTGATGGCATTCTTAAATAATCCTCCGCCGCAACGACATTAAATTGTTTGATCGAAATATCCGCATTAATCAGGGCCTCAATAATGGAATCATGCTCAATGACGGCAGGATCGAATACTACATAAAAGAACTTATTACTCCGCTTATGAACAAGTCTAATCCCAGGCAAGCCCGTTAATATCTCTTCTGGAAGTTTCACACCGGTGTCAGGGCTATCCACCAACAGAAAGAGGCATTCCTGCACCTTACACTATCCCTTTCTGAAATATGTGTACAATAATTCTGCGGGTATAGCAACCTTTGATCCGATCCGCGCGTTGCCGGTTTGGGCACCATGTTCGTATGTTCCGGTGTTGGCTTCGGCAAATTATTTCCTAAGTAAGGCTAACATAGCGGCCACTATAATGCAAATTAATTATTTGCATAGATGCTATACGTCCAGGTAATACCCCAATTTCCGGTCACTAAGGACAACAGGGGATACCCCGGGGGCGGCACCACCGTGCTGCTTCCGGATTCCCAGATGCGAAAACTGGCCGGTCCAAAGTGTACCAGCCAGGCCTCTTGCCTCTATCCCTGCAATCGCGTGGAGAGATCAGCTTCCGGGCTCCACCGCTCAAGCCGGGATGATATTCTTTTGGTCAGCTAACAGAAGGCCAGTCTCTTTCCCATAATTCGACGTCTAAGCTACCACATCGATTTTCCCCGGTCCGGCTAAGATTTCCCCGATTTCCACCCCCACCGGCACTTCTTTTTCCTGTTGCAGGGCGGCCAGCAAGCGGGCCACATTTTCCCGGGGCACGGCTGCCAGCAACCCGCCCGAAGTTTGCGGGTCGCACAGGATCAGTCGCATTTCTTTCGAAAGGGCCGGGTCCCAGTTCACCCCGTCCCGGAGGTGGCGGTAATTGTTGTGGGTTCCGCCGGCTACCGCCCCGGCCTGAACGAGGTCTTCCGTCCCGGGCAGGACGGGCACCCTGGAAGCCGCCACCCGGGCCCCCGTCCCGCTGGCCCTCAGTATTTCCCGCAGGTGCCCCAGCAGGCCGAAGCCGGTGATGTCGGTGCAGGCGTTGATACCAACTGCCTGCATGATCTCAGCGGCCCGTTTGTTCAGGGTAGTCATAATTCTCGTGACCAGGCTGACCAGGTCCGGGTTGACCAGCTTGCGGTCAATCCCGGTAGTAATGACTCCGGCACCCAACGGCTTGGTCAGGATCAGGGCGTCCCCCGGCCTGGCCCCGGCCTTGGTGATAATGCGCCGGGGATCTATGAAACCGGTTACGGCCAGACCGTATTTGGGAGCGTTATCGGTGATGGAATGCCCGCCGACAATGGTGACTCCGGCCTCGGCGGCCTTGTCCGCTCCGCCCCGCATTATCGCTTCCATGATAGAGAGGGGCAGGCTCTGGTTCGGGAAGCCGATCAGGTTAAGGGCGATAACCGGTTTCCCGCCCATGGCGTAAATGTCGCTCAAGGCGTTGGCCGCCGCAATCATCCCGAAATCGTAGGGATCGTCCACGACCGGCGTAATGTAGTCCACGGTCTGGATGACGGCCAGCTCTTCGTTTATCCTGTAGATGGCCGCGTTATCCTCGCGCCCGGCGAGGACATTCGGGTCCAGGACCGGCGGCAGGACGCGCAGGACCTGCTCCAGGTCTGAAGGACCTACTTTGCATGCTCACCCGGACCCGGGGGAGTAGGATGTCAGATTTATGTCCGGAAACCGGTGATCCACCAAATTCACTCCTTTGCCTGTTTACAGGTTAGCATAACAATAGTTATAATACAAGTGAATTGTATGCATGCATTGTATTCGTCCTAGTAATGTCATGATTTAAGGAGAAGGGCCTTGTCCGAGATCAACCTTTACCAGTTGAAGATCTTTCTTTACGTAGCCAGGCACCTGGGTTATTCCAGGGCTGCCGGGGAACTGAACCTGAGTCAGCCGGCAGTTTCGCGCCAGGTAGCCGCCCTGGAAGAAAGCCTCGGCCTCGAGCTTTTTTTTCAGAAGGGACGGCAGGTGGTGCTCACCGACGCAGGAAGGAATCTTTATGATTACGCCGACCGTATCTTCGACCTGGTGGGGCAGGCTGAGCGGGCTATGTCCCAGTTTATGGACCTGGAGCGCGGACAGGTCATTATCGGGGCGACCACGACCATAGCCAACTGCCTGCTCCCCCCCGTGATCAAAACGTTCCGGGAGAGGTTTCCCCATATTGAGCTTTCCCTGCACCTGGGAAACAGCGCTGCCATTGAACAGATGGTGGCCGCCAGGGAACTGGATCTTGGCTTCGTGGGCGGGGATGCAACGAATCCTGCCTTGCACATTGAACCTTATGGCCAGGACGAGCTTGTAATGATCACCGCCCCGGAACATCGCCTGAGCAGTAATAATAGAGTTTTTTGTGCCGATATAGGAAAAGAAACCCTCATATGCAGAGAAAAAGGATCAGCAACGCGATCCCTGGTAGACCAGTTCTTGATCAACAGCAACATTATCCCGAAAAAGAGGCTGGAGATTAGCAACACCGAAACCACAAAACGCCTGGTTGCCAACAACATCGGCGTCGCTTTCGTGTCAAGGCTGGAAGTAACCACGGAACTTTCAACGGGTACCCTTACTGTACCGGAAGATAGCGAATTATCGATCCCCATGCATTATAGCATCATCTCGGCCAAGGATCAGCATTTTTATCCCACAGTACTGGCCTTTTTGAGCTTTGCCCGTAAGTGGTCACCACAGGGCAGCTGTTAGTTCCAGCCTGTTGATCCCGGCCATGGGGACTGCCGGACCGGCGCCTGAAGTAGCTCTTCATCCGCTGACCCCACCGGGCGCGGCAGCGACGGTTTCCGTTCGTACGATCAACATGGCCAGGAATATAAGCAGCGCCATGGCCAGACCGTAGATGCCGAAGAAGGAAGTAAAACCGGCCGCCGCAATCAGAAAGCCGCCGATAGCCGTACCTACTCCCCCGCCACCCATGAAGCAAAAGGCTACCAGAGACATGGCCGCTCCTCGGGCCTGAGCCGCAAATTCCGTACTGAGGGTGGTCAGGGTGGAGTGAGTAAAAATAAAGCCGAAGCCTAACAAGGCCACGCCCACGACCACGGCGCCATAAGTGGCGCCGGCTGCAAAGAACAATGCTTCCGCCGCCGTGGCACAAATCAGGCCCAGAACCAGCACCCGCTTACGGCCCCACAGCCCGGCCAGCCGGCCTACGATCCGGCCACCAATGACCGAGGCCAGGCCGAACCCGGTCAAGGTCAATCCGATGTATAGATAGTTGAGATGATAGGTCCGGGACAGGTATGCCCCCAGGTAGGAAAAAGTACCCACAATCAGGATGCCTTCCAAGAGAATAACCAGGTACGTACGCCGGGCTACGCTACTGGCCCAAAGCTGCCGGTAAGGGCCGAAAAAACTGTTGTTCCGGTTAGGGGAGCAGGTGATTCGCCGGCCGGCGGTAAACAGAAGCACCGTGGAAACGGCAGCCAGGAGGGAATAGGTGCCGAATACACCTCGCCAATTTAAGAAGAAAGCTATGGAACCGCCCACGGCCATGCTCAATCCCTGTCCCAGGAAGGAGATACCCATGAAATAGCCGATGGCGGCCTGCCTTTCCTTCATTGGCACCAGGTCACCGATCAAGGCCAGGGACACCGGCATGGCCGAAGCGGCAAAGACACCGGTCAGGGCCCGGTAGACGGCGAGGGTGGTGAAGTTGCCGGCCACGGCGCACAAGGCGGTGGTTAGGGTAAAAACGAGCATGGAGTAATTGATCACCTGACGTTTGCCGTAGCGGTCGGCCAGGGGTCCGAAGATGAGCTGGAACAGGCCGAAAGGGATCATATAAGCTGTGATCAGCAGGGCCGCCCTGGTCAGTTGCACATGCAGGTCCGCCGAGATCGCCGGTAAAATGGGAGAAACGACCCAGTTGTCCGCCATCACCGTAAAGCCGGCGAACCCGAGGATGGAAATAACGGTATTCTGCCGCACGAACAGATCCCCTTTCCAGTTTTCCACCAAACAACGAGCGAAGCACCGTCAGGGCAGCAATGGACAGAGCCGCCTTGTTTTGAAGCCGGGTCAGTTCCCCTTGTTTACCATCTGCCGGCCGTAAAGGGTGACTGGCCCGGCAGCGACAATCGTGCCGGGCACTACCTGCGCCATGATGAGCATGGCATGGTCCCCGGGCGTTTTGAGCGGGACCAGACTGCAGCACATCGCAGAACGTCCTTTACAGAATATCCTCTATATGCATATAGCACCTATTGGAATAGTAACACCATGCCCGGATCCTGTAAATACCTTGGCGAAAAATATCCTTAGTGGATTCTATAGCCATTTTGGGGTAATTATGAAGATGCCGAAGGCGGCCCGTCAAAAGCAGGAAACATAGCCGGCCAAAACTCTCACACATCCTAAACACCAGAGAAAGTGGCGCAGTAGCCCCTGATTTTGGTTATGGCGAGGAACACCGCAAAAATTGCTTGTGTTATGTCGATTATGGTGCAGGAAGGACGGAGCGCTGCGGCACGAGTACGGAGTCGGCCGGATAGCCGGGGATGTCGGCACCCGTGGGCGGTGGTGATGCTCGTAAGCCTAACTTATCCGCTGATTTTTACTGCAGGATGTTTACGTCACCCTTGCCCGCAACATTGCCGCGTGTTATAATTACAGGGCAAGCTAATATTAGGAGGTAATGCTAGGAGCCCTGTTGATACGCGAAAACTTAATAATGGATCTAACCTTCTTATCGCTTAATTCTCTTACCGAGAGAAACGGGGGAACCACTTCTTGGGGTGAATCTCTCCGGCCCACCGGAGGGTAGGGTTATCCGATGACCCGAATCCGTCAGCTAACTCCGTAAGCGTAGTCGGGGAGGGATAGTTGTCTTTGCTTTATTCTACAACATGTTGTTCTTACTACCTTTTCCTTACCCCGCAATTTTCGCGTGGGTATTTTTGTTTTAAAAAGGAGGATTTTCCGTGACCAAAAGAGTGCTTTTCATTTCGGCCCACGGCGATCCGCTGTCTTCGGTGGGCGGGTGCCAATCGGGGGGGCAAAACGTCTACGTACGGGAATTGGGCCGTGCCCTGGGCCGCCTCGGCTGGCAGGTTGACGTGGTCAGCCACCACGCCGACCCCCAAATGCCGGTTTGCGAGAAGGAGGGAAACCTGCGGGTGCTCCGTTTTTCCGCCGGCGGGCCGGCCTTTGTGGCCAAAGACGAAATGCCCGTCCTTTTGCCTCACCTGTTTCGCCAGGTGTTGTCCCTGGCCGCCAAACATGACTACCAGGTGATTCATACCCACTACTGGATGTCCGGTTGGCTGGGGTTATACTTATCCAAACGGCTGGGCCTGCCCCTGGTGCACACCTCCCACTCCCTGGGCATCGTCAAAGAAAGGGCCGGTACCCCGGTGAACCGGGAACGGCTGGAAGCGGAGCGTTTGATTCTGGCCTTCGCCGACAACATTGTCACCACCACCGATCAGGAGGCCGCAATCGTGCGCTCCCTCATACCCCGGGATAAAACCGGCTCCCGGGTGAAGGTCATCCCGGCCGGAGTGGATACAGGCCTCTTTAACGCGCGGGAACGGGAAACCCGCCGCCCACCCTTCCTCCTCTTCGTCGGACGTCCGGAAAAAAACAAAGGACTCGACGTATTGCTGGAGGCGTGGCGGCGATTGCCCGGGCGCCCCGAACTTTATGTAGTCGGGCAACACCCGCGGCGGTATGAGCCGCGGCTCGTCTTCACCGGTCCCCTGGAACACAGGGCTCTGGCCCGCCTGTATAAGACGGCCGCAGTTACGGTGGTTCCCTCCTTCTATGAGTCTTTCGGCCTGGTTGCGGCGGAAGCCATGTCCTGCGCCTGCCCGGTGGTAGCTTCGGACGTGGGCGGTCTGGGCGAGATCGTAATCCACGGTCGAACAGGTCTCACCTTCCCACCCGGCGACAGTGTTCGTCTGCAGGAATCACTGGTCAGGCTCCTGTCCGACCCGTCCCTGGCCGGAAGACTGGGTGTGACCGCCGCCAAAAGAGCCGCACAAAAATTTAACTGGGAAAACATCGGGCGGCTGACTACCACCTTGTATGAGCAGCTAATTTGGGAATCCAGGGATAATAGCATTAGGGGGGATTCTTTCGATGCAGGAAATTGTTCTGGCCTCTGACCTCGACAACACCCTGATCGGCATACCCGGCATGGCATCCCTCCTGGACGAGCTCGACCGCCGGCGTAGCAGGGTATCCTGGGTCTATCTCACCGGCCGGCACCATTTTTCGGCCATGCAGGCGGTTCTTGAAAATCGCCTGGTCATGCCCGCAGCCATGGCCTGCGATGTAGGTAGTACGGTGTACTGGGAGGGTTCCGTCCGCCCGGATTCCGGTTGGGCCCGGCAGCTGGCCTGTAACTGGCGGGGCGGGGACGTTCTGCAGGTGGCCCGGCGGATCGACGGCCTCCACTCCCTGCACTCCCCTGGCCCCTTCCGGGTTACCGGAAAGTTCGACCGTCACCTGATAGATGCCCAACGGATTGACGATGCCCTTCAGGCCGCGGGCCTTTCGGCCAAAGTCGTCCTGAGCAACACCGATTGCCTTGACCTGATCCCGCCGGAGGCCGGCAAAGGGCCCGCCTTGAAATACATCTGCAAGAAGGCCGGCCTCGCAGACCACCTCGTTGTCGTGGCCGGAGACAGCGAGAACGACCTCGACCTTTTCGACGGCACCTGGCCCGGTATCATAGTGGGCAACGCTGTACCCGCCCTCAAGTCCGCCAGGCTGCCTGCCAACATTTACCGCTCCCGCGCCCCTGGACCGGAGGGTATCCTGGAGGGTCTGGTCAAACTGGTAGTCTGACCGGACCCTGGTGTCTCGCCGGTGGAATACAGGTTCTCCCAAAACGGAGCTATCCTGCCGGCCTTATGTCCAGACGACATTTCACTGCAGGGAAGGGTTACCTTTCTGGGGAACGGCGCTGACATAAATCTTTGTTGTTCCCGCAACTACTACGAGATTAACCTGCAGAACA
>DATKUX010000116.1:0-24859 GCA_035530395.1 Spirochaetia bacterium
CGGTGGGGGGGGGGTAGTCGGGTACTCACCGTGATCCGCGGTCACGGGTGCCCAGGTCACCCGTCCAAGGGGGGGGTCGAACGGGTCCGGCCGGAAAGGGTGAAAAACGGTGGGTAAGAGGGCAGATTCACGTCACAGTCAGACCCCCGCCGCCCGGCGGGCGTACGGGCAATCCTTTCTAGCTGGTCGTGCGTTTGGTTTTAACCTGGGGCACGTCATCGGCTCCGAAGCCGGCTACGACAAGGGTTATGCCGAAGGCAGTACCCTGGGCTACAATAACGGCTTTCTGCAAGCTCTACACCTCTTGGAGGAAGGGGAGGGGACAGCGGGGGAAAAGGCCACGGAAGCGCTGCTTTGCTTGTTGGAAAAGCTGGCGGCCGCCGGTGCGGTGACTATCACCCTGTCCGGGGCCGGCAGGCAGGAGGCGGCCAGTCTCTTTACCCTGTTGGGGATGACCGTACAGGTCGGAGAGGAAAACGGCGGACAGTAGGACATTTTCATTACTTTTCGGGAAGATTCTCTACGGCCGGGTCATATACTGAAATGCAGGCTTTTTAAGGGGGTAGAGAATGTGGATTTGGCCAAAATGGTGGAGCAGGTGCAAAAGTTGCAATCCGATCTCAGGAGGATGACTGTTGAAGCCACCTCTCGCGGCATCGTTACGGTGCAGATGAACGGCCGGCAGGAATTGTTGCAGGTGACGGTTTCCGACGGGGCCTACAAGTTGGACCAAGAGAGTCTGGCCGGTTGCATAACGGAAGCCTTTAACCTGGCGCTGGACCAGTCCCGGCAGCGTGTTAAAGACGAAGTGGCCAAATACACCGGGGGCATGAACCTGGGCAACCTATCTGGTTTGTTTTGAGAGCCGGACAGGAGGAAGCATAGGTGGAGAAGGACTGCGAGAAGGGTGGACCCGAGGCCGTTCTCTTCGGCCTGCTGGATTGGCAGGCCAAGTTGGGTTTGGATCAGGTGACCCTGCTGATCATGTTAAGCCTGGTCAATCTCACGGTCCTTCTTGGTCTGGTGCACCGGCACCTGGGCGGGGAAAGCTGGGCGGTGCCGGCCGCCGGCGGTCCGCCGCCCGCAACCGGTCCGCTGCCCGGCCTTCTTTCCGCCTTGGGTGGAGGGGGAATGGACGGACTGCTCAAGATGGCAGGCGGGTTACTGAAAGACGTGGATCCGGCCATGCTGCTGGCGCTTATGGGTCCCCTGCTGGGCGGCATGACCGATAAGAAGGGGACAAGCGGGCAGGGACCGCCCGTAACACCCTGAGCGGGGAGGGAGAAAATTGGCCCAAGAAACGACTGGCCAGGAGGAACTGTTGCGTCTGCTCCTGGATTACGACGAGAGACACGGTGACAAAGGCGGCTGGCTCCTGATCGCTCTGGGCATGGTTTACCTGGGACAGATGGTCCAACTGATAGAGAAACGGGTCGCCGCCGGGCCGGTCGTCCCCGCGGGGAAAGACGTGTCCGCTGGTCCGGGAGGCGGGCTGGCCGATCTTTTAGGCGTTCTGGGTCCGCTCATGAGTTCCTTTAAGTCGACTCCGCCGGACCCGCGGTCACGGGTACCCTCCGGGCCGGCAGCTTCTTCAACCGGTCAGCCCCCACCGCAGGAGCCGCCGCCGGAGGAAATCCGGCAGGTCAAAAATAACGAGGTCATAAAGTGGGATCCCCGCCTGGTTGGCGGCGCCCGCAAATAGACCGCCGGTGCTTCGGGACATGCTCTCAACGGTCTTAGCCACGCGCACCCGGAATGCGGCTCCTCGCCGGGATGGCCCTGGTGCCCTAAAGTCTTCCCCGGTGATTCACGAATACTAAAGTACAGGGAACACAACCCCGGTTCCACGGGAACTGACGGGTATATGAGCGTAAGCGGGACAAGGGAGCCCCGGATGACACTTCGCGTGTCCGGGTCCCTTGTTTTTTTAATCGGGTGGCGGAAGGAGAGCTCTTATGGATTTTACTGTATTTGCTGGTGGAATGGTGCTGGGAGGACTGGCGGCGGGAGGAGTGACGGGGTATTGGGGTGTCAGGACCAAAAGCCGCTATCAGGCGGATATTACCCAAATAGATGGGGACGCTGCCCGCTGGAACCAGGTATAACTGCCTGAAAGTTACCCGCCAATTCATTGATTTGTCCGAAGGAATGGGATATACCCACGGCCAGGTGGGCCGAAGGTACCATTTCTCCCGCAGCCGCCTTGACCTGCTGGGAGGTCAACTGTATTTCTTGAATCAGCCGCCGGACGCTGTTGACCAATTCAGCTATCTTTCCACCGGAATCCCGATGCCCCTCAGTGGTATTCCGGACACGGGGTGATCGGGGCCGACTTGGAGCTGGCGGGGTAGACCGATTAGCGATGGGACATGGGCCAGACCACACAGCACGATGGCCTTACGGCTTTCTGCCGCGCTTTGCGCGGGTTTCCCCTGACCCAGGGATTGACACCGGTAACGACCCCTCGGCAGGGGGTGTGAGCGGCGGGAGGAAAGAAGGACTGCCAAGGGTGCCATCTGGTTTTATGGCCCCTTTATTTTTATCGCCGTTTTTTTGATCTAGCACTTACCTTCGTACTGCTTGTTATGCTTCCGTACCCTCACCGGCCGGAGATGGCTTAAGGCCCGCCGAGGGCGGGTCAGAAGCAGGGCCGGGAGGGTATGTGGCCGGCGGGTGGAAAAGAAGGTCTGCCAAAAGGCCCGGCCTATTTTTATTCTTCCTTTATGTTTGCCGCCATTTTCTTTACACAATATTTACCTCGCCTACGCTTATAATGTTTCCGTATCTCAAATCGACCGGAGGTGGCACAATAAGGCAAGGCCAAAGACGGCCAAAAACAGGGCCAATGACGGTCTTGAGAAAACGAGTCGGGGGATATTTGATTGTGCTGATCCTAAATTATGTTTTGCTGAACATCATCGCCGCTTCGGAAATTACACTGTCTTCATTCGGGTAGTGCCGGCCGTCCCATTCGGTTGCTTCATGGTTAGGGGCTGTACACGGGATTCCATACGGCTGGACCGCGTCCTGCGCCCGCTGGACGCCCTGACCTGGCTCGTGGTATTTGTTGCGGGCGACCGGGACATGAATTGGTGGAAGATCTAGCCTGCTCATAAAGAGAAAGTAGCGGGGAGTGCAGGTTTTTGACGGGAAAACAATTCCAGGGTCCGGCTGGCCGGGCTGAAGGCGGACCCAGGCATGAACTGGCCAGGGTGCTTGGCGTACCGGGTCTTTTTGCCATTGGTTACGGCAACGTGGGTTCCTCCATCTACTATGCCTTGGGCGTCACTTCGATGTTCGCCCTGGGTGCTACTCCTATTGTCCTTATGCTCGGGGGTATCTTCTTTGCCTTCACCGCCATCACCTACGCCGAAGGTACGGCCCTTATCCCGGAGGCTGGCGGCTCGTCCAGCTTCGCCCGCCGGGCCTTCAACGAATTTCTCTCTTTTTTCGCCGCCTGGGCACTATTACTTGACTTTATCGTCACCATTTCAATCAGCGCGTTCACGGCTTCCAGCTATCTGGGCTACTTCATGCCGGTCCTCCGTACCTACCCGGCCAACGCCTACTTCGGCATCGGGGTGGTCGTTTTCCTGATGCTGCTAAACATCAGGGGGGTAAAGGAGACCAGTACCCTGAACGTCGGCCTGGCGATGCTGGATATAGTCACCCAGTTGGCCCTCATCGCCTTGGGCATGGTGCTCTTGTTCAACCTTCCCGTCCTGATCCACCAGATCAAGTTCGGTACCGCACCCACCTGGCACCAGTTCTTCTACAGCCTTTCGATCGCCATGATCGCCTACACCGGCATCGAATCGGTTTCCAACATGGCCGAGGAGGCCAAGCAGCCCGAAAAGACGGTCCCGCGCGCCATCACTTTGACCGTCGTGGTAGTGCTGTTCATGTACGCCGGGCTGTCGGGCATAGCCCTATCGGCAATGCCCGTCCATTTCGACCCGGCGACCGGCAAATACGTTACGGAATTGGCCACCCGGTGGCTCAACGACCCCATCGCTGGTATGGTGAGCCATCTGCCGCCCCTGGAGGCGCATATCCTGGCCCCCTGGATAGCCATCCTGGGTACCTCCATCCTGGTCATAGCCACCAACGCGGGTATTCTGGGCGCTTCCCGCCTCACCTTCAGCATGGGTATACACCGCCAGGTGCCGGCTATCATGCACCGCGTCCATCCCAAGTTTCATACGCCTTACGTCGCCATCATCTTTTTCTGCCTCCTGGCCATCGTCCTGATCATACCGGGCAGCATCGAGCAGATGGCCGACGTTTACGCCTATGGCGCCCTTCTAAGCTTTACCATCGCCCATATGTCCATCATTGCCCTCCGTGTCAGGGAGCCTGATGCCCATCGGCCCTTTAGGTCGCCGTTGAACGTCCGCATCAAGGGCTATCAGATTCCCATGACGGCGGTTTTAGGCGGCATATGGACATTTTTCGTGTGGACTATCGTGGCTTTTACCCACCCCATAGGACGGGTGGTGGGCACGGCCTGGGTCGTTTTCGGCGTTCTCATGTACATCATCTACCGCCGGGCGGTGGGTCTACCGCTCAACAAAACCGAAAGGAGCGAGATGCAGTGAAGATTATAATTGTGGGGGCCAGTAAGGTGGGCTCCCAACTGGCCAGTATCATGGCCGGGGAAAACCACAGTCTCACCGTAATCGACCGCGACCCGGAAAGCTTCCGCCGTCTGGCCAGGGATTTTCCCGGACGCCTGGTGCAGGGCACCGGCATCGACGAAGGTGTTTTGGAGGATGCCGGCATCAAGGAGGCGGACGCCGTGGTGGCGGTCACCAACAACGTCAACGCCAACCTGATGATTGCCCAGATCGCCCGGGTCATCTACAAGGTGGCCAGGGTGGCCACCATCCTGCCCTATGACGATCCCCTGGAGCAGTTTTCCCGTAAGCTGGGCATCAAGATCATCAGCCTGCCCCGTTTGGGTGCCAAGGCTATCGAGAGATGCATCAAGGAGGTGCCCGAAAAGTGTATATAATCATCGTAGGCGGTGGCAAGGTCGGCTATTACCTTACCCGTACGGTGTTGGACGAGGGTCACGAGGCCACTCTCATCGAGTTTGATTCCGCCAAGGCAGCCAAACTGACCGAGGAGTTTGGGGAAATCGTGCTGAACGGGGACGGCTCGCGCATCCGGGTTCTGGAGGAGGCGGGCTGCGCCCGGGCCGACGTGGTGGTGGCGGTTACCGGTGAAGACGAAGACAATCTAATCATCAGCCAGCTCGCCAGCCAGAAGTTCAAGGTGAAGCGGGTTATCGCCAGGGTCAACAACCCGCGTAACCAGCACATTTTCTCCGTCCTGGGGGTAGCCAGCACCGTCAGCAGCACCTCGGTCATCGCCCGCATGATCGAACGGGAAGTCACCACCCAGGAGATGCACACGATCCTCAGCTTCGAGCGGGGTGATCTTGACCTGGTGGAAATCGACCTCAAACCGGCCTCGCCGGCGGTGAAAAAACACGTCAAGGAAATTTCCCTGCCGGAAGGGTGCCTGCTGGTCACCGTGATCCGGGGCGACAAAGTAATCGTACCCAAGGGTCAGACCACCCTGCGCGAAGGGGACCGGGTCCTGGCGCTCACTCCACAGACAAAATATGCCGAGTTGAAAAAGACCCTTTTGGGAGACAGGGGGTAGCTCCATGTTCCAACGAATCCTCATTCCCACCGACGGCTCCCCGGCGGCCGAGGAATCCTTCCGCTTCGCCTGCACAGTCAACTGGGCTACGGGGGCCGTCGTCGAATCCGTGTACGTTTACGAGGTACCGCGCAACCTGCCTATTACCCATTCGGTACCCGATCTCGTCCAACCGGGCCGCGAGGCCCTGGCCCGGATCGACCGGATTGCCGGGGAACTGAGCGTACCGGTGACAACCTTCCTGCTGCACTCGCGCTCCGCCGGACAGGCCATCGTGGAAACGGCCCGGGACCGGGGGGCGGAACTGATCATCCTGGGCACCCACCCCAAGATGCGGTTCACCAACATCCTGTTCGGCGGTACCATCGCCTTCGTTTACCGGAAAGCACCCTGCAGGGTGATGGTCTACCGGACGGAATAGGGTGAAAAGGCGGCCCGCCCCCGGGGACGGGCCGCGGCCGGTGGTGGGCCCGGCGAGAGTCTGCGAAGGGGTCAAAGCGGGTCCCACAGCACCAATGGGATTCCTATGCGCCAAGGTGAATCACCAGTCAGCGGCTGTTGATGGTGCCTCATTTTCCCCGGACCTCCAGGGTTTTTCCAAAGACCGGTAAACTGCCATATTGGGTAAGCGGCGTGCAGTATTAGCCGGCCGCCGAAATCTGGTCATCTCTTCTCGCTCCTAATTCCCAAAAACTAATAATACTCCAAACCAGGTCTGGCGTGCGGGTCCCACGACCAGGGTTTCGTTCTGCTTTGCTTTCCTCCGCTTTACCCGGCAGCGCTGCAGGACTTAGCGTAAAAACTATGCCTGCGACGGGATGACTTGGGTTGGGGGAGTCCTACCCGGACGGGGGATGAAAATGCTAGCCAAATTGATGGGCAGGTTCCCTCATCTGCCGGTTATTTTACAATTCCTTTATACCCGCCGCCGTTTTCTTTGCACCACATTTACCCGGCATACGGTTATAATGTTCCCGTATCTTCCATCGACCGGAGGTGGCACACTAAGGCAACGGCAAACGCTCAAAAAACGGTAGAGAAGAATGGTACGTTCAAGGGGGAGAGATTGCGATGGACATGATCATCGGCGCCATAGTAGCCATCGGTCTATTGATTTATCTGACTTATTCCCTGGTGAAGGCGGAGGACTTATAAGTGAACCCAAGAGATATCGTCCAAATCCTGCTTTATTTGGTCGTTCTGGTGGCGCTGGCCATTCCTTTAGGCCGCTTCATGGCCAAGGTCTACACGGGGGAGGCCACCTGGCTGGATCGTATCCTGCGCCCGGTGGAAGGGCTGACCTACCGGCTGACCGGCGTGGATGCCGCCACGGAAATGAATTGGTGGGAGTACACAGTGGCCATGCTCGTCTTCAACGTTCTGGGCATTGTCTTACTCTTTCTCCTGCAGCTATGGCAAGGCCATCTGCCTTTCAACCCCCAGCACCTGGGGGCCGTGACGCCGTGGCATTTGAATTTCAATACGGCCGTCAGCTTTGTCACCAATACCAACTGGCAGGCCTACAGCGGCGAGAGCACCATGAGCTACTTCACCCAGATGACCGGCCTGACGGTGCAGAACTTTCTCTCCGCCGCCACCGGTATGGCCGTGTTGGTGGCCCTGATCCGCGGGCTGGCCCGGCGCACGGCCAGCAGTGTAGGCAACTTTTGGGTGGACCTCACGCGTACGGTATTTTGGATCTTTCTGCCGATTTGTGTGATCGGGGCTCTGGTGCTGGTCTCGCAGGGCGTCATCCAGAATCTCAGTCCCTATCTGACCGTGCATACCCTGGAGGGAGCGAAGCAAACCCTGGCCATGGGGCCGGTGGCCTCCCAGGAAATCATCAAGGAACTGGGGACCAACGGCGGCGGCTTCTTTAACGCCAACTCCGCCCATCCCTTTGAAAATCCCACGCCGCTGACCAATCTTTTGGAGATGCTGGCCATCCTGGTTATCCCGGTCGGGCTGACCTTTACCTACGGTCACATGGTGGGCAACCAAAAGCAGGGCCGGGTGATCTTCTTCGCCATGCTGGGCATGCTAATCGTCCTCATAGCCGTGGCCTATGCCAGTGAAGCAGCGGGCAATCCCCTGATCAGGGCTTTAGGAGTCAGCGGGCCTTCGGTCATGGAAGGGAAAGAGGTGCGGTTCGGGGTGGCCAACTCGATCCTCTGGGCCGTCGTCACCACGGTCACCTCCTGCGGCGCGGTAAACGCCATGCACGACAGCCTGACGCCTCTGGGCGGCCTGATACCGCTTTTGAACATGCAGCTGGGCGAGGTGGTCTTCGGCGGGGTCGGCGCGGGCTTGTTCGCCATGCTGCACTTCGTCATCCTGACCGTCTTCATCGTCGGCTTGATGGTGGGCCGTACCCCGGAATACCTGGGCAAGAAGATCGAGTCCTTCGAAATGAAGATGGCCACCCTGGGGGTGCTCATTCCCGCGGCGGTCATCCTGCTGGGAGCCGGCCTGTCGGCCGCCACGAAAATGGGGACGTCGTCCATCCTCAATCTGGGTCCCCACGGCCTCTCCGAAATGCTGTACGCCTGGTCCGAGGCGGCCGGCAACAACGGTAGTGCTTTCGCCGGCCTGAGCGCGGCCACTCCGTTTTACGACGTCGGCCTGGCCCTGGCTATGTTTATCGGGCGCTTCGGCGTCATCGTGCCGGGCCTGGCCATCGCCGGCAGCATGGTGGTCAAGAAAAGCGTGCCGCCCGGTCCGGGCACCTTCGAGACCACCGGCTCTCTGTTTGCCTGGCTTTTGGCCGCCGTCGTCATAATCGTGGGTGCCCTGACCTTTTTCCCGGCGCTAGCCCTAGGGCCCATCGTGGAACAGTTTTTGATGTATGCCGGCAAGATGTTTTAGGAGGGTATGGAGAAATTGGACACTTTGCAAGCTCCGGCTGCCGGTCACGACCACAAGGGGCCCGACAGCGGCTTTAACAGTTCCCTCCTTTGGCGGGCCGTCCTGGACGCCTTCTGCAAACTGGATCCGCGGGTGCTGTCAACCAATCCGGTGATGTTCGTGGTGGAAATAACGGCTCTTCTGACCACCTTTTTCGCTGTTAGGGATACGGTTTACGGCTTTACTGCCACTCTCTGGTTCAACTGGCAGATTGCCGGGTGGCTTTGGGTCACCGTACTGTTCGCCAACTTCGCCGAGGCGCTGGCCGAAGGCCGGGGCAAGGCGCAGGCGGACTCCCTGCGCCGCACGCGCCGGGACGTCCAGGCCAAGAAGATTGTCGGCGGCAAAACGGAGCTTGTTCCCGCGTCCAGCCTGCGCAAAGGCGATATCGTACTCGCGGAGGCAGGTGACTTGATTCCCGGCGACGGGCAGGTGTCCGAGGGTATCGCCTCCGTGGACGAGAGCGCCATCACCGGCGAATCGGCGCCGGTGATCCGCGAGTCGGGCGGTGACCGCAGCGGCGTCACCGGCGGTACCCGGGTTCTTTCCGACTGGATCCGGGTGGAGATCACCGCCAACCCGGGGGAAACCTTTCTGGACCGGATGATCGAGCTGGTTGAGGGGGCCAAGCGGCGCAAAACTCCCAACGAGATCGCCCTGACCATCCTGCTGATCGGTCTCACCATCATCTTCCTGCTGGCGGTGGCAACCCTCGAGCCCTTCGCGCTTTATTCCGGCGTTCTGGTAACCGTGCCCGTGCTGGCCGCCCTTCTGGTCTGCCTCATTCCCACCACCATCGGGGGATTGTTGAGCGCCATCGGCATCGCGGGCATGAACAGGCTCCTGAAGCGCAACATGCTGGCCATGTCGGGCCGGGCCGTGGAGGCGGCCGGCGACGTCGACGTCCTCTTGCTCGACAAGACCGGCACCATTACCCTGGGCAACCGCATGGCTACCGAGTTCGTACCAGCCCCAAGTGTGAGCGAAGAGAGACTGGCCGATGCCGCCCAACTGTCCTCCCTGGCCGACGAGACCCCGGAGGGACGCAGTATCGTGGTGCTGGCCAAGGAAAAATTCAATTTGCGCGAGCGGGACCTCTCTACTCTGGGGGCCAATTTCGTCCCCTTCACTGCGCAAACCCGCATGAGCGGTGTTGACGTGGAAGGGCGGCAGGTCCGTAAAGGGGCCGCCGACGCCATTGACCGCTACCTTCAGTCACAAGGCAAAAGCCTGCCGGACGAGGTCAGGTTGATAGTCGAGGATATCGCCAAAAAAGGTAGCACGCCTTTGGTGGTAGCCGAGGGAAACCAGGTGCTGGGCGTCATCCATTTGAAGGATATCGTCAAGGGCGGCATCAGGGAGCGGTTTGCCCAGCTCCGCCGGATGGGCATCAAGACGGTCATGATCACCGGCGACAACCCCATGACCGCCGCCGCTATCGCGGCCGAGGCCGGGGTGGACGACTTCCTGGCCGAGGCCACTCCCGAGGCCAAGCTGAAAATGATCCGGCAGTACCAGGCCGAGGGACACCTGGTGGCCATGACCGGCGACGGCACCAACGACGCTCCCGCCCTGGCCCAGGCCGACGTGGGCGTGGCCATGAACAGCGGCACCCAGGCGGCCAAGGAGGCCGGTAACATGGTGGATCTGGATTCCAATCCCACCAAGCTGATCGACGTCGTGGAAACCGGCAAGCAACTGCTGATGACCAGGGGTGCGCTGACTACCTTCAGCATCGCCAACGATGTGGCCAAGTACTTTGCCATCATTCCGGCCATGTTTACGGTTACCTATCCCCAACTGGGCATTCTCAACATCATGCGGCTCGCTACGCCGCAAAGCGCCATCCTGTCGGCCGTGATCTTCAACGCCCTGATCATCGTGGCCCTGGTTCCCCTGGCCTTGAAGGGTGTGGCCTACCGTCCGATGGGGGCGGCGTCCATCCTGCGCCGCAACATGCTGATTTACGGCGCCGGCGGTTTAATCGTACCCTTCCTGGGTATAAAGGCGATCGACATGATCCTGGCGGCCTTGGGCTTGCGCTGAGCGGCCGAAAATTATATCCTGTAGGAAAGGTACGGGGATAAAGGTGATGAAGACTCTTAAGACGGCCATCCTCCTGCTCCTTTTTATGACGCTACTGACGGGTGTGGTCTACCCCCTGGCTGTGACGGGGCTGGCGCAGGTTATTTTCCCCCGTCAGGCTAACGGGTCGATTCTCTACAAGGACGGCCAGCCGGTGGGATCCAGCCTTATCGGCCAATCCTTCAGCGGCCCCGGCTATTTTCACGGACGTCCTTCGGCCGCCGGTAAGGGTTATGATGCCACCGCTTCCGGTGGTTCCAACCTGGGGCCCACCAGCAAGACGCTTATAAACCAGGTGGCCCAAAACGCGGCCAAGGTGCGGACTGAAAACGGGTTACCTCCCAATGCACCCGTACCCGCCGACCTGGTAACGGCTTCGGGTAGCGGCCTGGATCCCGACATCAGCCCGGACGGGGCACTGCTTCAGGTGCCGCGGGTGGCCAAGGCCAGGCACCTGCCGCAAGCGCAGGTGCGGAGCTTGGTGGAAAGCCATATCCAGGGACCGGAGTTTGGCCTCTTGGGCGATCCCATGGTCAACGTCCTGCAGTTGAACCTGGATCTGGATAAAATAACGCAAAAGCCCTAGGGCGGCAAGCGGCCCTTTCCCGGCCGGCCGCACCCGCGGATCGGGGTTGCTTAAGAGGGGAGTTCTCATGCCGAAGGAACGACGGGTCGATCCCGATGCCCTGCTGGCCAGCCTGGATCCCGAGAAGGAACAGGGCAAGCTCACGGTGTTTCTCGGGGCGGCGGCCGGGGTGGGCAAGACCTACGCCATGCTGGAGGCGGCCCAGGAGCGGTTGAAGGAAGGCGTGGACTTGGTGGTGGGGTGGGTGGAAACCCATAAGCGGCCGGAAACGGAGGCCCTGCTCACCGGTTTGCCGGCCGTTGCGCCCCGCTCCCTGCCTTACCGGGGCAAGGAATTTCAGGAAATGGACCTCGACACCCTACTCAAACGGCACCCTGAAGTAGTGCTGGTAGACGAACTGGCCCACACCAACATTCCGGGGTCCCGGCACACCAGACGCTTCCAGGACGTGGATGAGCTCCTGGCGGCCGGGATCAACGTATATACCACCTTGAACATTCAGCACATGGAAACGCTCAACGACATTGTGGCCCAGGTTACCGGGGTAAAGGTACGGGAAACCGTCCCGGACCGCATCTTGGAACATGCCTTCCAGATCCAACTGGTGGATATACCGCCCGAAGAGCTCATGCAGCGGCTCAAGGAAGGCAAAGTGTATGTTCCCGGCCAGGCCGAGTATGCCCTGGACAAGTTTTTCCGTCCGGGTAACATCAATGCCTTGCGGGAAATGGCCCTGCGCTACACGGCCCGGCGGGTGGACCGCCAGGTGGAAAACTACATGCGCCTGCACGGCATCGCGGGTCCCTGGCCAACTGGTGAGCGGGTCATGGTCTGTATCAGCGCGAGCCCCTTTTCCGCCCAGCTGATCCGTACCGCCCGCCGCCTGGCCGAAGGCCTCCAGGCCGAGTGGCTGGCTGTTTACGTGGATGCCCCCCGCCGTTTTCCGGCCAGCGAGGCGGCTAAGGACAGTCTGGCCAGGAACAAGCGCCTGGCCGAGGAACTGGGGGCGGAGACGGTCACCCTGTCCGGCAACGATGTGGCTGACGAACTCCTTGAACTGGCCCGCCTACGCAACGTGTCGCAGATCATCATCGGCAAGCCTTTGCACTCCAGGTCCTGGGAGTTGTTGCACGGTTCGGTGGTGGACAAGATTATCCGCTCAAGTCACGGCATCAGCGTCCATGTGATTCCCGGCCAGATGAAGCAGGGAAAGCAGGGAACGGACCAGGCTCCCGGCGCCCTGCCCCGGCAGCCTGTCACCCTCGCTCCCCACCTGGGAGCCATTCTCCTGATGCTCCTCTTTACAGCCCTGGCCGCCGGGGTTGCTCCTATCCTCGGCCTGGTTAACATCGCCATGATCTACGTTCTGCCCGTCCTGTTTTCCGCGGTGCGGTGGGGCACCGGACCGGCGGTTACCGCTGCGGTGGTGGGGCTTTTAACGTTTGACTTTTTCTTCGTGCCGCCTGCCTTAAGTTTTACCGTTAATGATGTGCGTTACCTGTTCAGTTTCGTCATATTTCTTCTGGTGGCCCTTTTCACCGGTTCCCTTTCGGGTCGCCTGCGCCTGCAGATCACGAGCTCCCGCCAGAGGGAAACCAGGACGGCGGCCCTTTACGCCCTGAGCCGCGACATAGCCGCCGTCTCGGAATTGCAGCCGGTTTTGGAAAGCGTTACCCGCAAGATTGCCGAAACGGTGCAGGGCCGGGTGGTGGCCCTCTTGCCCGACAAGAGCGGCCAATTGCAGCAGCAGGCCTCTTCGGACCCCAAGGACGAAGCTCACCTGGCAGATAATGAGCGGGCGGTGGGTACCTGGGCTTTTGAACACGGGGAAATTGCCGGCCGGGGCACCGATACCCTGGACGGTGCCGACAGCCTCTTTCTTCCGCTGCGTACTGAAAAAGGCGTACGCGGTGTGCTGGGCATCCGCCTGGACAGCCCGGACAAGTTGCTGCAGCCGGAACAGCGGCGCCTTCTGGAGGCCTTGGCCGGACTGGCTGCCCTGGCCGTCAGTCGCATCCAGCTGGCCGAGCAGGCGCGGGACGCCCAACTGCTGGCCGAGTCCGAGCAACTGCGGATTGCCCTGTTCAACTCCCTTTCCCACGACCTGCGGACCCCGTTGGCTTCCATCATCGGATCCGTAAGCGGGCTGTTGGAGGAAGAAAACGTGTACAGCCCGCAGGCCAGACGCGACCTCCTGCAGGCCGTCGGGCAGGAAGCGATGCGCATGAACCGGTTTCTCAGTAACCTACTGGACATGGCGCGGCTGGAGAGCGGTATGCTGAAGTTGAACAAAGAATGGTGCGATATCCAGGACATTATCGGAGTGGCCATCAGCCGGACCGGCGAACCCCTGGCCAGTCGCCCCGTCAAGATAGATATCGAGCCCGGATTGCCCCTGGTACGGGCGGACTATATCCTGGTCGAGCAGGTTCTTATCAATTGCCTGGACAACGCCCTGAAATATTCTGAAGCCGGCAGTAAGGTCCATATCTCGGCACGGCGCCGGGGGGACCGGCTGGAAATGGCGGTAGCCGACCGCGGCATCCAGATTCCGCCGGAAGACCTGGAGCGCGTCTTCGATAAGTTCTACCGGCTCCATTCCCCCCGCCAGGTGAGCGGCACCGGGCTGGGACTGGCCATCTGCAAGGGCATTATCGAAGCACACGGTGGTACCATCGAGGCTGCCAACGACCCCGCCGGGGGTGTGGTAATTAAGTTTTCCCTGCCGCTGGACAAGGATGCTCCCGACCATGTTCCCGCGGCCGGGGAAGGTGAGGCGCATGGAGGCTAAAAAAGGAGCGCGCATCCTGGTAATAGACGATGAAAAGCAGATCCGCCGCCTCTTGAAAGTGTCCCTGAGCGAACATGGCTATGAGGTGGAAGATGCCCCTAGCGGTCAGGAGGGCCTGGCGCAGGCGGTGACCTACAAGCCGGATCTCGTTCTTTTGGATCTGGGGCTTCCCGATATGGACGGACTGGAGGTCATCCGTCACCTCAGGGAATGGTCCAAGGTACCGGCAATCATACTTTCCGTACGGGAAAGTGAAGGTGACAAGATTTCCGCTCTGGACGCCGGGGCCGATGACTACGTTACCAAGCCCTTCGGCATGGGAGAACTCCTGGCCCGTATCCGGGCCGCCCTCCGGCACGCGGCGGGCGTGGGCAACGAGCCGGTTCTCAACTTCGGGGACCTGGTGATTGACGTTGCCCACCGCCGGGTTACGGTCCAGGGCAAAGAGGTCAAGTTGACGCCTACGGAGTATGAGCTGATCAAGAATATGGCGGCTTTCGGCGGGAAGGTGCTGACCCCCAGGCAGTTATTGCGGGCGGTGTGGGGACCTTCCGCGGAAAACGAGACCCACTACCTGCGGGTATATGTCGGTCAGTTGCGACGTAAAATCGAAGCGGACCCGTCCCGCCCCCGCCACCTCATCACCGAACCGGGTGTCGGCTATCGTTTACTTTAAGCGAAACAGGCTTTGCCGGGCATCCTCACGACTCCTATCCCTTCGCTCTCTGAAGGTTTTCTCCGACAAGGCGGGCAGCATGGGGCCGGCCTTGTCTCCGTTGAGGCTTTTCCCAACGGATGAGCATTTCCTGGTTCATCTTCGCAGTTATTCCCACCCGCCGGTGCTTTCCGCAATCTGCTTTTGAACGGTTTCCAAGAGGCAGCGCAAATAAGCCGGGAAACGACCGGGTACACTTACATCCGCGGGCTTTTTGTGCGAAAGGGGCGGCTACCTTTTGGAGATACGTTTACTGGCCCTTCTGGTGGCGGCTGCCGCCGGGGTGGCCATGGCTTTCCAGGGCACTCTCAACGCGATGCTGGGCAAGGTGTCGGGGTTGTGGGAGACTACCTTCATAGTGCATGCCATGGGCCTGGTGCTGGCCGGGGTCCTGCTTTTCGGTTTCCGGTTGGGGGACGGCTCCCTGGTAGTCAAGGCACCATGGTATTCCTACCTGGGCGGTTTCATAGGCGTGCTGATTATCTACGGAGTTGCCAGAAGTATTCCCCCGGTAGGGGTGGCCGGGGCCACCACGGCCATCATCCTGGGCCAGGTGTTTACGGCGGCTATCTTGGACTACTTCGGTCTGTTCGGGTTGGAGAAAATACCGTTCAACTGGTACCGTATTCTGGGGGCCATGGCGATGGCCGGCGGGGCCTGGTTGATGTTGCGGAGGCAGTGAGCGGGACTCCCCCCCGGTTGGGTTTTTGGGGTTGCCTATTGAGCGCGAGCCTTGACTTAATCATGTTATCCGTCATATGCTTGTAGCAAATCTCCGCTGACGAGAAGGAGGCCAACGTCCATGCAACGGACCTACAAGGTAATCTTGACTTGGGACGACGAGGGGAACGTCTTCGTGGTGAGCGTGCCGGCGCTCCCCGGTTGCTTCACCCAGGGCCACACCCGGGAGGAAGCCCTTGAGCGGGCCCAGGAGGCCATTGAGGGCCACGTTGAGGCGCTGAGGTTGATCGGCCAGCCTGTGCCCCCGGGCGACGTGGAATTCGCCGAAGTTCGGGTCAACGTGTCATGACGAGGATGCCGCGGGTAACCGGCAAGGATGTAATCAGGGCCCTTGAGAAGAAACGGTTTGTCTTCGTGAGGAAAACAGGGAGCCATTGCCAGCTTTCCGGACCGGCCAACCAACTGGTGACCGTGCCCGTTCACTCAGGCGAAACGCTGGGCCCCATTCTGGTCAAAAGCATACTCAAACAGGCCGGCATGGAGTTGGACGAGTTCATCAAACTGCTGTGAGACGGCCGGCTGCCCAATCCTCCCAGCAAGAAAAACCTGACCCACCCCCGCACAGCCTACGTATTACCTGTAGTAATCTTCCTCTTTACTGTCGGCAACAACCGGATCCATCTAAGCGTTAGTCGGGAATCATCCGCGCAATGCGTTTCTTTCTCCATGACAACCGATAGTACGAATATTGCAACAGCAGCGTGAGAAGGTGCTCGTCCGCGTGCCGGACCCGGATGATTGCCGTGCTACACTATTGGAGCTTACGGATAAAACCTACGGGTTGAAAACGCGGGGGCGGAGGCTCTCCGGTCCTCGGTTAGCCAATTGGAAAATCGCCGTTGGCGGAACAAGGGGCAGGGTGTCGCTATACCCGCACCCCAAGAACGCCCGTGCATGGGGTGTTAAAGTCGGAACAACTGCTTTATTCCTAGCTGACAAAGGGCATATTCTTCGCCCTTAAGGCTGCCAACATAACCGGTTATTCTTGTCGTGTCCAAAGCCCGCACTTGGTCCAAAAGTGCCACGGATGTCTTCGGGAGCTTGCCGGCACCTTGGGGTAAGCGCGGGTAGAGGGATGGATTTTTTGCTGCCCATGTTCCCACCTGAGTGGTTAACGGTACTACGATACGACTGGATACCGCACAGAACCTGTCGGCAGCCCGACCACCACTACCGGCCGTTCTCCCTCTTGTTCATGTGCCTTGGGAATGTGGGACGGCAGCCGTACCATGAGAATGTCACCTGGCGCAACGGCGTTGCTCACTTGCCGTCCTCCACTACCAAACCCTTGTCGGGATCAAATCGCACGGGACGGACAGGTGGCGGGCCATCCGGCCCCCAATCGAACGGCGGTAGCGGACCTCCTAGGTCACTATCGAACCACGCTTTATCCACAAGATATTCTAAAAGTCGCTGGGCCGCGTATTTTTCAGACTGAGGTAATTCATCCACCAGACGGTGGAGATCTTCTCCTATCGACATGACCATCACCTCCAAGTGATTATACCACACAATTGGATTTCGGTCATTTAACAAGGCCGTCGGAAAGTCTCCTCCCTTAAGGGAGGAGATGAAAGGCGATGTTCAAGGGCACCCTTTACGGGTGCCCTTGAACCCTTTTTGGCAACATGCTCAAGTGACATGACAATAATCGCAAGGTGTGGAGGGAGTTGTCGAAGTCGAACCGGACTCCCGCCTGAATCGCAGGCCAGCGGGTTTGGAGCCCGTGGGAGGACCCTCCCGTTACTCCCCTCTGAACTTTTTCATTAATGGCCCCCGGGGTCTTTTTTTGCCCCCCCCACCCGCCTAATACCTTTGGGTGATGACTTTAAAAAACCACCGGTATACATTGTCTCTCGGGTCTCTGCCCCGGGGGATGTCTAAATGAGTTGCCGGCCGGGCCGTTTAAGGCCCGGGTAATGTGACCTTCGCAGGCGGTTGGTTGCTGTTGCGTCGTCAGTGGGCCAGGAGGGAAAGCCCGGAGATGAAGCCGAAGCCGGCAGCCAACCCCAGGTAGGCGCTTTTGGCGCCCAGTTGGTGGGACTTGGGCCATAATTCTCCTACTACGATGTAGGTCATGGCTCCAGCGGCCAGTGCCAGCAGCGGCCCGATCAGGGCGGCATGGGAGCGGATGGCCGTCATCCCCAAAAAGGTGCCGAGCGGGGTTACGAAGCTGATCAGGACGCACAGGCCGATCACCCGACCGGAGCTCATTCCTCCGTAACGCAGCGGTGCGGCGATAGCCAGCCCTTCCGGGATGTTGTGCAGGCCGATGGCCAGGGCGAGAAATGGACCTATGGTGCTGGTGGCAAAGCCTGCGGCGATCGCCAAACCTTCGGGTAGATCGTGCAAGGCGATGCCGGCCGCGATAAGGTAGCCCATTCTAAGAAAACGGAAGCCTTCCCCGCTTGCGGCGTCCAGGAAGTTTAAAAATAGTCCGGTCAGGCCGAGGAGGACGATGCCGGCGGCGAAGCCACCCAGGGCGGCCAGCCGTCCGTAAGCCAGACTGGCCGGTAGGAGGTCGAACAGGACCACCGCCGCCATCACGCCTGCCGCAATACCCAACAGCAAGGAAAAAGTCTTTGGTTTCAAATGACGAAAAAACATCAGGGAGACCGCGCCGGCTACGGTACCCATTCCGGCTATCAGGGAAAGGATCACTTCCACGCCGTTTCACCTCTCGTCCCGCCGGTTAATCTTATGGGCTGGGAAAGTCAGGTATGCCTGCGGATCTGTAAACAGGAGGCCGTGTTTTTTTACCGGCTCCGGTATGGTATACTGGGAAGCGGTAAGAAGACGGAAGAGGTCGGAAAGTGGAGATAAGTGCCCATGCCAAGATAAACCTGACTTTGGACGTGGCCGGCCGCTGTAGGGACGGCTACCACGAGTTGGCTTCGGTGATGCAGGAAATAGAGCTGGCCGACACCCTGGTTTTGGATATGGGTCCAAGCGAGATATCCCTATGGGTGGACCCCCCGGTGGTATCGGCCGGTGAGGATAACCTGGTCCTGCAGGCGGCCCGTCTCCTGCGGGAATACGGTCAAGTCCGCCAGGGAGCCGTCATCGGCCTGCGGAAGCGAATACCGGTCGGGGCCGGTCTGGGTGGCGGGTCGGCCGACGCCGCGGCTACGCTCTTAGGTCTGAACGGGCTCTGGGGACTGCATTTGAGCCCGGACACCCTGAAGGAACTGGGGGCGCGCCTGGGTTCGGATATTCCCTTTTGTTTGACCGGTGGTACTGCCCTGGTAACGGGCAGGGGGGAGGTAGTAGAACCTCTGGCGCCCCTGCCGGCGGCGTCACTGCTCCTGGTCAAACCTCCTTTCCCTGTGTCCACAGCGGAAGTCTACCGCCTTTGGGACGAGCGGGGTCTTTCCGGCGGTGCGGGTACCCCGGCCATGCTTGCCGCCGTAGCTGGCGGTGACTGGCGCGCGGTAGCCGGTTGTCTGGCCAACGATCTGGAAGAGGTGACCTGTGGGTTGCATCCTGAAGTTACCGCCGTCAAAAGGACCCTATGGAATGCGGGAGCGCTGGCCGTTCTGATGTCCGGCAGCGGACCGGCCGTGTTCAGCCTCTGGCCGGACGGGGAATCAGCCCGGCGGGCCGGCCTGGGTTTCCCGGAATCTTACTACCAGGTCCTACCTACCAGGACTTTTTACGGGCCGGGCCAGGCCTCCGGGTAGCGGTTTGCCGGCCGGCGAATGTGCTAGGCAAACAGAATTTTTTTGTGCTATAATCGGTTCTAAGATAGCGAAGGACGGGGAGCCCACCCCGCTTCATATATTTCAGCAGGCGGTGTATTGCTTTTGTCCGAGCAACGACTGGAGCCCATCCAACTTGACAACTACAAGCCGCTTCGGGAAATAGTTTTTGAATCTTTGCGCGAAGCCATCATTGGCGGCCGGTTGAAACCCGGCGAGCGGCTGATGGAAGCCCAGTTGGCGGAAGAACTGGGAGTGAGCCGGACGCCGGTGCGGGAGGCCATCCGTAAACTGGAACTGGAGGGCTTCGTGGCCATGCTGCCCCGCAAGGGCGCGTACGTGTCCGGCATATCCTTGAAAGATATCGTGGACGTCTTTGAAATAAGGGCGGCCCTGGAGGCGCTGGCGGCGGGCCTCGCCGCCGAGCGGATCACCGAGGAAGAACTGGACCAGATGGAGCGGTACCTGTTGAAGGCATCCGAGGCCTCCGATGAAGACAATCTCAGCGCCTTCGTGGCGGTGGATACCGGTTTCCACGAGTTGATCTACAAGGCCAGCCGCAACCAGCGCCTGTTTCAGATCGTAACGCTCCTGCAGGAGCAGGTGCAGCGGTTTCGTACGGTGTCCCTGTCCCAGCCGGGCCGCTTCAAGGATGCCATTGAGGAGCACCGGCAGATTATCGAGGCTATTTCCGAACGTAATGTGGAACTGGCCCAGTCGCTGGCCAAGGAACATATCGAAAATGCCGAGCAGAGCATGCTGCAAAGTCTCAAAGAGGTCGATGTACGATGATCGGCGCGCTTATTTTGGCTGGCAGCAAAAATACGGGGCCGCTTTCCACCTGCAGCGACGAGCCTTACGAGGCTCTCATCCCGGTCGGCGGCCGGCCTATGATCGATTACGTGAGTGAGGCCCTGCGCGATTCGGGCCGCATCGGCCGGACGGTTGTGGTGGGCCCGGAGAAGGAACTGCGGGAGCATGTGGGTGGCGATGTTACTTTCGTGCCTCCCGGACAAAGGGTTATGGCCGTCCTCGCCGAAGCTATGGACCGGTTTGACGGGGTGGAGAAGGTCCTCATAGCCACGGCGGACATCCCCCTGCTTACCGCCCGGGCGGTGACCGCCTTTCTGGATGCCTGCGGGGACATGAGCCGGGACATCTATTACCCGGTGGTGAGCAACCGGTGCATCGAGGAGCGTTACCCCGGCAACCGTCGCACCTATATCCCTTTCCGGGAAGGGGTCTTTACAGGGGGTAACGTGTTCCTGGTCAACCCGGCGGTCATGCCCCGGTGTGTGGAAAAAGGCCAGGCCCTGGTGGAGGCCCGCAAGAACCCGCTCGAACTGAGCCGGCTGGTGGGTTGGACGTTCCTGATCCGGTTCCTGTTGCACCTGGTGAGCCTGCCGGAGGCGGAAGACAGGGTGACGCGGCTCCTGGGCGTGAGCGGGCGGGTGCTCGTGGTGGATTACCCGGAGATCGGGGTGGATGTGGATAAACCGGGCGACCTGGCTCTGGCGAGGCGGGTTCTCGGTGAGGAAGGTCCCCTTTCCTGTACCTGAGGGATGGTCTGTCATGTTTCGTAAAAAGAAAGATGTTTTCTTTGATCTTTTGACCCGGATGGCCCAGGATGTGGAGCGTTCGGGCATTCTTTTGTCACGGCTGGTTCGCGGCGAAGAGCAGCCCGACGCGGCGCCGGCTGTCCTAAGGCTGAGCTTGACGATGCCTCCTTCCCCGGCTATGATGGATATACCTGGAGACCGGCCGGGAGTACCCGGGGTACCCGCGCAAGTGGGCCTGGGTGGTTTCGGCTGGCGGGACTCCTGGCTCACAACGGAAAACAGCCTCATGAGCCGCCCTGCCGGGCTCCCGTGCAAGCCGCTATTAGGGGCTGCCGGCGCCGTCTGAAACTGAACGTCTGAGGGGGGACGACGATATTTCGGGAAATGAAGATAAACCTGTGGAGGAAAAGATCGCGGAATTGAAGGCCATGATAGCCGATTTGGAGCGGCGGATGCCCGCCCATACGCCCAGGGCGTCCATGATCAGGGAACTGGAGGAACTGGAGGAGGAACTGGAGCGGCTGCAGAGGCTGCAGAGGTCATAAGCTTTTGGCCTGGTGTCATACTATGGGAAAGAGGCCTTTGGATGGTCCGGTGGGGAGTTTGCGGCAGTGCGTTTATCCAGTTTGCTGCCCGGCCAGGTCCGGGAAGGTGACCCCGATCCGTCGATTTCCGGGTTGGCCTGCGACTCGCGCCGGGTCGAACCGGGTTTTCTCTTTTTTGGCATCCAGGGTTTCCGGCAGGACGGCCACGATTTTCTGGACGAGGCCTACCGCAACGGGGGAGTGGCCGCAGTGGTGGAAAAACCGGTGGAAGGGGCAATGTTTCCTGTCTACCGGGTGGACAACTGCCGCCGGGCTTTGGCCTGGGCCAGCGCGGTGTTTTACGGCCACCCCGGTTCTCACCTCCATGTGGTGGGGATATCCGGGACCAACGGCAAAACTACGGTCAGCTACTGGCTCGATGCCATCTATGCCCGCTGTGGTTTTAAAACCGGTCTGATCGGTACCATCCAGTACCGTTGCGACGGCTGGGTCCTGCCCTCCGGCATGACCACTCCCGAATCCCTGGACTTGCAGGGTCTCCTGAGCCGCATGCTCAAGGCCGGGGCAAGTCACGTCGTCATGGAGGTATCCTCCCACGCCCTGGCCTTGGAGAGGGTTGCCGGCATTGAGTTCGATTGTGCCGTTCTCACCAATGTTACCCATGATCACCTCGATTTTCACCGGGATCTGGAGGAGTACCGTGCGGTAAAGGCAGGGTTTCTCCAGAACCTGCGGCCGGGTGGCCAAAAGGGCCGCCCTTTGGCTGTCGTCAACGCTGATGATCCCTTTTGTGCCGCGCTGACGCTGGGTGAGGGTGTCGGCCTGATTCCGTTCGGATTCGGTGAGGATTCCCTGGTGCGGGCCCAGGACCATTTTTTTGGTCCCGACGGCACCCGGGCGGTAATCAGTCTGGGGGGACACCCCTTGACGGTAAGGCTCAAGCTGCCCGGCAGGTTTAACCTGGCCAACGCCCTGGCGGCGGCTGCCGTGGCCTATGGTCAGGGACTGGAGCCGGCCCGGATCAAGGAAGGCCTGGAAGCCCTGACGGCTGTTCCCGGGCGGTGCGAGACAGTCGATACGGGGGCGGGGTTCCGGGTTGTCATCGATTTTGCCCATAATCCGGACGCCCTGGCCAAATTATTGACTCTGCCCTCGCCGTCGCCGGCAGGGCGCAAAATATTGGTGTTTGGCTGCGAGGGCGGGAAAGACCGGTTGAAAAGGCCGCTTATGGGCGCTGTTGCCGCGAAAGAAGCCGACTACGCAATCCTGACTTGCGACAACCTGCATAATGAAGAACCGGAACAAATATTCAGCGAGGTTATGGTGGGAATGGGTACCGGGCCGGGAAACCACGAGGTGATTCCCGACCGCTACATGGCCATAAAGCGGGCCATGGAGCTGGCGGAGCGAGGGGACCTGGTCCTGGTGGCGGGCAAGGGTCACGAGCAAACCATGATCGTGCGGGGGCAGTACCTTCCCTTCAGCGACCGGGAGGTGGTGGCCAACCTAATGGGAGGCGAAACGGCTTGTCAGACAGGAGCGTTAGTATTGAGGGGATAAGGGAGGCCGAAAAGAGGCTGGCCGGCGTGGTGCGCCGGACACCCCTCGACTATTCCCGTACCCTCAGTGAATTGACCGGAAGCCGGGTATTTCTGAAGCTGGAGAACCTCCAGAAGACCGGCTCGTTTAAGATCCGTGGTGCCTATAACTACCTGGCCGCCTTGGGGGCGGAGGGCCGCCCGGGCGGGGTGGTTTGTGCATCGGCGGGCAACCATGCCCAGGGCGTGGCCCTCGCGGCTGCCCTGGCGGGCAGGGAGGCCACGGTGGTCATGCCCAGGACGGCCCCGGTGAGCAAGGTCACCGCCACCGCCGGATACGGCGCCAAAGTGGTTCTGGCGGGGGAAACCTTCGAAGAGGCCCGCCGCGTGGCCGTGGATACGGCCCGGGAAAGCGGCGCCTTTTTCGTTCATGCCTTCGACGACCCGCATGTTATTGCCGGGCAGGGTACCCTGGGCCTGGAACTGCTGGCCGACCTGCCGGATATGGACGCCGTCCTGGTGCCGGTGGGCGGCGGCGGGCTGGCCGCGGGGCTAGGTCTGGCCGTCAAGTCCTGTCAGCCCAAGGTCAGGGTGATCGGGGTGCAGGCGGCCGGGGCCCCGGGCGCCTACCTGTCTCACCGGGCCGGGCACCTGGTCGGCGCCCCGGCCGCCACCTTTGCGGACGGCATCGCCGTGCAGCAGCCAGGCGAGTTGTCCTTTTCCCTCATGCGTCAATACGTTGACGAAATGGTCATGGTGGAAGAACCGGACATCGCCCGGGCCATCCTGCTGCTGCTGGAACGGGCCAAGCTGGTGGTGGAAGGTGCCGGGGCCGTCGGTGTGGCGGCCCTGCTGGCCGGGCGTGTCGATCTGGCCGGAAAAGGCGTGGCCGTGATATTAAGCGGCGGCAACATCGACATGAACGCTGTATCCGTAATCATCGGCCGGGGCCTGGTGGCCGCCGGCCGTACTCTCGTTTTCCGGACCCGGGTAGCCGACCGGCCGGGCAGCCTGCAGAAGTTGCTGGCCCTGGTGGCCGACCGGGGCGCCAATGTGATCAGCATCTACCACGACCGCCTGTGCCCGGAAATACCGCTACGGGAGGCGGTCGTAACGTTGACCATAGAAACCAGGGATCACGGGCATGTTGCCGAGGTCAGGGAGACGCTGGCCGGTGCCGGGTTCCATCCCCTGGGTCCGGGTTTATGATCTGAGATATACTGGACAAGCCAACCCGGAACGGTTCCCTAGCATTCCAGCATAGGTGGGTACATCATGATGGCGTGATTGTCGGCAACTAGTTCGTCGGCAACCAGTTCGCCCATGGCGTCGTGGACGAGGCGGTATATGTTGTTATGGCGTACATAGCCGCCCCATGGTTCCTGGGTGATCCAGTGCTCCTTCTGGTAAATGCTCGCCCACCTAGAGGAGGGCGCTTCCCATCTCACGATAGGAATTTCCTGTTTCATCGACTGCAGCCACATGGGTCTCATGCTGTCTCCCCAGGCGTAAGTTCGGGTGCAACCAGCCCTACCAGGAAGTAAACGGCGTAAACTCTTTACATCGCCTTCTGTAGGATCACCATCGCCGACACCACGTCCCGGTCACCTCTGAGCCCACACTTGGGACAATCATGCACACGAACGCTGAGATCCTTCGGCACGTGTTCCCCGCATATGCAGGTCTGGGACGTTCCGGCTGGAGGCACCTTTACGAGCACCTTGCCGAACTTCTTAGACTTATACTCAATGTATGTCACGAAGGTTCCCCATCCGGCGTCGGAGATGCTCTTGCTCAGGCAGTGGTTCGTAACCATGTTCTTGACCTGCAGGTCTTCAACCGCAATGAAGTCGTAGTCCTGAACGATGCGATATGACACTTTATGCAGAAAGTCCTTGCGCTGGTTGGCGATTTTGGCGTGGCACTTGGCTACCTTGGCTTTGGCTTTCCCTCGGTTTTTCGAACCTTTCTTCTTGCGGGAAAGCTGTCTCTGCAGCTTGGTCAGCCTTTTCTCGGACTTCCTGAAA
>DATKUX010000117.1:0-3493 GCA_035530395.1 Spirochaetia bacterium
GAAGTTTATGGTGCGGTACGGGCTGAGTTCGCACGGGGCGGCCGCCTGCGTTATAGCCCGGCGGGGTCTGGACTTCCGGCTGGAGAGGACCGTTGCCAGCAGTGTCTTGAAGTTGCCTGAACGGAAGCGGACAACCAGGGGTAACTACTGGCTGCGGGTGTGCAAGAGTGTGAAGAAGATGAGGTTTGCAGACAGGATGGATCTATTGTACGCCGATAGATTCTGACCTCGGTATCCTATTCTCCGCGTCGGTTGGATCCGGGTGACGGTGGCGGCAACGCCTCCCGGGATGAGACTCGGTAACGGCTCTTCATGTGGGCGCCCCTAGCCCCATGCGACTGTAAGTATGTCCGGGAACACGTACCATCACCGGTAGACCCCGGATCCGACCGGCGCGAGATCAAAGCGGTTCTAACAGGGCAGTGGGGCAGGGAGGGCGAGAGGACATCACCTTCCTATCCTCGTGGCGCACCGGCTGAAGGCAGCGCCCCCGGCTGTCTGATGATGTACGGCCCCCTAGCGATCGGGTGCGAGTCCGTTCAGGATGCGAGTCTGGAGTGGTACTTCTGACCCGGCTCTAACTCCGGGGTGCGATTCCCCGGCGCGAATCCGCAGGGAGAACTGTTCGCCCTGCGTCGGTCAAAGGCAGCCCATCCGCAGCAAAACTTTGGCCGGATAGTAGCTTTGCACGCACTTTCTATGTGGCTCTATCTGAACCTATCCACGTATGTCCACGTGTTGAGGGACGGTGACTCTTTTGGACGATAAGATAATGGTTTCTTTCACTCTGAACGGGGAGGACGTGAAGGCCGACGTAGAGCCCGAAACAACCCTGCTACGGTTTATTCGGGACCAGATGGGCCTTACCGGAACAAAAGAAGGGTGCACCACCGGCCACTGCGGCGCCTGCATGGTGCTGGTGGACGGGCGGCCGGCCAAGTCATGCCTGTTGAAGCTGCCCGGGGTGGCCGGAAAAAGGGTGGAGACCATAGAGGGCTTGGCCGGGAACGGGCGACTTCACCCTGTCCAAGCGGCCTTTCTGGCCGCCGGGGCTGTGCAGTGCGGCTTTTGTACGCCCGGCCTAATCATGGCCACCAAGGCCCTGTTGGATAGGCAACCGGACCCCACCGGGGAGCAGATCCTGGCGGGACTCCAGAACAACATCTGTCGTTGCACCGGCTACGTAAAGATCATTGAGGCGGTGAAGCTGGCCTCTCGCTGGTTAAAACACCCGGAAGAAATCCGGGTGGGGGTACCAGGCGCCGGCTTGGGGCGGTCCGCTCCGGACCTGGACGGGGAGGCCAAGGTGAAGGGCTGCCTTGCCTTTGCCGGGGATATGTGTTTGGACGGGATGTTGTACGGCAAAATACTGTGGAGCGATCACCCCCACGCCGAAATAATCGCGGTAGACACGGCTCTTGCCAATGGGGTCCCGGGCGTGGCGGCGGTGCTTACCGCCCGTGATGTGCCGGGCCACAACGGGATGGGATCGCTTGTTCCGGATCAGCCCGTGCTGTGCTCAGACCGGGTCCGCTTTATGGGGGATGCGGTGGCCGTTGTGTTCGCCGACACCGTGGCTGCTGCACAACAGGCGGCCAAGGAGATACGCGTCAGCTACCGTCCCCTGCCGGGGGTGTTTACCCCCCAGAAGGCCCTTTTGGCTGACTCCCCAAAAATCCATGCAAAAGGGAACATCTGCAAACACCTGGTACACCGGGAAGGCGACGTGGCCGGAGCACTTCGGGAGTCCGCCGTAGTGGTGGAGGGGCACTTTGAAACACCCTGCGTGGAGCACGCCTACCTGGAGCCCGAGGCCGGCGTCGGGACCGTGGACGCTGAGGACAACATTCTTGTTTACGCTCCCACCCAATTCCCGTTTGAAATTCGCAAGCAACTGGCTGCGGTGTTGGACCTGCCGGAGGAAAAGATCCGCGTGATAACCACCCCTGCGGGAGGGGCCTTTGGTAGCAAGTTGGACAATACAGTGGAGGCGCTGGTGGCTCTGGGGGCGTACTGCCTTAGAAGGCCGGTGCGCATAACCCTGACTAGGGCAGAGTCCATGCGGCTGAGTACCAAGCGCCACCCCTACTGGATGGATTACCGGGTGGGACTTGACTCCGGCGGGAGGATCACGGCGGTTGACGCGCGGCTGCTCTCCGATGCCGGCCCCTATACCGCCCTCAGCCCGAGGGTGATCGACCAGGCCTGCATTTTCTCTTGCGGCCCCTACCGGGTTCCCAACCTCCGGGTGGAGGGATGGGCGGTTCATACCAACAACGCCAACAGCAGTGCCTTTCGGGGATTCGGCATCAACCAGGCGGCAGTGGCCATGGAGTCCCTCCTGGACGAGGCCGGTCGCAGGCTGGGGCTGGATCCTTTTGCGATAAGGATGGTAAATGCTCTCCAGGCGGGAGACCGCACAGTATCCGGAGAGATCCTCCGGGTCAGCGTAGCTGCCTGGGCCACCATAGAAGCGGCCAGGGACGCCCTGGCTATAGAGCTGCCGGCCGTAAAGGCCGCACGCGAGCAAGGCCGGTCCATAGGCATCGGCGTGGCGAGCGGCTTTAAGAACGTTGGGGCCGGCAAGGGTAAACTCGACGACGCCGGGGCCATTTTCGTGTTGCAGCCGGGGGGGCGGATAGAGTTACGGGCTTCGGCGGTGGACATGGGCCAGGGGATCCGCACCGCCCTCCTGCAGGTGGCTGCCCAGGTGCTGGCCATTGACGAGGCACTTTTCGATGTTATCACCGGTGACACCTTCCTGACCATCCGTCACGGCGGGGCGGTGGGGGAAAGGCAGGTGCTCGTGAGCGGTAAGGCTGTAGAACTTGCCGCCGGGGAGTTCAAGAAAAAACTTCTGCAAAAGGCTGCCGCCTGTCTGGGTCTTGCCGTAGGCAGCCTGGCGCTGGCAAAAGGGGTAGTCACCGATCACCAGGGACGTCCTTTGATGACGCTGGAGGATTTGGCCCAAGCCGGGGCGCCGGTTGAGGCATCGTATTACTATACGAGCCCTCCCACTTATGCCCTGGCCGACAAGGAGGCCAGGGAAAAGGTTCCCCCCGCCGAATATAGAAATTATCCGGCCTATGCTTACGCGACCCAGGTGGCGGTGGTGGAGGTGGACCAAACCTCCGGCCGGGTGCAGGTTCGGAAAATAATTGCCGCCCACGACTGCGGCCGGGCCATCAATCCGCAAAAGATCGAAGGGCAGATCGAGGGTAGCTGCCTGATGGGTTTGGGTTACGCGCTATCCGAGTCCTACAAATTGGACGAAGGGATTCCGGTCACCAAAACCTACCGGCAACTGGGGGTCCCCACCATCAGGGAGGCCCCGGAGATAAGGTGCATTTTGATTGAGAACAAGGCCGCCGCATCCTCCCCATTTTAATAGGGAGTCAAGGCGGCCAAAATATTTGCCAAAGAGGTTGTCATGGAACCTTTTGCCATGGTAAAATAATCCCATGGTAGGTGAAGGAAATGGCTATGCTCAAAA
>DATKUX010000118.1:0-11107 GCA_035530395.1 Spirochaetia bacterium
AGTAGACTTCATAAAGAAACGCGCAGGGCGTAAGGCTAACTTCAGCTTCTACAAGCCGGAACGGTTGGTGATACTGTAACAGAGGAGCAGCCAAACATGGACACAGGGATGACCGCCGCCTTTCATCCCCTGGATAAATCCGGAGGAATTCCCGGCGGTAATCTTAAAAACGGAGGTTTTATCGATATTGAAAGTGCTCGTTCTAGGTGGTGCCGGCTATATCGGCAGCCATACCGTTCTGGCCTTGCGGGAGAAAGGCTTCGAGCCGGTGGTGCTGGACGACCTGTCCCGCGGCCACCGGGCGGCCGTAGTGGGGGCAACCCTGATCCAGGCCGATTTTACCACCGTGGATCTGGCGGCAGTGCTGAAAGAGTCCGGCTGCGGGGCGGTCATGCATTTTGCCGCCTTGAGCCAGGTTGGTGAATCCATTCAGCGTCCCGATCTTTACTACCGGAACAATGTAGCGGGAGGCCTCTCCCTTTTGGATGCAATGGTCGCAAGCGGCGTGCACTATCTAATCTTTTCCTCCAGCGCCGCCGTGTACGGGGAGCCTTCCCGGGTCCCTATCAAAGAGGAGCATCCCACCGTTCCGGTCAACCCCTACGGGGCCACCAAACTGGCCTTCGAGGGCGCCATGCAATGGTATGCCCGGGCTTTCGGCCTCAAGTACGTGTCCCTGCGCTATTTCAACGCGGCGGGAGCCAACCCGGACGGCCTGATCGGCGAGGACCACCAGCCCGAAACCCACCTCATACCCCTGGTGCTCAAGGCTGTACTGGGGAGTCAGCCGGTGGCGGTCTTCGGCAATGATTATCCCACCTACGATGGAACCTGTGTGCGTGATTACATCCATGTCTGCGACCTGGCCGAGGCCCACCTGCTCGCCTTACAGGCTTTGCTGGCCGGTGCGCCCAGTTCGGTCTTCAACCTGGGCACAGGGAGAGGCTACTCCGTCCTACAGGTCTTAGAGACGGCCCGGCGGGTTACCGGCCACGACCTATGCATTCAGTTTGCCCCCCGGCGACCCGGGGACCCGGCCGAACTGGTGGCGGCATCCCGCATGGCGGCCGACAAACTCGGATGGCGACCCCGCTACCCGGAACTGGAAGCCATCGTAACCAACGCCTGGCAGTGGCACCGGGCTCATCCGGAGGGATACCCGGCTGAAACCGGACGGTGACAGGGGAAAAGAGGTGTAACCATGGCAGAGGACCTGTTGGGCCACGCCCTGGAGCGGGATCTGGCCCGTTCGGCTCCGCTGGCCACGCGCATGCGGCCGCAAAACTTGGCGGAGATGGTGGGACAAAAGGATGTCATCGGTCCGGGCAATGCGTTGCGGCGGGCCATTGAGGGAGACCGCCTCTTTTCCATGATCTTCTACGGGCCGCCCGGTAGCGGCAAGACCACCCTGGCCGAGGTGGTGGCTCGTGTTACCCGGTCCCACTTCGAGACCCTGAGCGCGGTCAGCTCCGGTGTTGCCGACATCAAGCGGGTGACGGGAGAGGCCCGGGAGCGCCGGGCTCTATACGGATACCGGACGGTTCTGTTTGTTGACGAAATCCACCGCTTCAACCGCAGTCAGCAGGACGCCCTCCTGCCGGCGGTGGAAAGCGGTTTAATTACCTTGATCGGATCCACCACCGAAAACCCGTTCTTTGCGGTCAACCGCCCCCTCATATCCCGTAGTCGTCTCTACCGCTTCGATCCCCTGACGGCGGACGACATCCGCACACTGCTGGAACGGGCTCTGGGCGATACGGAGCGGGGGCTGGGCCAGGTTAAGGCGGCAGTAACCGAAGAGGCCTTAAGCCACCTGGCCGAAAGCGCTAACGGGGACGCCCGGGCGGCTTTGAACGCGCTGGAACTGGCAGTCATGAACGCCGTGCCCGGCGAAGACGGGCTCCGACGGGTGGACCTGCAAGGAGCCGAAGAAGCGGCCCGTCAGCGGGTGCTGCAGTATGACCGGGAAGACGAGCACTACGACGTGGTATCGGCCTGGATCAAGAGCATGCGGGGATCCGATCCCCAGGCCGCCCTCTATTGGCTGGCCCGGCTGATTTACGCCGGTGACGACGTCAACTTCCTTTCCCGGCGCCTGATGATCCATGCGGCCGAAGACGTGGGCCTGGCCGATCCGGTGGCCCTGGTGGTAGCTACCTCCTGCGCCCAGGCCGTGGAGCGCATCGGCATGCCGGAAGCGCGTATAGTTTTGGCGGAGGCCACCCTATACATAGCCAGGGCGCCTAAGAGCAATTCCGTTGTGCTGGGGATCAACAGCGCGTTGGGGGCGGTGAAGGAAAAGCACCTGCCCCTGGTACCCGCCCACCTACGGGACGCCAGTTACCAGGGAGCCAAAGAAATGGGCCATGGGGTGGGCTACCGCTACCCGCATGACTACCCGGGACACCGGGTGGAACAGCAATACCTGCCGGAGGAACTGGAGGGGGAAGAATTCTACCGGCCCTCCGGGCAGGGCCGGGACAAGTAGGAAGTAGGGGCTTCCGGCATTGGAGTCCGGGGGGCTGGGCGACACCGGTCGGGTAATGTGTTATGCATAGACAGTTTAGTGTTAAGATGCTGAAAGGAATCTTAAAGATATGTTGGTTACTGCTTGCCAATTCCAAGTTAAAGAAACATATAACTCTTTGAGATTATCCAAATTTGCTGTGTGACGGTGTTGCACATTTGTAGAAAAGTGTGAAGGAAGGATAATTTATATTATCTTAATTAACTTCAAGGAGGCTTGGAAATGGAAATAGCAAAATTTGTAGATACAAGAATAAGTAAGTCGATTGCAGAGCTTCTGAGCAAGCGGGATCACAGAGCATTGGTGCTCTGGGCTACTGACTGCGCCGAGCATGTACTCCCATATTTCGAGGAGAAGTACCTGAAAGACAACCGACCTCGAAAAGCTATCGAAGCAGGGTGTGCCTGGGTGCGTGGTGAAATAGCGATGAGCGAAGCTCGCACTGCCGCATTTGCCGCCCACGCCGCTGCTCGCGATACCAATCAAGCTGCAGCTTGCGCGGCCGCCCGTGCCGCCGGTCACGCTGCAGCAACCGCCCACGTTGCTGGTCATGCTGTTCACGCCGCTACCTACGCTGCCAAAGCTGCCACCTACGCCGCCGACCCCACTGATGCAGGCGCCAACACCGCCAAGGAACGTAATTGGCAATTCCAACAATTGCTCAATTTGGGAGACAATCACGACGTACCATGAGCTAACTACAGAAAATGAGCATTATCCTTGGTTCATAATTATAAAGTTAAGACACATTATTTATATTGTGCGACAAAATAGTAGGAGGTGCGAATGCACCTCACTAATTCGTATAAAAATCAACATTAGTGTTTAACACAGCCTAATATTTAAAGTGCTGCCATATTCGAAAGTGATAAGAATGGCAAAGAAGAAATTCATAAATCCTTTGATTGGCTTGACTAATATAGGAGTTATCGATAATGAGAAGCTTGTATTCGGTAACTTGCCGATTGTAGATGCTTTTATAACGGGCTCCATTAAATATCCGCCATATTTCCAGTTAACATTTACAAGCTTTAATGAGTCTATTACGTTTAGCATTAATAACTTCTTTAATATATTGAATAATGAACTGCCCAATCATATCGGCCTAGTTAGAGTCGGTTAATTTTAACTGTGAGTCCTGAATGCAAAGCAAAGGTTAAGGCCCGAAGTAATCTTGGGATGGTTACTTTGATGCGTATGTGGATTGTGAGTGGTATCAGCGGCGGAGAGTAAGCCTTTTATTCTCACTTAGTGCGAAAAGGCGGCTGGAATAACCTGCCCGCCTTTTCGCTTGTTCCAAGACCTGGCCTGTGAGGCTCTCCCGTCCTTTTTGTGGATTATGTATGGACTTGCTGTCCCTGGCGCCCTGGCTGGGGAATCCCTATCAGCCTGGGCGCGCCGGCGTTTACCCGTCTCGCGGTCAGTTAACCTGGACCTGCAGCACCGTGCCGACCAGTGAGTACAGCTGCGAAGTCAGGGTGAACTTGGTGCCGGCCCGGAGTTGCTCTCCGGCGAGGTCGATACTGCCTCCCGTGACCGGAGTACTTCCCTGAGCCCAGATGATAACGTCCTTCAGGTAGGGGTCGGGGTTTCTCGCCCTGGTACCGCGGGGGGTGGTAACCCGAACCTCGGCCGGGCGAACCTCTACCTGGACGATTTTGGCGGGTTGGGCGTAGATCCCGATGGTTGCCACCGCCGACGGTCCCGCGGGGGAAGACACAGCATCGCCAACGTGGACCAATGCCGCCACCTGCGGTTCAATAGCCTCCGCCACGAATTCGAACCGAGCCGTCCGGACCGGTGCCGTGGCCCGGTGACTGAGGAACTTGTAACCTGCGCCAGCCACAAGCCCCAGTACCACCAGGACGATCACCAGATCGACCGGGTTGATCAGTCCCCAAAACTTACCTTTTTTATCCAGAAACGGCAACCGGTGCTCAACTCCTGCTTAAAATGCCCGTACGTGCCCGGCAGATACGGCCCAGAACAACCAAAACGCACCATTAGCATGCCCCGTAAGATGGATAATAAGATAATAATTAACTTTTATCCGGTGCCTGCCAGGATATATCCGGTATTATTCGGCAAAGGCCGGCCTTTCTCCTTTGGTTATTGCGGATAACGGGCATGCGCCCGTTATCCGTCAGCTCTGTGACGCCGCCCCGGCTCGTTGAGAACTGAGGGATTCCACCCGCCAGTCGGCCTGAGCCGTACCCGGAGTGATGTTGACGCAACGCAAAGTCGCGGTATAGGCTACGTCTCCCGCCGTGCCGGACAAGGTGTAGGGTACTTGAACGACCAGGGAGATATTGCCGGCGCCTACTACCCGGGGGGAAGACGAATTGAAACTGGTCAGGCTGGAGCCCTTAAAGCCGGCTACAAAGGCCTGATAGGTGAGGGTTTTCCTCAAGTCAGGGCTAAAATAGGCATAGGCGCCGGGGAAATCCCCATCCTTAAGCGACGAGAAGTATAGTCCGACGAGCTTGTAGGGATCGGTGGCCGTGACTTTTGGAACTGCCGGCGGGGTAACCGCGGGTGTCGACGAAGAGGGCGGCTTGGCTGCCGGAGCAGGGGCCCCGGTGTTCACAGCCGTCTTGTGTGACCAGTAGATTACGGCCAAAATGGCTGCTACCGCGCAGACCAGTATCAGAAAGACCGTTGTCCGACGCTTCATGATCACTTCACCTCACCAGTTGTAATTGGCGAAAGCCTGCCATTCGGCCGGGCTGGCCGTACCCCAACGGTACATGGAATAGGCGGTGGCCCCACCGGCCCGGGCGGCGGCCATGGCGGTCAGCTCTTCGGTCCCGCTGGGAGCGTAGTCCCCGGAGGTAAACATGTTGTAGGCCTGTCCGATGACCTCCACGGGGAGGGCGGGATTGCCGGTCAAAGCCGGAAGCATCTGGAGGGACTGGGTCACGTATTGAGAGACCTGGGCGGTGGTAAAGGTGCTTTGCGTGTTGTGCCAGTAATCCATCGTGGCCAGGACGCTGAAGTCCGAGACCGCCTTGTACATGGAGGCGTAGGTCTGGCCGGGATTGGACTGGGGCGGATAAACCACCGCTACCAGGAGATAGTTCTGGCCGAGGGCCTGCTGGGTAGGCACTGCGAAGGCAGAGATGTTGCCGGGATCAAGATTCTCTTCCAGATCCACGGCCACCCCGTCCACCGCGTCGCCGCCGGCGGTGCGGAAATCGGCCACCTGGGTGGCCAGGGCGGCATCCTGGGCGGGGTCACCCAGACTCGTATAAATCCAGGCCACGAGGGCGATATGGGCGGCATGAGCCTTGGGTAGGAGATCGGCCAGAGCCGGCTTGCCATAGAAAGCGGTAGCGGTGGCGGCCACCTCCACATAGAGGTGGGTGATGTGGTCGGCCTGGGCGGTGGCGATTAACTGGTCATCCGGGATATTCTGCCAGTCCCCGTACAGCAGCCACATGCCTTTGCCCGCTACCAGGGCGGGGGTTGAGGGCAGGCTGGACAGGGTGAGCGTGGCCGAACCGTAGGAAGTCCCCGGGGCCGTCAGGGTGAACGTCGTGGTACCGGTCTGGCCGTTGGGAATAAAAGTGCCCAGGACAGTATTGCCCGCTACGTTGTGGTTGGCCTGCAAGAATGTGCCATATCTGCTGCTGTTCGCCGTCAGGACTATTGGAGAGGCCGTCGTGGTGGGATTGCCGTAGGCGTCCACGATGGCCGCCGTGATTTGAGCCGGCCGGCCCGGCACCACCAGGGTGCTGGGGGAGGCGACAAGCTGCAGGTGGTCGGGCAAACCGGGCTCCACCTGGAAGGTGGCTCCGGCGGAGGAGGCCAGGCCGCTGGAACTCGCCTGCATGCTGTACGTGCCGGCCACAGTGCCGCTTACGGTGAAGACGGCCCCGCCGCCGGCGTCGGTGGCGGTGTAGGTATCGTTATGATAAGACGGCGAGGTGACCTTCAGGGTTATCTGGCGGCCTTGGTCGGATGACAACTGATCGCCCAGGTTGTCCTTCACCTGCACATTTACGGTGAGCGTACCGCCGGCTGGGATGGCCGCCGGGTTCGGCGCGGCAATGGCCAAGCCGGCTACCGTCGGGGTCGGGGGCAAGGTGCCCGGCGGGCCGTTAAGGGAGGAGCCCGACGCCACCAGTACGGTGGTGCTGGTCTGAAGGAGGCCGGTGCTATTGGTCAGGGCCGCCGTAATGACCGCCGGTCCGGGCTGGTTGGCGGTGAACACGCCGGCGGCTGTTATGGTTCCATCAGTGGACGACCAGGCTGGCTGCACCGGTAGAAGGTGCCCCTGCCCGTCATAAACCGTTGCGGTCACGTCGATGGTCTGGCCCGGGACGAGGGGGGACGGCGGCGCGGCGATGGCGATTCCTTGCGCCAGGCCGGCTTCCAGAGTGCTCACGGCCTGCGGCGCTAAATTCATCAGTCCGTAGATGACTTGGGCCGCCTGGGCCCGGGAGGCATTGTAGCCGGGTTCGAATCGGCCGTCCGGCTGGCCTTTCATGAGCTGCAGCCGGTTGGCGGCCACCACCGCTCCTACGGCATAACCGGCTATGGCGGTGTTATCCCGGAAAGAGGCCGGGGAGCCGGCCAGGTCCTGCGTAACGGTGGTCAGTTGCAGGGCGTTGCTTAGAATGACGGCCATATCCTGGCGGGTGATGGGCCGGTCGGGGCCGAAGGAGCCCGCCCCGGTCCCATGGATGATCCCCGCCTGAACGGCGGTTTCGATCACGCCATAACCCCAGTAGGTCCGCGGCACATCCCGGAAGGTCGGGGTGGGCGGGTCGTAAGGGGCAAGGTGCAGGGCCGCGTCCACCATACCGGCGAACTGGGCCCGCGTTACGGGGTTGCCGGGCGCGAAGGAACCGTTGGGAAAGCCGTGGACGATGCCTTCCCCGGCCAGGGTACCTATGGCCGGCGCGGCCCAGAAGGAAGCGGGAACATCGGTGAACCGGACCGGAGTCGCCCCGGCCGGGTATGTTACGGTGACGACTGTTAGCAGCGCTAAGAACACGATGAGCACAAAGCGACGCAATTGATGATACCTCCTTGCCGAATCCGGTATGTCCAGGACTGGTCACACCAAAATGGCCGGTAAAATTTGCCGTTCCCGGGAGGGAACGGTGGTGCAACACCCGCCGGGAATTTATGTAAGGCGCTTGGACAAAGACAGAAAGCGGCACGGGAGAAAAGACAACGCCTACTGCCGGGTGGGCTCGGCGTTCCTTTCGCTATCTCCTGTTTGGCTTCGACAAAAAAGACGAAAATGCCTGTCCCGGCGAGTTAAATTTTTTCTCAGTCACGCTGGACGGCACTGGTGTTACCTACGGGGAAAGGATGGCGAGAGAAGCAGCCCGCCCGGCGGGAGGCGTGCCTACGGGTGGTAAGCGAAGTAGCGGTTGGAGTCGACGTAGCCGTAGTAGTTGTCGAACACGGTGCCGAAATCTGCGAGACGGGTGGGGTTGGTTCCGTCGGTGCCGATCATCCACAGGGCCTCGTCCCGGACATAAAGGATGTGCTTACCGTCGCCGGTAAAGAGCGGGGAACTGACTCCCCGGCCGGCCCGGTCAGGGCCTGGAAACCGGTGCCGTCGGGCTTGGCCAGGCCGAGGGACAGCTGCTGGACATAGGTTTGCATGTTAGGCTCCGGATCTTTCGGCCCTACGCTGGAACCGAACACGAAGGCCAGTTGCTTTTGGCCGGGGGAGAGGGCCGGACTGAAATACACCGAACCGGTGGGTAGGGGCAGGTCGGTGACCTTGCCCGTGGCCAGATCGGCCTTGGCCAGCCCCTTGTTCAGCCATATTTCGCGACCGTCGCCCTGGACGAAATAGACACTGGCCGGTGACGCCGGGACGATCCATTCCGGGTGGGCGAGAGTGACGCCGAGTTTCTCTATCCGGCCGTTTTGGATATTCAGGTATGTCAGGGGCAGCCCGTCGGCGGCGATGGATGCCGAATGATCAGGATCAATCCAGAACAACAGTCCGCCTGATGCCCAGATAGCCGGTTCGAGGCCGTTGCCGGCTGACACGTAGCGTTGCTGGAGGCCCGTTAGATCGTTGTCTTGCCATGCGGCGGTGAACAGAACATCGTTCGGTGGCTCTGGGTCGGTAGATGGCTGTTGGCCGGCCGGGGCGACAAACGCCAGTTGTTTTCCATCCGGCGACCAGGTCAGGGCGCTCACACCTTTGGGTGCTCCCTGGATCGGCGAGGGAGTGCCCTCCGGCGAAACCTGCCAGATGCCGTCGTTACTCCCCTGCGGGGCCACCGCCAGCAGGTCGGTCACCGGCGACCAGACGTAGGAGCGGTCTCCGACCGGTCCCGGCAGGCCGGTTACCTGGTGGAGGTTGCTTCCGTCGGACCGCACGAGCCAGAGCTGTTCATGGGTCAGAAAGCTCAGCCACTGCCCGTCGGGGGAAAAACCGGGTTGCGACACGTCGCCCGCCGCAGTCAACTGGTGCAGTCGGCTATCCTTGGCGCTGAGCAAGAAGAGGTTGCCGTTCTGGACGAGGGCTATCTCCCCCGCGCCCGGGAAGGCCGGTTGGGTGTTGGCCGGATTGGCGGGCGGGGCGGCCGGGCCACACCCGGCGAGGGTGACTACGAGAACCGCCGCGAAAACAAGGGCCGGAATCCTTTTCCAGCGGGTGAACATTGAAAATCCTTCTTTCGAGCCAGGCTACATCACCGACGGCGAAAAAGATATTCTCCATTATATCATTATGCTACAATGGGGCAAGGGGAAATTTTCCGGCGGTCCAAAATTGTCTTTCCAGGTATCTCCACGGGTGCTTGTCCCCTGCCGGCCTAACAACAAATTAATTTGACAGCCTACCGGGTTTATGCTACGATAAAAGCAGTCAATGCTGACTATTTTACTATGAATTAAAGGGGGTGTCCCGGCGGTTTTCCTCCTTACATAGGCAGGCAGGGGAAAATCCGGCCGGGGTTCTGATCATGCGGACAGTTTATTTTGACCACAGTGCCACCACGCCTGTGCACCCCAAAGTGGCCGAAGAGATGTATAGCTACCTTACCGAACACTACGGTAACCCCTCCAGCTTCCATTCCCCGGGGCGGGTGGCCCGCAAGGCGGTGGAAACCGCGCGGGAAAAGGTGGCGGCGGCCCTTGGCGCCAGGCCCGACGAGATTGTCTTTACCTCGGGGGGGACCGAATCCATCAATATGGCCATTATGGGAGCGGCCCGGGCGAGGCGTAAGAAGGGCAACCACATAATTACCTGCGCCGTGGAACACCAGGCGTCCCTCTATACCTGCCAGGCACTGGGAAAAGAGGGCTTCACCCTCACCGTGCTCCCGGTCGACAAGTACGGCATGGTGTCTGTGGAACAGGTCCGGGAAGCCATCACGGACCAGACCGTATTGATCAACATTATTCACGCCCAGAATGAGGTTGGTACGATCCAGCCGGTGGACGAGATCGGTGCCCTGGCCAGGGAGAAGGGCATTCCCTTTCACTCCGACGCCTGCCACAGCGTGGGCCGGCTGCCGGTCGATGTGAATAAGACGGGCGTCGACCTCATGTCGTTTGCGGCCCACAAATTCAACGGTCCCATGGGGGCGGGCGGTATGTACATCAGGAAGGGAACGCGCTGGCAGCGCCTCATGTACGGCGGGTCCCAGGAGAACAGGCGGCGCGTGGGAACCGAGAACGTACCGGCTATCATAGGCTTGGGCGTAGCCCTGGAGTTGGCGCTGGCCGACCGGGAGAAGGACGCTGCCTACTTTACCCTTCTGCGCGACCGTCTCATCGAGGGGGTGCTGTCCAGAATTCCCAACTGTATCCTGACCGGCCATCCTTCGATCCGGGTGCCCAACCTGGCCAGCTTTTGCTTTGAATTTGTGGAAGGCGAGTCCATCCTGCTCAGCCTGGATGGCAAGAAGATTGCGGTGTCCAGCGGATCGGCCTGTACTTCCAGGTTGCTGGAGCCGTCCCACGTACTTTTGGCCATGGGGGTTCCGGTCGACGTGGCCCAAAGTTCCATTCGCGTCTCGCTGGGCCTCGGCAATACGGAAGAGGACGTGGACTATTTCCTGACCGAATTGCCGCCCATTATTGAGCGCCTGCGGGCCATGTCGCCGTTGTTCGGCTGTGAAGACGAAGAATGTTCTGAAGGGGAGGACTGTTTTGCATGTACAGCGAAAAGGTGATGGACCATTTCAATAACCCCCGCAATGTGGGAGTGATCCCCGATGCCAGCGGGGTGGGGCAGGTGGGCAACCCGACCTGCGGCGACATCATGAAGATTTACCTCAAAATAAAAGACAACGTAATTGAAGATATTAAGTTTAAGACTTTTGGTTGCGGGGCGGCCGTGGCCACCAGCAGCATGGTCACGGAACTGGTAAAGGGTATGACCCTGGACGAAGCCCTGGGTGTGTCCAATCAAATGGTGGCGGAGGCTTTGGACGGTCTGCCGCCGCAGAAGATGCACTGCTCCAACCTGGCGGCGGATGCTCTGCACGCGGCCATAGAGGACTACCGTCAGAAACAGGCTGCCAGTCAATAGCATATCGGCTGCTCGTTCGGCCAAAGTGGGCCCGGGGGCCGTCCCCGGGGCCCACTTTGGCTTTT
>DATKUX010000119.1:0-32309 GCA_035530395.1 Spirochaetia bacterium
AGCCACCCGTAACTTCAACAAGTAGAATTGCGAAGGTCAGAAAAAACGCCGTTTTCATCTTGGAAACCGGGGCAGGGGAATGGAATATGTCTCCATGCTCATGATGGTGTTTTTTTCTATCCACGGACTTACTCCTTATCCCAAATAACAGATTAGTCATGGTTTTTCAGTGTTTATATATGATTCTACTGCGAAAACCCTTTCGCCCACTTGGCGGCTACACCATGTAGATGCCCAGTTGCAGGCCCGCCCCTAGATTTGGGCAGAGCTTGAGGTAAATCGTACTTTTCGCAGGGGAATCATATATTCTGCGTCGTATGGACAATTCCTATTTAGAAAAGTGTTTTCCTCTTTATACCACGTTTTGGTAGGGTGGAAAAAGAACATTTTTACAGCCTTCCAGCTGCCCGGCGGCCACCCGCAACGGAGGGCGGTACCGGTGGTCGTTGACTGGTAAGAGATGCTGTGCTATACTGAACGAAAAAGTGCGATGGGGTTCGCTGGAAAATACCGCTCTTGCGGTTGATGACCCCTACCCGAAGACGGGTAGGGGTCATTTTGTGCCCCTAATGGCAAAGGGAGAAAGGGGGATTATATTGGCATACCCTGAAGGCATTGCTGAAATAGAGGGGGCTTTCCATCGGGGTGATTTGCAGTAAAAGCTTGGAAGGTCGATTCCCATGATACAAGAAACAGACAATACAAAAGCTACCGCACCAGAGAAGCAGCCTTGGTTGACACCAGGCGTCGCCAGCATTGGCCTAACCAGCTTCTTCTCTGATTCCGGACACGAGATTGCCACGTCGATCCTGCCCAGCTTTCTGACTTCCGTACTCCACGCTTCGGCCGCCGCCTTGGGTCTTATCGAAGGAGTATCCGATGCCTTAACCGGTATTATGAAGCTCATCGGCGGTCCGCTTGCCAATGACGAACAGCTTCGCGGCCGGCTCGCTTCCAGCGGCTACCTCGGCACAGCCCTGGCGACCGGGGCGATCGGCCTGGCGGCCACCGTCTGGCAAGTCGGCATCCTGCGCGCTTTGGCCTGGCTTTCCCGTGGCTTGCGTTCACCCGCGCGTGACACCATGCTGGCCTCACTGGCGCCGCCGCACGCCTATGGCCGGGCCTTCGGCGTCGAGCGGGCCGGGGATAACCTCGGTGCCGTGGTCGGCCCTTTGCTGGCAGCCGCCCTGGTGGCTTGGATCGGCATTCGCGCGGCGATCTACTTCTCGGTCATCCCTGGTTTCTTCGCCGCTATTGCTATTACGGTGGCAGCGCGGGAGATCAAGCGCCAAGCCCTGCCGGTCAAGCGGCGCATCCGGCTGGAGTTCTCGGGACTCCGTGCAGCGGGCTTGCTCCCACCGCTGCTGCCTGTCGCCTGCTTTGAACTCGGCAATATGGCCACCACGCTTCTGATCCTACGCGCCACTCAGCTCCTCCATACCGAAAGCCGGTCGATCGCGGCGGCCACTTCTTTGGCCATCATCATCTACGCTGCGCACAATGCCATGGCCTCACTCGTCGCCCTGCTCGGCGGACGATGGATCGATAAAGCGGGCCCGAAGGTTGTGTTCGGCACGGGCGCTTTCGTATATATCCTATCCTACATAGGGTTTGCGCTGCCTTTGCACACCTGGCCGCTCTTGCTCATTGCCTTCCTGCTGGCCGGCATGGGTATCGGCTTGGCTGAAACATCCGAATCCACGCTGGTGGCCCGTATGCTCCCTGATCACTTGATGGGCAGCGGGTTCGGGCTACTTGGTGGTGTCCAGTCGTTTGGCGATTTTGCGTCCACTGCCATCGTTGGTCTGCTCTATAGTACTGTCTCGCCTGCCGCCGGCTTTATTTACGCCGCGGCCTGGATGGCGCTGGCTACGCTGGCGTCCGTATTCGCCGGAGGGCTCAATCGGCAGCATCCGTCTCGTGTGCCAGGTGCGGAGTAACGGCCAAGGTTAGGGGTGTGACCGATGGTGAACCAGCCCCTGTTGACCACACCCACCTGCGGGTGGGTACCCGGTCGTATTGACGATGGCATCGCCAGGTTGCGGGCCCTCCGTGAAGGCGACCTGGCCGTCCTCGATCTAGTGGCCTGCGGACAGGCGGCCGTGGGACCGCTCCGCGAGTTCCTCTTCGCCCGTGACCCTAGCGGTATGTTCCAACCGCGGTCCCATGCCGTGGAAGTCCTGGCGGCTTTAGGCGCCAAGGATGTACTGCTCGACTTTCTGGCCCATCCGAGGGACGTCGCCGACCCCGTGGAGCAGGCCGGCGAGGATTCCGTTACCAACGCCGTTGCTCGAGCCCTGGTCAGATGGCCGGACGATCACGTGTTTTAGCTGTTGCTGGAGGCGGCGGATCGCAAGCTGCTCGCTGGTGTCGTGGATACCCTCGGCGAATATCGAAGGGACGAAGCAGTGCCGATTTTCGCTGCCGCTCTGGGCGAGGACTTTTGCCGGCTCGCGGCGGCGAATGCGTTCCGCAAGATGGGTGCCTCCGCCTGTCTGTATCTTCTGCAATTGGCCGACTGCCCAGCGCCGTCGTCAGACGCCGAAACCGAGTCCAGCCGCCGACGGCGCCGTAGCGCCTTGCGGCTGTTTGTGGAGTTGCATCAGAGCGAAGATTTGCCCGAAATCATTCGGTCACTGGTGGCCGATGCCGATAACCAAATGGCTGTACTGGCCTGTTCGCTTTGTTTGCCGAGGGTTTCTCCCCCTGAGATGGAGAAGGTGGTGGCGCGCCTCGTCGACATGCTCGACAGCAGTGATCTGATGCTCCGTGCCGATGTGGAGGATCTGCTCACCCAGAACTATGCAAATTGCCGCCCTGTCATCGAAAGGAGCCTTTCCCATGCTCGCGAGCCTACGGCTGCATCGTTGCGGAGCGTAGTAATCAAGAAGTGCGCGGCCTCAGGTGGATAGAGGGAATAATTGGGCAAAGTGGTTGATTTTGAGAACGAACTCTACCTTTGGGGGAAGTCATTATGGCATGGTGAGAATATTCTCCGGCGGGGACCGTATGATCAGCGGCAACTGTTGCCGCCGTGAGTATAGTGAAAGTTGGCTACAGTATTGACCTGGGCAATCTGTCCATGTAAAATGTTACTATAACACACTTGCGCTCCCGGGAGTCAGCGAAACGGCCTTTCGGCTGATGGCTCCCCGTGCTGAAGGCTGGGGCTTTTGTCCCGCCCGGGGAGGGGGTGCGCGCACGGGGTTTTCGGAAGACCGGCACCTTGGAGGCCGCAGGTTCAGACTTCCCGCTGTGTTAGGAAAATGAACGTCGATAGCGATGGAGCTCGCTTAATGCGTTTCGCTGATGGCTCCTTGATGTCCCGCCGCCGCGGGGCACAGGGAGCTTTTGTATTGAATGCCGGTGCAATCTTAAAGGATATTTAGGGTTCCCCATGAGAAGGTGAAAGAGAGGGAGTATCGGCGCGGGGCGGCCCACGGCACCCATCCTCACATATGGGGCGCCTTTCACCCTGCCCTGCCTGGAGAACAAGGATATCTCCTTGGGAGCCAAGGGGTTCCTTTTGGACACGGTTCCAACCTAAGCGAAGTTGCCGGGTATGCCCAAGCCGGCGGAGACGACCGGCCGGTGAAGAAACAAACGGGAGGTAGTAACTATGTGTTCTACGAAGATCGCGGATGTTTATGCCAGGGAGATCCTTGACTCACGCGGTAACCCCACGGTGGAGGTGGAGGTCGTGCTGGACGACGGCACCACCGGGCGGGCGGCCGTGCCATCCGGGGCGTCCACCGGGCAGTTGGAGGCGGTGGAACTGCGCGACAGGGACACGGGGCGGTTTGGCGGCAAGGGGGTCCTGAGGGCGGTGGCGAACGTCAACGACCTGATCGGGCCGGAAGTTACCGGTATGGACGCCACTGACCAGCTCAACCTGGACCGGGTCATGCTGGAACTGGACGGCACGCCCAACAAGGGGCGCCTGGGCGCCAACGCCATTCTAGGGGTATCCCTGGCGGCGGCCAGGGCGGCCGCCGAAGTGGTCGGACTGCCGCTCTACCAGTACCTGGGCGGGTTTTCCGCCCGCGTGCTGCCGGTGCCGCTGATGAACATCGTAAACGGCGGCGCTCACGCCGACAATAATGTAGACATTCAGGAGTTCATGATCGTACCGGTGGGGGCCCCGAACTTCGCCGGGGCGGTGCGCGTGGGATCGGAGGTCTATCACACCCTGAAGGGAGTGCTGAAAAAACGCGGTCTTTCCAGCGGGGTGGGCGACGAAGGAGGCTTCGCTCCCAACCTGAACTCCAACGAGGAGGCCCTGACTGTAATCATGGAAGCCATAACCCAGGCCGGATACAAGCCGCTGGAGGAGGTGGCCCTGGCACTGGATCCCGCTGCTTCCGGGTTCTGCCGCGACGGCCGTTACCGGTTGGACGGCCAGGACAAGAGCGCTGCCCAGATGGTGGATTATTACGCGGACCTGGTGGAGCGTTATCCCATCATTATGATTGAGGACGGCCTGGCCGAGGACGACTGGGAGGGCTGGCGCCTGCTGACCGACAAGCTGGGTTCTAAAGTCCAGCTGGTGGGGGACGACATCTTCGTCACCAACACGGCCCTGATCGAGAAGGGCATCGCTTCCGGCGTGGCCAACTCGGTTCTGATCAAGTTAAACCAGATCGGCAACCTCAGTGAGACCTTCGCGGCCATAGATCTGGCCCGGCGGGTGGGCTACACGGCGGTGGTGTCGCACCGTTCCGGAGAAACGGAAGACACGTTCATCGCCGATGTGACGGTGGCGGCCAACCTGGGCATGATCAAGACGGGCGCGCCGGCCCGCACCGAACGGGTGGCCAAGTACAACCAACTGCTGCGCATCGAGGAGGAACTGGGTAAGGCGGCCGTCTACAGAGGCAGGCAGGCTTTCCGGCCCTTTAGTTTTGCCGGGCAGGAATGACGTGTTACCTTGCACATCTTGGGCAAGGCTGCTTATTCTAGCGCTGATCGCCATCCCTACCGTCCGGTAACGGCCTTCTTGGTCGACCGGACAACCGGTCTGTCGCGATGGAATCAGTCCGGCCGGATTAACTGTTAGGTGACCAAGGTCAGCGGCCCCCGGCTCCGGGCCGGGGGCTGGGGAGGGAAACCTTGCGAGTTCGGTTGGTTAGCCAGTAGTACTACGTCGGAATCCCTATGAGCGAAGAGCCATGAAGGCGGGGGGGGGGCCGGGTGAAATGTCTTCCGGGCCGCTGTGCGTTTAGAATCGAGGTAACCCTTCCGAGCAGGGAAAAGACACAAGAGAAAGCGGCGCGGTAGCCCCTAAATTTATTTATGGGGAGGAGCGCAGCAAAACCCCTTGCATTATATTCCCTTGGCTGGTATAAGTATCCTATGTGGTAGTTTTGTATCGACCGCAGATTCAACCATAATCTAGTTCATCTTCCAAAGATCATATCTTCTTCTATCCGAAATACCGCCGCAACGACTCCTCTTGCTTTTCCTAAGAAGCAGACTACCTTCGCTTTGGACAAACATCTACTTCATCAGTAATGCCGGAGACGACCAAGCCGAAGCGGCTGCAAACCGTTCTAAACCAGATGGAACACCTCGCTCAAGTGATTTCCTGCCGAACCGGGGAGTGGCAGATAGACCTGGAACCTCAGGCCCTGGCGCCGGTGGCCTTCCATCTGGCCGAAAGCCTGGCCGGCAACCTGGCTGCTTTCTTCCTGGCTCCGGCGGAAGGAGAGGACCGCTTTCTGCACGCCGTGTTGCCGGCGGTCGAGGAGAAGGCCTACCTGTAGCGGGCAGCAGCCGGAAAATGACAGACGCAGCCCGGCATCCCTCTTCAATTTGTTTCTTCTGACTATCACCGGGGTGTTGGTGGCGGGCAACCTTCTGACTTTCCTAATCTTCTGGGAGGGTATGACAGTGCTGTCATACCCTCCTGGTCAACACCCTCCACGACCGTCCCGGGGTGGCCCGGGCCGGCTTTGGCATGCTCGTGATGAGTCAGTTGGGCAGCGCCCTCATGCTGGTGGGTTTCTTTCTGCTTTACGCGTATGGGGGCAGTTTCGATTTTGCCACCCTGCATCTGGTGGCCGCTCACATGCCGGCGCTTTTGCGGGACGCGGTTTTCCTGCTTTGTCTTTCCGGCTTCGGGGTCAAGGCGGGAACCGCACCTTTTCACGTCCGGTTGCCGCTGGCCCATCCGGCGGCCCCGGCCAATATCTCGGCCCTCCTGTCGGGAGTGGTCATCAACCTGGGCTTTTACGGGGCGGCAAGGGTAATCCTGGGTATCTTGGGCGGGGGCCCGGTCTGGTGGGGCCTGCTGGTAACCGGGCTGGGAGTCTTATCCGCCCTCTTCGGCATGCTGTTATGCGGTAATCGACGATGATCTCAAAAGGGTGCTGGCCTTTTCCAGCATTGAGAACATGGGGCTGATCTTTATGGCCTTAGGCATGTCCATGGTCTTTTCATCGTACGGTCTGACGGCTTTTGCCGGCCTGGCCCTGTTGGTGGCGTTCTTCCACGCCGCCAACCACGCTTCCTACAAAGGTCTCCTGTTCCTGGGGGCGGGCGCCGTGGACCGGGCCACCGGTGAGCACCGGCTGGATGCCCTGGGAGGACTTTTAAAACGCATGCCTGTCACCGGTCTCTTGTTTTTACTGGGCTCCCTTTCCATAGCGGCTATACCGCCTACCAACGGGTTCGTCAGTGAGTGGCTCCTTTTCCAAACCGCCCTGCAGAGCTTCCGCTTGCCGGGAACAGCCGGGGAGAAAATCTTCTTTGCCCTGGCCGCCGCAGTGTTGGCCTTGACGGCCGGCCCGGCCGTGACCTGCTTTGTGCGGGCCTTCGGCATAGCTTTCCTGGGACTGCCGCGCACCAGGGCCGCCGCCCGCGCCTTCGAGCCCCCGGGGCCCATCCTGGTAGCATGGGCATCCTGGCTGTTGTCTCTCTATCGCTGGGCCTTTTCGCTACCGCTGTATTTCCGTTGATTGACCGTGTCAACGAGCTGGTATACGGCGTGAGCTTGCTTAACCAGGTTCCGCCCGTGCTGGCCAGACCGGGCGATTTCGCTACCCTGATCAGCCTCGGTGGAGGGCTGCTGGGATCGCCGGGTGGCGTCAACGGCTGAGTTATTCAACCGGCAGCGGGTTTTTCCAGTATCTCTACCCCCTACATCGCCATCTTTGTACTGCTCTTGCTGCTGGTTCCCCTGGGCTTGACCCGGCTGCTGAGCCGGGGTAAAACCGTTCCCGGAAAGGTGTGGGACGGCGGCCGGCCGGCGTTTCTGCCGACCATGCAGTATACGGCTTCGGCTTACTCCAACCCTATACGGATGCTGTTCGGGCGAATCTACCGGTTGTATGGGGAATTGGAGCGCAAGGAAGGGTTTCCGTCCGCGCTCATCTACCGGTCCGGCGTGGCTTCTCTGGTGGAAGACTTTCTCTACCGACCCCTGACCGGGGCCACACGGCGCTTTGCGGAGAAGATCGCTGTCCTGCAGTCGGGCAGCATCAACCTTTACCTGAGCTATATCTTCGTCCTGCTGATTGCGGTGCTGGTGGCGAGTCATTACTTCTCGTAGCACCTAACGCCTTCGGCTTATTACTCTTTGCATTCCTCCGGGTATGGTTTGTAGTTGACTGGGAAAGGGTATCGTGGTAAACTGGGAGAAAAATAGGGCGATGGGGTTCGCTGACAAAGTACCGCGCTTGCGGTTAATGACCCCTACCCTCCTCCGGAGGGTAGGGGTCATTTTTATTGCACTGAAGAAAACGGGAGAAGGGATTTCCACTGAGATACCGCATACGGTGAAAGCTGGTATATAGGGTATAGTTTTCTTATCAGTTAAATATGGGGGGCAGTCATGAGAGGGGATGGAGTTCCCCTGACAAAGGTCTAAGCAGGGCTGATGACTCTTACCACGCCGGCATTTGCGGCGGCAGAGTTGATGCTGTGCGTCAGCGTGATGGCCCGGGAGGTGTTTTTCCCATGAGTTTTTACAGCATCCTATTCGAAAGAACTGAAGACAGCCTAAAAAACGAAACCCTTGAAGCGCCCGTCTTTTTTCATGATTTAAATCTTGATCAGATTATAGATACCATCACGCGCGGTAGGGAGGAATATAATTTACAACCGTTTTTTTACACTTCCTTGAGCGATACCGACGCGATCAAGTATCGTCATGAAATATTCCGGGATCTTGAAAATACAATTCTTCTTGAGTATATGCGATCATTCACGAAAGACATGCGTGCAATGCGCGTGAATCTTGCCCTAGCACACAAGTTTTCCTACAGATACCAGAAGGAAAGATGGTTTTTGGCCGCGGTGGGAATTTTTTGCGAAGCGGTTAATTACCTTGCAGATAAGTTAACCCTTGTAGATTTGAAATCACGCGGCTTTTTGGCCTTCCGTGAGTATCTGAAGAATTATGCGAAATCCGGCGGTTTTACGTCGCTTCTGGCGGAAACGAGAAAGCTTATAGCCGACTTGTTCACAGTAAAATATTGCCTGCTTATAAAGGGTAACTGTATCAAGGTTCGCAAATATGAATCTGGAATTGATTACAGCGCAGATGTGGAAGAAACATTCGAAAAGTTTAAACAGGGGATGGTAAAAGATTACAGGGTTAAATTTCCTACCGGGCCGGACATGAACCATGTTGAAGCGGGAGTACTGGATTTGCTGGCCAAATTATATCCCGACATATTTTCACATCTTGACAATTATTTCTTGACACACGGCAATTTTCTCGACGAAACGCTGAAAGTCTTTGATCGGGAAATACAATTTTACATCGCCTATCTTGAGCACATTGAAAAAATGAAACGATCTGGATTAAAGTTTTGTTATCCGCAAATGTCTGATAAATGCAAGGATGTTTATGATTATGAAGGATTTGATCTAGCCCTGGCGAATAAACTCATTACCGAAAACTCACCCGTTGTCTGCAATGATTTTTATCTGAAAGACAAGGAACGCATATTTGTAGTATCAGGTCCAAACCAGGGCGGTAAAACAACCTTCGCCCGCGTTTTCGGGCAGTTGCATTATCTGGCCAGCATAGGCTGTGCCGTCCCGGGCAAGGAAGCAGGACTCTTTCTGTTTGACAAGCTTTTCACGCATTTTGAAAAAGAAGAAAACATCAAAAATCTCCGTGGCAAGCTGCAGGATGACCTGGTCAGAATTCACTATATTTTAAACCAGGCCACATCAAACAGTATTATTATAATGAATGAAATTTTCACTTCCATAACATTAAAAGACGCGATTCTTTTGGGTAAAAAGGTAATGGAACAAATAATACAATTGGATTGTCTGTGTGTTTGCGTAACCTTCATAGATGAATTGGCTTCCTTAAGCGAACAAACCGTAAGTCTGGTCAGCACGGTTGTGCCCGAAAATCCGGCATTGCGAACATTTAAAGTTGTAAGAAGGCCTGCCGACGGACTTTCATACGCAATATTAATTGCCGAAAAGTACCGACTTACCTATGATTGTTTGAAGGGGCGTATAAAATCGTGAAAGCTTTTCTCATGTATAGAGATCGTGATTTTGATCTACAGGGAAAATTACCGTCGAATGAACAAGTACTGACACAAGACTTGGAATTAAATACACTGTTCAACGCCATGGCACTCGGCGACGAATTTTTGTTTGAAGTGGCCAAGAGAGCTGTCTTATCCAGTTTAAATGATCTGGGCACAATACTGTATCGTCAAAATATTCTCAAAGATTGCATGAGGAATCCTTCAATTGTAAGGAGTATCTATGATATGGCTGTAGAATCAATTGAAACCAAAAAGAAGCGTTATTTTGGCATTCTTAGCAGATATCCGAGCGGGATACTATATAGTTCGATAGAAATGCTGAACTTATTTGTGGTCATGCTTAAAAGACTAAAGGATATTGTCGACGAGCATGCCGGTAAATTTGAGTCAGATGGCTTTATGGCATTTTTCGCTATGCTCAACAAAGAACTTGGTGATGAATTTTTCGCCAGCGTTCAAAATCATCTTAAGGAACTGAAATTCCGCGAAGGGGTTTTGATCAGCGCCGAATTGGGAAACGACAATAAAGGTGCCAATTATGTACTTCGTAAATCACAAGACAAAACACACAGTTGGATAAAGCGGATGTTTGCTAATAAGCCACCCGTTTACACCTTTTGTATCAGTAATCGAGATGAAAGCGGTGCCAGAGCCCTATCGGAATTACACGACAGGGGAATCAACCTGGTTGCCAATACGCTCGCCCAGTCCACTGATCATATTCTCAGTTTTTTTAACATGTTGCGAACCGAATTGGCCTTTTATATTGGTTGTTTGAATTTACATGGGCAACTTGCTGAAAAGTTAGGGGCAATGTCCTTTCCGGTGCCCGTGGCTCCCGACGAACGCAGACATTCTTTTAAAGGGTTATATGATGTCTGTCTGGCTTTAAGTCTGGAGCAAAGAATTGTCGGTAATGACTTAAATGCTGACAATAAATACCTCGTGATAATCACCGGGGCCAATCAGGGTGGTAAATCGACGTTTTTACGAAGCATAGGTTTGTCCCAATTAATGATGCAATGTGGCATGTTTGTGCCAGCCGAATCTTTATGTTCCAATGTCTGCGACGGCGTTATCTCGCACTACAAACGGGAAGAAGACGCTATGATGAATAGCGGGAAACTTGATGAAGAACTCAGCAGGATGAGCAACATCGCAGATAATATAACGTCAAATTCAATGTTACTGTTTAATGAATCATTTGCCGCAACAAACGAAAGAGAAGGCTCGGAGATTGCGAGGCAGATAATCTGCGCATTATTAGAAAACCGCATCAAAGTTTTCTTTGTTACACATTTATATGAATTTGCGCATGGCTTTTATGGCGGGAAAATGGCAAATGCCAGTTTTCTGCGTGCTGAAAGGCAAACCGACGGAGGACGAAGCTTTAAGATAATCGAAGGCGAACCACTGCAAACTAGTTATGGCGAAGATTTATATGACAGGATATTCGGAAGAGAAAATTGAATTCGACGGGTGGGTTACTCAGCCGGCAGGGTTTTCCAGAAGCCCTACGATCTATGTCCCATCTTCGTCCTGTTGCTGCTGGTCCCCCTGGGTCGGACCCGGCTGGCGGGCAGGGAAACACCGTTGCCGGAAAGGTGCGCACCGGCGGCCGATCGGAGTTCCTGCCGGGTATGCAGTACGCGGCTTCGGCTTACTCCAATCCCATCCGGATGCTCTTCGGGCGCATCAATCGGTTTAACGGGGCGTTGAAGCCCAAGGAAGGGTTTGCTTCCGTACTCATCTGCCGCACAACCAGCGGATCAGTCGGTGGGACTCTCACCAAGTGGACGATTTGAGCGGTTACCGGTCGAAGAGGCACGGGATCGCCGGCAACAAAGATTGCGCGGTACTTTGAGGAACTGCTCCGGGTTCGAAGGCCCCCAGGCGGCTTATGACAACACTCTGGGATGAAGTAAGGGGGGAGTTATGTGGAATCAGCCTTGGTGAAAATTAGCGCCGGACTTCTGACGGATACGTATCAGGCCCTCGAAGAGTTGGCCCGGAGTAGAGGCTGGAGCATTGAAGAGGCGGTAAGGATAATAATCGATGAAGGTATAGCTTCACGTAGGGCAGTGGAAAGTCTGGCAAAGATGGACGGCCTTTCCGATGCAGAAAAAGTCATTCGTTTGTTGGCTATGTTGAAGGACGCAGGCTCCGATTACGCATCCCTGAAGTTTCAAAACTATGCGTTTTTCCAGGACAACAAAATCCTTCAGATGAATCTGACCGGTTATAAGAGTAAGATCGATTTCCTGGAAATGTACATCGGCAAGCTAAAGGAAGAGATTGCCTTGTTCAAGGGGCGGCAGGAGGAATTGCCGTCAGAATGACAGCATTCCTGTTCTTATGTGCCGGTGGTCCAGCTCCGTGCACCGGTAAAACAAAAATGTGTAGTCGAACCCAACCGCACTGCCACTGCGCGATCACGACCTGGGGTGGGTGGATTGGAATTGGGCTAACAAGTCGGGTATGGTAATCACGGGTGCGACCAAAAAACGGCCGAGGATTTTTATAAAGATTATGAAAAATAAGTGAGGGCTAGTAAAGTTGAGCCAAAGAGGGACAGGAGATATCTACCTCAGTGTTTTGAAAAACAAGGTTGATGACTAGCATGTCTAATAAGATCAAGATCGTTCCCTGCAGCGGGATGGGCAAGGTGTTTGGGTTGGTGGCGAGGGAGGCAGCACTCAAAGTGGTGAACGAAATATGTCCCTACGCGACAGAAATGATTTGCCTAGCCAACATCGTCACTGCTGACCCCGAGATAAGGGAAGAAATAAACGGGGCATCCTGTCTGACCATTGACGGCTGCCCGAAGCTGTGCGCATCAAGGAACGTTGAGATGGCCGGGGGCGTGGTGGCAAGGGAATTTCAGATTATGGACATCTTCAAGGAATGCAAAGGCGCTAAACCAGGCAATGCGATTACGCTCACTGAGGCGAGGTGGAAGATGGTGGACGACCTGGCCGAGCAGGTCAACTCGGCCGTAAGAAAATTGGTGGAGGAGAGTGTATAGAGATGTTGGGAGGAATCCCCCTTCGGGGGGGAACCTAGCGGTGATAATGGCAGGGGGAATTATCGGATGATTGTAAAATGCGTCAGTCTGGCTTAAACTGATAGGGTATGGTCAGGGCAGTTTAAATTTGGGGGATGGATCGGCGGGATGAACATTCAGATCTTCGGCGTCAAAAAGTGCCAGAATACCAGAAAAGCCGAGCGGTATTTCAAAGAGCGGGCCATCCCCTACCATTTTGTTGACCTGACGCTGCGGGGTTTGAGCAAGGGCGAACTGGACAGGGTCGGGGCGGCGGTAGGACTCGAGAACCTCATGGACACGGAGGGGAAGGAATATGCCAGGCTGAATCTGAAATATATAGTCCATGACCGGGAGGAGATGCTGCTGGCCCACCCGCTGTTACTTAAAACCCCCGTTGTGCGGAACGGTGCTAAAGCGACGGTGGGCTACTGCCCGGAGATTTGGCGGGGGTGGAGCTGATGCCTGTGGACGACCTGTCTACGATGATCCCTTGGTAGTATTGCTAATTTTCAGGTCGCCGGCGATGTGGAATGAGAAAGGAGCAAGCCATGAACGGGACGGAGCGCCTACATATCAAGCCCGGGGTTAAGGTGAAAATCGTACAAAAGCAGCATCAGGGCACTGGTCAGGTGACCGAGGGAGTGGTAAAAGATATTCTTACCAAAAGCTCTTTTCATCCCCGGGGCATAAAAGTCCGGCTGGAAGGCGGAATCATCGGCAGGGTCCGGGAAATTGTGGAGTGAGAATTAGATGGGGGTTGACATGGATAACAAGTTCCGCGGGGTCTTTGCCCCGATCCCTACCCCGTTTGACGCGGGGGAAGAGATAGCCTATCCGCAGTTGCGGGATAATCTCGCCAAGTGGGCGCGCACGGACTTGGCCGGGGTTGTGGTTCTGGGCAGCAATGGCGAGTTTCCGTACCTGGACAGTGGGGAGAAGGAGCAACTGGTGGCGTTCGTGCGGGAGAACTTCCCCCGGGAACGGCCGGTCATAGCCGGTACCGGGTGCGAGTCGACCCGGGAGACGATCAGGCTTACCAAGCGGGCTGCGGAACTGGGGGCGGACGCCGCGCTGGTGTTGAATCCGTCCTACTACAAGGGGGCGATGACGGCCGCGGCGCTGCAAAATTATTTCTTGGCCGTGGCCGAGGCATCACCCATACCGGTTATGCTGTACAACATGCCAAGAAACACGGGCATCAACCTCACGGCGGACTTGGTCGCCGCTTTGTCGTCGCACCCTAACATTGTGGGCGTGAAGGACTCCAGCGGCAACATTGTGCAGATAGCCGAGATCGTGGCGGGGGCGCGGGAAGGGTTCGCCGTCTTTGCGGGTTCGGGCAGTTTTCTCCTGGCCACGCTTCTGATGGGCGGGGTGGGGGGCACCCTGGCGGTGGCCAACGTGCTGCCCGGACAGTGTACGCGGATAGCGGCCCTGGCAGGGGAAGGCCGGGTCGAGGAGGCGCGGCGGCTTCAGTTGCAGATCCTCGCTGTAAACGCGGCGGTGACTACGCGGTGGGGTGTGGCCGGGCTCAAGGCGGCGCTCGACCTGCTGGGTTACTACGGTGGTCCGCCGCGGCGACCGGTTTTAGGGGCTGGCGAGGAGGTGCGGACCGAACTCAAGGCCATGCTGCAGAAGGTGGGAGCACTGGCCGGCTAGCCGGTTCCCTTTCGCCCGTTCTGTCTGTGACAACACCCGGGATCGTTTCTGGTCCTGCAATCCAGCCCTCCCGCGGTTTTAGGGGGGGTATTTTTTCTCGACCGGCTGGGCTTCAGGAGTAGGGACGAAAAATAGTCATCAACCGGTGAATGTCCTCTCTGCGAAGGGTCCCGGTTACGAGCAGGCAGAGTGCGTAAGCCAGGGTGCCGGCCGCCACGGTGCCGACCAGGGCCAGGGCCGGAAGAATCGGGTGGCCAAAAAGGACCTGCTTCAGCCAGAAAACCACCAGGCCCATGACACCGGCACAAAGGGCCGGCTTGCCCAGCACTTCCTTCAGATCAAGGGAAATGCCGGTTACCTTATGCAGGTCGGCCAGGTTTAGACAGGCCATCAAAATGTAATGGAGGGAGAGGGCGGCGGCCGTCCCCCTTATGTTGAGGTTGGGCAGGGCGGTTAGGTAATAGATGCCGGCCAGCTTGAAGACCGAGGCGATAACCAGGTTTTTGAAGGGGAGGAGAGGACGGCCCAATCCCTGCAATATCCCGGTGGATGTCTGTAGCAGGTAGAGGAAGATGCCGCCGGTGGCCATGATGAGTAAAGCGTCGCCAGCGGCGGGGTAGCCGAAGATAACGCCGGCCAGTTGCCGGGGCAACACAAGAAAGAAGACCACGGCAGGCAGTCCCACCAGCAGGGTCAGGCGCAAAGCCTCCTGGGTCCGGAATTGGATCACATGGTGGTTCTTGTGGGCCAGGGCGTCGGAGACCGCGGGTAAAAGGGCGGTGGCCAGGGACAGGGTAACGATGCTCGGCGTGTAAAGAAGGGTTTCGGCTATGCCGGCCAGTTGGCCATAGAGGGCGGTGGCCTTTCCCACGCCAATGCCGGCTGCTACCAGGCGCTGGGGTATCAAGAGGGCCTCCACCGAAAACAGAGCCGTCGCCACAAAACGGGTCATCGTCACCGGGATGCCCAGGGCAAACAGACGGCGGGTGACTGAGGCCAGGCTCTCTACCCGCCGGGGTAACCGGACGGGCAGGCGGGGACGGCTACGGCAGTAGATGTAGAGCATCACAGCGAAACCCACCACTTCACCAGCCACCACTCCGAGGGAAACGCCGGCGGTGGCAAATTGGACGCCGCGCGGCAGAAGGAGGGTGGCCAGGAGAAGGCCTGCGCTGAACCGGGTCAATTGCTCTACGGCTTGACTGGCAGCGGTGGGTCCCATGCGCTGCAGTCCCTGGAAGAAGCCCCGGAAGCCCGAGCACGCCGCTACGACCACGGTGGCGGGGGCCAGGGCCAGAAAACTATAGTAGGCGCCTGGGTTGGGCAGAAAGCGCTGCAATAAGTGAGCGGGTAGCAAAAAAGGAAAAATGGTGAATAAGGAGCCGAAGACGACCAGGTAGACCATGGAGGTGCGGAAGATGCGATACGCACCTGCCATATTGTCCTGGGCCGCTTCTTCGGCTACCAGCTTGGCGACGGCGGTGGGAAGGCCCATGGTGGCCACAACCACCACGAGAATGTAGAAGGGATAGACCATGGCGAACAGTCCTACCCCTTCGGGCCGAATCAAACGGATCAAAAGGATCTGGTAAAGGAAGCCGACGACCCTGTTGAAGAGGCTGGCAGCGACGAGTACCATGGTTCCATGAACGAAGGATTGGGCCATGATCATCACTTCCAAACCAGGGGTTTTTTAGAATCTTATTCCAGCGCCGGCCGCGGTATGTGATAAAAAGCCGGGTGGCGGTCACTCCGACCCGGCGGTAAGAGCAGGAATTTATCGTGCAACCGTAGAAGTAAGCGGTTTTAAGGCCCGAAAATCCAGGGAGGTAAGGACCAGGTAGGTCAACTGCCCCCGGCCGGGGGCTTGCGGGGAAACCTGCGAGCCCGGTTGATTATGCCTAAGCCTGTCGGGATCTCCTAGCGAACAGGCTACGTTACACCGGAAATGCTTTCATTTGGCAAATAGGCACCCTGGGATACTCCACACGTCCCATGCCCTGCGGCTGGCGGTTAAACATCTCTGAGGGTAGGAGAAGTGCTGTCAGCAACAAACCCGGTGTAACATTGGGGAAGTGGACCCACCGCCGAAAGGCGGACTTAATTCCGAAAGGGGTTTCGGATGATGGTTTATGTGTTAGGAAACGACGGAAAGCCCTTGATGCCGACCGAACGGCACGGCAAGGTGCGGAGAATGTTAAAGGACGGTCGGGCCGTGGTGGTCCGGGCCAAGCCGTTCACAATCAGGCTGACCTACGACACGACCCGGTACACGCAGTCGGTCACTCTTGGCATAGATGCCGGATATTCTACGGTTGGCTTCTCGGCTGCCTCGGAAGGGAAGGAACTGATCGCCGGTGAGTGCAAGCTGCTGGAAGGACAGGTGGAACGGAACGAAGAACGGCGTAAGTACCGGCGTCAGCGCCGGAACCGGAAAAGGTACCGGGCTCCCCGGTTTGATAACCGCAAGAAGCCCGAGGGCTGGCTTGCTCCCAGTATGCGGCACAAGCTCGAGAGCCACGTCCGGCAGGTGAACCTGATCAAATCGATCGTGCCGGTGACCGAAGTTGTGGTTGAGGTGGCTACCTTTGACATCCAGGCTATCAAGACACCCGGTATCGAGGGGAAAGAGTACCAACAGGGCGAACAGGCTGCTTTCTGGAACCTTCGTGAGTACATCCTGCACCGGGACGGCCACCAATGTCAGAACCGGGAGTGTAAAAACCGGGCTGTAAACCCGGTACTCCAAGTCCATCATATCGGCTTTTGGAAGAACGACCGGACAGACCGGCCCGGCAACTTTATCACCTTATGCGACAAATGTCACAGGCCGGAGAACCACAAGGAAAGCGGCTTCCTGTGGGGCTGGGAACCCAGCGTCAGGTCATTCCGCCCGGAGACGTTTATGACTATGGTGCGTTTGCGGCTTACCGAACAGTTAGGTGCCCGGCCCACATTCGGGCACATTACCAAAAGCAAACGGATCGAACTGGGTATGGAAAAGACCCATGCCAACGATGCCTTCTGTATCGCTGGTGGGTCTGACCAGACCCGGTGCGTCCAGGTGCAGATAGAACAGGTGCGGCGCAACAACCGGTGCCTGCGGAAGTTCTACGACGCCCAGTACGTTGATCGCCGGACCGGAGAATATGTTTCTGCCCAAACCCTCAACTGTGGTCGCCGTACCAGGAACAAGAACAAAAACGGCGAGAATTTACGCGTGTATCGTGGAAAAAAACTATCAAAGGGCCGGTACCAGCTACGAAAGAAACGATACCCTTATCAGCCAGGTGATGTTGTCCTGTGCGAAAATGTGAGATTCACCGTACAGGGAACACAGAACCACGGCGATTATGTCCGGTTAAGGACAGTATCGAAACCCGTTCGTGCAGACCGGCTCAAACCCGTATACTATGGAAAGGGCTTGCGGATCATGTAAGAAGCGCTGGCCCAGCGTGCGGTGCCAGTTTCATCCCACCCCACGAGGGGGTGGGTTTTCAGGGGCGAACCTTATAAATTTAGGATCCTTTGGGAAAATTATTATATAAAAGGGGGGTAAATTGATGAAAGATTTCGAAAGTCGGCAGATCCGGAATATCGGACTGGTGGCCCACAGCGGCGCCGGCAAGACCTCGCTGGTGGAATCCATGCTCTTTCTCACCGGGGTAACCACCCGGTTGGGCCGGGTGGAAGACGGCACCACTACGGGGGATTATCATCCGGAGGAAATCAGCCGCCACATGACCGTCCACGCCAAGCCGGTTCCCTGCATCTGGCGTGATGTCAAGCTCAATATCGTGGATACTCCCGGCTATTCGGATTTTATCGGCGAGGTCCGGGGAGTACTGCGGGTGGTTGATTCCGCCCTGTTTGTCGTCAGTGCCGTAGACGGAGTGGAAGTCCAAACAGAAATTATATGGGACCTGACCGACCAGGGCAACATGCCCAGGGCGGTTTTCATCAATAAAATGGATAGGGAAAACGCCAACTTTTATAGGGTACTGGACGAACTGAAGGAAAAATTCGGCGCCACCTTCGTTCCGTTCCAGCTGCCGATAGGAGCGGAGGCCTCTTTTAGCGGTATCGTAGACATCATGGCGCAAAAGGCTTTCACTTTCGGAGCCGACGGCAAGCCCCGGGAGGCACCGGTACCCGGCGATCTGGCCGGCCAAATGGCGGAATTCCGGGAGAAGCTATTGGAAACGGCTGCCGAAGCGGACGACAAACTCCTGACCAAGTACCTTGATGGCGAGGAACTGACGCCGGAGGAAGTCAGGAACGGTTTGCAAAAGGGTCTGGCAAATGCCTCTTATGTGCCGGTCCTGTGTGGTTCGGCCACCCGCAGCATCGGAGTTAACGCTCTCATGGACGTGCTGGTCGATTTCTTCCCCGCCCCGCAGGTACAAGACGGCAGTCGCCTGGCCGCGCTGGTATTCAAGACCCTGACCGATCCTTACGTGGGCAAAATGAACTTTATCCGGGTCTTCGGAGGCAAACTGAAGGCGGACAGCGCCCTCTACAACAGCACCCGGGAGAAGGGTGAGAAAATCGGTCAGGTCTTCTTTGTCCGCGGTAAGAACCAGGTTGCCGCGACCGAAGTGCCGGCGGGAGACCTGGCGGTGTTGGTCAAGTTGCAGGACACGGGCACTGGCGACACCCTGTGTGAGAAGGAGAAACCGGTAACGCTCGAGGGTATCGAGTTCCCTGTTCCGACCCTGACGGTGGCCATGGAACCCAAGAGCAAGGGGGACGAGGACAAACTGGGCAACGCGGTGGCCAGGCTGCTGGAGGAAGACCGGGCCGTCCGCCTGGAAAAGAACGTCGAGACGAAGGAAACTTTGCTCACCGGTATGGGCGAAATGCACCTGGACATTCTGGTCGAGCGACTGAAGCGCAAGTACAGCGTGGACGTAGTTACCAAAACGCCGCGCGTGCCCTACCGGGAAACCATCCGCCAGGTGGTGAAGGTGGAGGGAAAACATAAGAAGCAGACCGGCGGCCATGGGCAGTTCGGGCACGTCTGGTTGCGCCTCGAACCTACAGCGGAGCAGTTTGTCTTCGGAGAAGAGATCTTCGGCGGTTCGGTCCCGAGAAACTATGTTCCGGCGGTGGAAAAAGGGGTCCGCGAGGCCATGGCGGACGGCGTTCTGGCCGGTTATCCGGTTACCGGGGTAAAGGTGGTTCTGTACGATGGCTCGTATCATCCGGTCGATTCATCGGAAATGGCCTTTAAGATCGCGGCCAGCATGGCTTTCAAGAAAGGATCGCTGCTGGCCAAACCGGTGTTGTTGGAGCCTATAATGAACGTGGAGGTTCATGTGCCGGAAGCGGTCATGGGCGATATCATAAGCGATTTCAATACCCGCCGTGGACGTATCCTTGGGATGGAGGCCGCCGGGAAAGACAGCGTGGTCAAGGCCGTGGTGCCGATGACGGAACTGTACCGTTACACCATCGACTTGAAATCCATGACCCAGGGTAAGGGATCCTTTACCATGACTTTCAGCAGTTACGAAGATGTTCCCGGACGGCTAGCCGAGGAACTAGTCAAGAAAGCCAAGGCCGAAAACGAGGAGAAAAAATAGGCCTAAAGGTTCTTTTTGATCTCCTCGGACCCCAGGCTTTTGTCACCCGGAACCAGAAGGTTGATCTTTCTCAACACGTCGAGCAATTGCCCCATCTCGACCAGAATAAACGGGCTTTCCCCGGCTGACTTCGAGATGATCTGCAAGCGGAGCATACCGTTGTCGTTTTGCAGGTAAAGCTGTTCGGCGATGGGGCAGTCACATTCGATGTAGGCCCGCAGGTCATCGTGGTAAATTACCTTACTCAAGGGGCTGAGCACCTCCTGTCGTTGTTGCCTTAATTTTACCGCATGACGGGCTAATTTGCCAAATAATATTAAGGGGACCGGTGGCGCCGGTCAGGTTGGTCAGGTATAATGATCCAGGGAGAGCCCGCAACGGGTGCTCGGCGGGATATGCCGGAGAAGGGGGACGGGCGGACGGTGGTAAGGGAATACAGAAAAAGACGGAGTGAGTTGTGGCTGAGGGCTGTCACGGCTGTGATAATCGTAGTGATAGCTTTTTTGGCCATGACCTTGCGGATAAGGCTCTGGTCCGTGCACCCCAACTTATTGCTCGCCCATATGTTCAACAAACCCTCTTTTTGGATGGTGGCGCTGCTTTCGGTGTTGTTGGGGCTGGTTTTCGGCCAGATCAAGGGTAATTTTCGCCCCCTGGTGGCTATTCTGACCGTCGTGATTCTCTTCATATTCATCGTCGGCACCGAGCTGTTTTTCCGGATTCCCGGAATATATGATTGAGGAAAAGAGGTGGAAAGGGTCGGGCCCCCGGGCCCGACCCGAATCTTGGCGGAACTGGTTTATTGGGACGGGCGGCTTTTGGATCCTCAGACGGCCTCTATTTCAATCAACGACCGGGCCTTCCTCTTCGGGGACGGCGTCTATGAGGTAATTCGCTCTTACGAGGGCAAACTTTTCAGCCTGGATGAGCATCTGCGGCGGCTGCAACTGAGCATGGCTGCCCTGGATTTGGCCTCGCCGGATGCCGGCGGGGATTTGGCCTCCCTGATCGGGGACCTGTACAAGAAAAGCGGTATGGCTGATGCCAAGATTTACTTGCAGATAACCAGGGGCTCCGAACCCCGCAACCATCTTTTCAGCCTGGACCTGGAACCCAATCTCTATGTCAACGTCAGCGCAATTCCGCCGGACAACGGAGCGGGCCAGGTCAGCGCCATCACCGTTCCTGACCTGCGCTGGCACATGTGCAACGTCAAGAGCACCTCACTGGTCGCCAATATCCTGGCCAAGCACCGGGCCCGGCAGGCGGGCGCCGGGGACGCCGTTTTCGTGCGGGACGGCATGGTGACGGAGGCCGCTTCCAGTAACGTCTTTATCGTGGAGGACGGGTGTCTTTACACCCATCCGGCCGACAATCATGTTCTGGCCGGGGTGACCAGGAAGCACGTCCTGGACTTGGCCCAGGACAAGGGGATACCCGTCCGGGAAGAGAAGGTCAGCCGGGAACGTCTGCAAACCGCCAGCGAAGTCCTTTTATCCGATACCATCCACGATGTTTACCCGGTGGTGATGATCGACGGTCAACCTGTTAAGGACGGCAAGCCGGGCCCCGTCGCGGGTCTCTTGAGGTCCGCGTTCCGGGAACTTACCCGCTGAACCAGTCCTCTCCAGCAGCACCCAAAAAGAGAACCGGGCAGGGAAGTAGTTATCCCTGTCCGGTTCTCTTTCGGGGGGCCGGCCGGTCATGCCTTGGCCGGTGGTGGGGTAAAAACTCTTGCGGCCAGTTGGGCGTCCAGGTTGTACAGCCCGGCCGGATCGTTCTCCACGCGCTTGAGCTTGATGATGATCCCGTTGAAGTTTGATTCCTCTTCCACCTGCTCATCGACAAACCATTTAAGGAAACTGATGGTGGCGTGTTCCTTTTCTTCGGTGGCAATGTTCACCAGGTTATAGATACGGCCCGTTACCACTTCTTCATGGGCCAGGGCCTTTTCGAAAGCCGCAAGCGCCGAAGGGTAGTCGTTAGGTGGCTCGGACAGCGCCCCTAAGATGACGCGGCCGTTCCGGTCATTAACGAAGTCGAAGAACTTCAGGGCGTGGAATTTCTCCTCTTCGGCCTGCACCTTGAAGAAATTGACGAAGCCGTCGAGGTCCTGCGATGCACAGTAGGCGGCCATGGCCAGGTAGAGATGGGCCGAATAGAACTCCCAGGTGATTTGTTCGTTGATGGCTTGCTGAAGCCTGTCCGAAAGCAAAAGTTTTTTCCTCCTTGCTATTTATCGTGACGGCCCCGGGGGCCCGTTATGGCGTGCCGATTTTCTAAGTATTTCCCCGCTCAGGCCGGAAATTCCTGCCGCCGTCAATGTCCGCAAGGGCCGGCGGTGTCTCTTGCCCGGTGTAAAGACGGGCCTTTGGGAAGCACTCCGACAGCATTCCCCAGATGCCTAATGTTTCGCTCCCTGCCATATTCTATATTGTGCGCACCGTAGTCGACTGCGATTCGACCGGATGGGAGCCAGTGGCTCCTTAAGCCCACGGCGGTGAAAAGATTAATAATACAGTCACAGATAACTTATTGATTTTTAAGTCGGATGCATTATAATAGAGGGAAAATGGGTTGCGGGTAATTATTATGAATATAAGAGAGTATTGCTGTCAGAAGAGACAAATAATCACCTTTATGCTGATCGGGGCAGGGACCACGGTCTTCGATCTGGCAGTATTTAACGGTATCTTGCTGCTGGCAGGCATCGGTGTCCTTAGTTTTGTGATCGCGAATACGGCTGCCTTCGTGGTTACTAATGTGGTCAAATACCTTATGAATAGTCATTATACTTTTGCCAAAAGCAGCAAAATTTCCTTGCTCAACGGGCTCAAGTTTATTTTAGTCAGTTCATGTACGTTCCTGGTGTTTAACGCGTTCATGTATTTGGCTTTCACTGTATTTCCCACGTCCACCCTGCTGATCGTAAACGAAATGAAGCTGTTTTTGGGCTTCGTCAGCGGGGGGGTAAATTTTGTCCTTTTCAAGTCACTGGTATTTTCCTGAACCTAGACTCGGGGTGCGGAACGCGTCCGGGGATTTCGCCGGGGAGGGGCTCAGTTCAACAACCAGCGATGACAAAAGAGTATTTCGGAACCCCTCGCGTAGAGGGAATTTGCCTCTGGGAAAAGCCGCATTATCTCCGGCTTTTTTGGAGCACCCCTGGTGTCCACGGGCCCGTTAAAAACTCGTAAGGCCAAATCCCAGCATTTCGGAGGCCACACCTATTCCATGCCGGCCGGCGGAAGAACACTGGCAAAGTTTACGCGTTCCCTGCCCCGCTCGGTGCCCGTCAAGATGTCAATTAAATCAACGGTGTATGGTATTCAGACGCCCGCTTGATCCTTTGTTAACAGGGCTTGGATTCCTGGCTGTCCGATTCCCGTACTAAAACCCGCCACCGTTTGCTTATTATGGCTGAGTCCAAGCTGGCATCAAAATTGCATGTAAATTCTGTCAATTGGGGGTTGGGTCCGCGGCCAAGGGAACCGGGTTAATGGACGGCTCGATGGATAGGGGATGCTACCTTCCTGTCAGAACCCTGCCCCTATCCTTTCCGGGGTAGTTTTTTGGGTAGCCGTTCCTAAGGGGGTGGATGGTTCATAACGTAGCTGTGGCGTAAGGGCCACTTTCTTCGCCATATCGATGTGGCGGCCGGCATTTGGATCATGTTCGTCAACATAGGGGTTTTTTTTCCTTCCCCTCCTTCTGGGCGCTATTGCCGACCAGTTCAAGATCCCGGGCGGTATGTGGTCGATCCTGATCGTCTATCTCCTAGGCTTGCTGGCGGTGCTCCTTGAGAAGGGGAAGGCCAAGGCCGCCTGAAGCGCCTTAACCTGCGGACCAAAAGGGACCGGTTAACGCGGGCCGCGCGGCCCTGCTCCCTGTCAAATCCAGCTGGCGAAAGAAGGCCGGCTTATCCATGCGGATGTCGCGGAAAGCGGGAGGGGGCACCGGGGAGCCAGGCTTCGGTGCCGTTGCCTTTTTGGTCTCCGCGGCATGGACCAGGCAGCGCCGGTAAGCGGGACCGCCACAAAATGAAAAATGTGCATGCGGGGGGAAGGCAATGCCATGACCAAGGGGAACGAAAAACTCTACCAGGAAAGACTGAACCGGTATACTACCGCCATGGACCTGGGTAAGCCCGACAAGGTACCGATCAGGTTGTCACTTAGTGAGTTTATGGCGAAATACGCGGGATTTCAGCTTCAGGAAATCTATTATGACCTCGAGAAAAACATCGCCGCCACCAACAAGGTGCTGTCCGACTTGGACGTGGATGCCATCTCCGGCGCCCCCAGCCTGTGGTGGGCCTCGCTGCACGACGCCGTCGGCGCCCGGTACCTGAAGTACGCCGGCCGGGAGTTGGAAGCCAACAGCCAGTTTCAGTACGTCGAGGACGAATACATGCTGGCTGAGGATTACGATGCTTTTACGGCCGACCCGACCAGGTGGATTATGGAGGTTTACCTGCCGCGCATCCACAAGGACCTTGCGGCACCGGGATCCTACCGGGCGGGCGTGGCTTTGCTTAAAAGTGCGGCTGCCATGGCCACGGCCAATGCCCGCATGCAGCGGGCGAGAGCATCCTGGGCCGAAGACTACGGCATGCCGATGAGCATAGCCGGCTTCGCCAAGGCGCCTTTCGATACCCTGGCCGACACCCTGCGGGGCCTGAAAGGGATTATGATGGACTTGCGCCGCCGGCCGGAGAAGGTTCTGGCCGCACTGGAAGTCGTGGTGCCGCACAATGTCTTTTACGCCCTGGCCACCAGCGGCGGCAACACCCTGTTGCCGGCTTTCATGCCTCTCCACCGCGGCAGCTTCCCCTTCCTCAATCCCGATTACTGGCAGCGGTTCTACTGGCCAAGTCTTAAGCAGGTGATCGAAGAATTGTGGGCCCGGGGCAAGCGCACACTTTTCTACGCGGAGGGCAACTGGACACCATACCTGGCGGCGATCGCGGAGTTGCCTCCCAAGAGCATTGTTTTCCACGTCGATGTGACGGACATGGCCAAGGCCAAAGAAGTCCTGGGAGGCAGGTTCTGTCTCTCCGGCAACGTCCCCAATACCCTGATGGCTTACGGACGGCCGGAAGATGTCCGCGAATACTGTAAGCGGTTGATCGATGAATATGCCGGCGACGGCGGATTCATCATCGACACCGGCGGGGTAATGCAAGCCGACGTAAAGCTGGAAAACGTGGTGGCCCTTATCGAGACGGCGCGGAACATGTAATGTCCGGGGAGGGAAAGCAGGTGGCGGAAACGTCCGAAAGAGAGGAACTGAAACGGATACCGCCGGGGGTATGTGTCCCCTGGGAGCGCAAGGTGGAGGAAATAGGGCCCCTTGCCGGCGACGAGGAAATGATCAAAAAAGAGTGGGAAAAACTAGACACCTTCGCCTATATGTACCTTTGGTACTGGGTTCACCGTTGACGCGGGATGAAGGCGGAAACACAGGATCACAATTCGTTGTAGGAGGATCGGAGCAAATGGCTGTCCTAACGGATCCGTTGGCGAGCGCGGTGGCCGAGTTGGAGGAGGACAAAGTGCGGGTGCTGGTGCCGGAACTGGTCGCTGCAGGCACCCCACCGCTGGGAATCGTGGGAAGGTTGCAGGAGGGCATGAACGAGGTCGGCCTGCGTTTCGAAACCGGCGACTATTATTTGAGCGAACTCATCATGGCCGGAGAGATCATGAAAGAGGCCATGGCCTGCTTGGAGCCGGTCCTGGCCGGGAGCACGCGAGAGTACCGGGGTACTGTTGTCATAGGGACGGTCAAGGGTGATATCCATGATTTGGGTAAAAACATCGTCGTCATGCTTCTCAAGGGCGCCGGATACAATGTCATCGACCTCGGTGTGGATGTACCGGGGGACAATTTCGTGGCGGCTATAAGGGAATACGGTGCTCCGCTGGTCGGAATGAGCGTCCTGCTTACCGCGTGCCAGGAGGGCATGAAAAATACAATCGATCAGGTGAGAGCGAGCGGGTTGCCGGTAACGATCCTGATCGGCGGCAATTATGTCAACGATCTGGTGAAGGATTACGTTGGGGCCGACTACTTTGGTACCACGGCCGTGGACGCCGTAAAAGTCGCCGATCTGGTGTTTACCTCGCAGCAGTGAGACCTGGCTACTATTGATTAAGGGGGTTTGGCAGTGAACCTGGCTGAGAACCTGGAAAAGTCCGTTTTCCTGTTTCCCGATCGTCCCGCCGTTTGCGATAAGGATGGTGAGATAACTTACGCCGGGCTCGACGAGCGGGCCAACAGGGTGGCCACCGCACTCATGGCGATGGGTGTCCGGCCCGGCGACCATGTCGGCCTATGTGCCCCAAATTCGGCGGACTGGATCGCTTTCTACTTTGGCGTTCTCAAGGCGGGGGCCGTTGCCGTCACCCTGTCCTGGGCTCTTTCCAACAAGGAGCTGGCGTACCTGCTCAGCCATTGCCGGCCCAGGGTGATGTTTACCGACGCTGCCAGACTTAGCGGCCTGCAAAGCTTGCGGGATTCGGCCGGGTTGGAGAAAATCATCTGTTACGGCGGCGATCTCGATATGGAGAGCCTTCTGGCCGCCGGTTCAACCACCATGCGGTCAGTGGACCGGGACCGGTATGACACGGCGGCGATCCTCTACACCGGCGGCACCACGGGTGTGCCGAAGGGCGTGATGCTTACCCACCAGGGGATAGCCTTTTCCAGTTGGGCTGTTGCTTACTACGAGCGCTCCAATCAGATGGATCGCGCCCTGTGTTTCCTACCCTTCAACCACGTCTTCGGGCAGATCCACATAATGAACGCGACCATCCTGGCGGGCGGCTGTCTTGAACTCCTGCCGTCCTTCGATTTGGACCGGGTGCTCGGACTTATGAAGGCCGGCCGGATAACCAAGTTCTTTGCCGTGCCCACGGTGTACGTCCGGCTTCTGGGTGAGGGAGACCTGGAGAAAAGGCTGGGCAATCTGCGCTACTGTTTTTCCGCGGCGGCCAGCATGCCCATGGCCATCGTAAACCAGTGGAAGGAGCGGACCGGCATCACGATCGCGGAGTCCCTGGGGATGACCGAAGCCATGCCTCTTACCTACAACCATTACCATCGCCACCGGGTAGGGTCGGTGGGACAAACCATGCACCAGGTGGAAGTCCAGATCAGGGATTTCTCCGGTAACATTCTGCCCGACGGAGAGAAGGGTGAGATCTGCGTCCGCGGGCCGAACGTCATGAAGGGCTATCTGAACAATCCCGAAGAGACGGCTTCAGCCTTCTGGGATGGTGGCTGGTTGCGGACGGGGGATATCGGCCTTTTCGATAACGACCGTTACCTGTTCATCGTTGACCGTCTCAAGGACCTGGTCATCACCGGAGGCGAAAACGTCTACCCCCGCGAGGTCGAGGAGATTCTCTACACCAGGCCCGAGGTGGAGGAGTGCGCCGTCATAGGGTTGCCGGACGAAAAGTGGGGCGAGCGGGTGACCGCGGTTATCAAACTCAAGGCCGGGTTCTCCTTTTTGTCCGGAGAGATGGATTCGTTTCTTAAATCCTCGTTGGCGCCGTTTAAAGTGCCCAAGGAATATATTGTTGTGGATGAACTTCCCAAGAGCGCCACTGGCAAGATTCTGAAGCGGGAACTGAGAAAACAGTTTCCGGGTGCCGCCGGTTAGGAACCTCAAACTAGTACCGTTGGTGACTACCAGGACGGTCCTATTGGGACAAGGTAAGTTCACAGCAAAGCAAAAGGCGTGCCCGGAGAAACGGGCATGCCTTTTGCCTGGGTATGCTGACACAGATGACCGGAGCTACGAACTCTTAACCGAAACCTTCTCGCCCTGGATCAGCCCCTGCTGGCCGTTGGTAATAACCATGTCGCCAGCCTGCAGTCCGGACTCCACGACAGTCTTCTGCCCGTCCGAAGGGCCCGGTTGGACGGTGCGGCTCTCGGCCACGTTGTCTTTGACCACCCAAACCATGCTGCAACCGCCTGGTTGGGTACCAGCAGGTAGCCGGCGGTATTCTGGTTAAAGGTTACGCCGGCAAACATGCCCGGCTTTAAGGCCCCGTCCGGGTTGGGCAGGCTGATCTCCACCAGGTAGGTCTTGGTGGCGGGGTCGGCTGCCGCCGCCACGTGGGCTATGGTGCCGGTAAGGGGCTGGTCGGAGGCCGCGGTCACGGTTACCTGCACCTTTTGGCCTGCGGTCAAGCCGTTGATCTGGTCCTCGCTGACGTACGGTGGCGTAAATGGGATCCAGTTGGACCTCCACCAGAAGCGGCGTCTCGCCCGGGAGGGCCGGCGGCCCGGAACTCATGCCGCCCGGGTTGATGGTCGGGCGGTGATCGTGCCGGCGAAGGGAGCGGTAAGGATGGTGTCGTCGTAGGCGGCCTGCTCCGTCTGCACACCGGCCCGGGCGGCCTGCAAGGCGGCCGGAGCCGTCTGGTTGGCTGCCACGTCGGTTGCCTGGTAGGGGAGTTTGTACTGGTTGTCAAAAACATACTGCGAGATGGCACCCTGTACGACTAGCGCCTGGCCCCGCAGGTAGTTAGCCTTGGCCTTTGGTAAGATACCCCGGTCGCATTTTCGCCGGCCTGGGCCACCGCAACGGCCGCCTCGGCCTGATTCAACACAGCCTCCTGCGAACTGGAGCCCATGGTCAGGAGTGTCTGGCCGGCACTTACTGTGCTGCCCACGTCCACGTTTACCTGGGCGACCTGGCCCGGTACCTTGGTAAACAGGTCGGGCATACTGCACCGGCGCCAGCTTACCGCTAACGGAGGCGCTGTTAGTCAACTGGCCCCGGGCCACCACGGCCGTTTCCACCGCCGGGGGGCCGGTCGCCACGGAGGCGCCGCAACCGGTCAGTAGCAGGGCCGCTATGGCGACCACGGGAAGAAGGCTAAGGCGTACATTTTTCATTTTGTTCCCTCCAAGTCTTTGGGCTGATCCATCGAAAACTGTCGTTGGCCGGACCTTCCGGCTACCGGGGCGGATCGTTGTCAAAGGCGGCCAGTTGCCTGGACCGGGCGGCGTCCATCCGGCCCTTGGTCAGAAAAAACAGCAGGGGAACGGCCGCCATGATAAAGACCGCCGCCGCTAGGATGGCGTCGTCGATTCCCAGGGTAGCGGACTGGCGCAAGGCCAATTTCGAGAGGAGGCTGACGGAGCCGCTACGGCCGTAAGCAGCTAACACACTGTGTAAGTTGTTACCGCCGGTCAGGGACGAATAGGTTACGGTGCCGGCCAGCCAGTTATAATGGTAAATCTGGCGGGACGTCCATATATAGGTTAGAAAGGCAATGCCCATGGAGGCGGCAATCTGCCGCACCAGGGTGAACAGCGTGGTGGCACGGCTCACCAGGGCTGCCGGAATGGTGTAGAGGCCGGCGGTGGAAAGCGGCATCATGGAGAGCCCCAGGCCCACCGCCCAGACCACAAGCGTGATCTGGATGCCGTGGTAACTGGACAAAAGGCCCAGCGTGTGCAGGCGGTAGGTAACGACTGCCGCGGTCGTCAGTCCCACGAAGCCGGGCCAGAAGGCCCCCACCTTGTCGAACAATCTGCCGCTGACAGGCATGAACACCCCCATGGTGAGGGCTGCGGGCATCATTAGGAGACCGGTCTGCAGGGGAGTGTAGCCCAGGAGGTTTTGCACGAACTGGGATCAAATACATCACCGCAAAGAGTCCGACCACCGATATGGCCGTAGCCAGAAGACTGACTGTGAAGACGGTGTTCTTAAAGAGGCGGACATCGATCATAGGTTCGGGGTGGCCCAGTTCCCAGAGAACGAAGAGGAGGAAGGCAAAGGCTCCGGTTACCAGGAAGAATAAGATGTACAGGGAAGTCCAACCCTTGTCCGGGCCCTCGCTGAGGGCGTAAAGAAGAGCGAAGCTACCCCAGGCTGCCAGCAGCACGCCGGGCAGGTCTAATTGCAGATGGGGCTTCCTGGGAGATTCGGAAACCCCCATGGGGATCCGACGGGTGCAATTTGACATCAAGCACGAGTTCGGCGAATCAACCGAGGCGGTCGGCGGCAAGAACCTGGTGGTCACGCCGGGGGATTTCGTCGCCAATCCTTTCGACATGGAGGTGGACCAGGACCGGACCGGCAAGTATATCCTCAACCTGGTGGAGAAGGTCGCGGATTGCAAGAGCCAGATTGTGGCCATGATCGAGCTGGCCTATCCCGGCACCCGGCTCACCCCTCTCGACTCTACGCGCCGCTGGGCGGGCTGGATCACGGCCAGTTGATGGTCTACCTGAAGCCCTTCCTCGCGGGGAACACGATGGGGATGTTCGATGGGCAAAGCACGATTGATTTCCGGGACCAGGTGATCAACCTCAACCTCCCCCGGCTGGAGGGTTCGTCAAGAGGGAGCCCTGGCGCATGAAGGCGGTGGTCATCGACGAGGCCTACGAATACCTGCGTCACGAGACCAGCGCGGAGTATGTGGAGACATCCGCCTCGCGGTGTCGCAAACGGACCTGCAGCTTCCGGGTGTCCACGCAGCGGTTCGGGCCTTTCGCCGCCCATCCCAACGGCCAGGCCGTGATCACCAACGCGGGCACGGCCTTTCTCTTTCAGCCCCACCCGGATGAGATGGCCACCCTAGCCGCCGGTACAGGCTTTCCGAAGGGGATGTCGCGTTTCTCGCCGGTGCTGGACAGGGGGAGTGCCTGCTGCGGATCCAGAATGGGTCCACGGTGGCGCTGGCGGTGCAGCCCACGAAATACGAGTTGGAGCTGGCCAAGACAAGCTATATGGAGGAACCGGCGGGCGGGGATTGGGCGTAAGACGGCAAAAAGTGTGGTTTGCAGGACGGGGGGAGTCGGACCCCCGGGACTCTGACCGGCGATACGGGCCTAAGAAAAAGCGGCTCGTACTGGTTAACGAAGGATCTTTGCACGGCGGTACCAAAGCGGTATAATAAATCTGGAAGGTGGGTGACCATTCCTGGAAAAGGAAGTAACCAGGCACTCTAACGACGTGGTTATGAAGGCCATGGCCGGAACGTTCGAGGACAAGACCCTCAAAGTCTTCGGCCTCAATACCGCGCGCATCGTAAGCGTCTATGCCACCGAAATCCCGGTGGTGGAGGTCAAGGACAGACGGACGGATTTCATCTTTGTCCTCGAGGACAATACCCTCCTGTTATAACGTGTAACTACTCTATCATAATCTATCAAATCTATATCGAATCTAGCCCTAAAAATCGAGGCCTAGAAATTTTTAGAGCAGTATCCTTAGGGCTTGACGTTAACCAACTAACGTGTTAAATTGGCACTATTATGAATGCTACCCATAATCTCTCTGGGAAACAGAAGGCCGACCATAACCTCGCCACCTTCCTTAGCTGGATCGCCGGTAAGACCGACTCCGACTTTCGGGAGATGGTCGTGCGCGGCCAACTATCGCGCCAGGAGATAGCTCGGGAGTGCTGCTTCGCCCGGTCCGTGCTATTGCAGAATCCCCGCGTGAGGGACGAGCTCAGGAGCCTCGAAACGCAGTTGCGCGAACGCGGCGTTCTACCCTCGCAGACCAGCGATGACATCCCATCCGTGCCTGTGGCCCAGGCGAACCCGCATGCCGCTGAGGACAAGGCCCGCATGAAACGCTTGGAGTCGGAAAACGCTGCCCTGAAAGCGGAACTCACGGAATTGCGCGGCGAACTCGACCGCTACCGTGTCATGGATAACATCCTGTGTAGTACCGGGAGGCTGCCACGTTGAATACCCCGAGCGTGACCGTACGCGTGAGTGCTGTACGAAGCCACAACCCCTATGGATGGGGCGGGGCAATCTTCACCGGCATCGAGGTAGACGACAAGGGCTTACGCAGCGACGCCAAGACCTACTACGTCATCAAGGCACCGAGCCACCTGCTGCAAACGGACGTGCAATGCGGCCAGTGGTGGCGCGTGGAAGGTACGCCCGAACCCAACACCATCGTCATCAATGGCTACCGGCTGATCGAATTCACCATCACGCCGGAGGCGATGGAATTGTTGCGCCCATCGGGCGAGCATGTCATTACCCTGCTTGCCGAAGGCGAGGCCTTCGAGGGCATCGGCTTGGTCAAGGCCCGCCGCCTTTGGGAGCACTTCGGCGACGATCTCTATCGAGTCCTAGATACCGCAGACGTCGAACGGCTTGCAGAAGTCCTACCGGAGTCGATGGCACGGAAACTCGGGGTTTGTGTAGCAATGGAACGAAAACTGCAATAGGACTCAGGCGCCTTCGGGTCCCAACGTGAGCGGTCGCAGCCGCAACATGGAGAGGCAAGACGAGGAATCATCCAGCCATGCCCAGCCTTTTGCTTCCTATGTCTTTGAAGTAAACCTAAAGGAGACCGTCGCCTTACGAACAGACCGTGTTGGGGTAATAACAGCGAAGTTTAAACCAGACGCAAAGTAGTTCCCTTATGCTGGAATATGATTAATAGCCTTGTTATACTCCTTTTGGGCTTCGGTGATTGCTAGCTGGAATATATTTCGAGAGACTGGC
>DATKUX010000120.1:0-3253 GCA_035530395.1 Spirochaetia bacterium
AGGGCTTCCAGGATAGCGTTAATGGAAGCAACATTTTGCCAGGCAACTGCGTCAAATCCTGTAAAGTTCTTTATGTCCAAAACCGTTTCCCCAACCGGCCCGAAAGCGGTCATTTTCAGCTTTACGCCCAAAGCTTCGGGAACAGCCATGGCATCGGCGTAAACGACCAGCCAGTCCATGCCGGTGCGGGCTTGAAACTCCTTCTGGACCCGGGCCAGCAACGATCCGTTGCGGCGCATTTCCGCCGGCTCACAACCGGCCATAGACGCGGCCTGGGCTGCACCGGTGATGATTACCGGTATACCGGCCGGCTCATGGTTCCACATACTGCTCAGACGACCGGCTGCCCCAGTTCCAATCATCCCTACTCACCACCCCGATCACTTTCCACCGTCAGCGCGCCGGTCGGACAGGTCTTGACACAGGCCGGGACTCCTTCCCGGTGAGAACACAAATTACATTTCCCCGCGCGCTCGCCCAGCGATACCGCACCGTAGAGGCAGGCGTCCACGCAGATCCCACAGCCGGCACAAAGCTCCACATCAAGGAATACTACTCCTTCACGTACCACAAAAGCCCCTTCCGGACAGGCCGGGATACATTCCGGGTCCGTACAGTGCCGGCAGACATTTATCCGGTATTCATAGCGACCGTCTCTGTAGTCACGCCGTATCACCAGCGCTTTGACCAGGTCCTTCCGGCCATGCTCCTGAAGGCAGGCGACCACGCAGGCCTGGCAGCCTACACAGCGGCTGCCGTCCAGAACAATCATCAATTCACCACCGCCGCACTAAAGTTTCCTTTCCAGCCGGCAAGATCCTTCCCGATAGGCCGGGGTACCGGCCAGCGGATCATTTTCCAGGTCACCGGTCAAATAATTGACGTTAACCCCACCCTTTTCGACAGCCAACCTGCCGCCGCCGGTGTGGCCGAAGCCGTGCCTGATCAGTACCACCCCGGGAAAGGAAGCCTCCATAACCTTCACCGGCAGGCTGACCGAACCGTGCGGGGTAATGATTTCAACCAGGTCTTCGTCCCGCACACCTGCGGCCGCCGCAACATCGGGAGCCACCTCGGCATAATGGCGGGGGTAAAGGTCATACAGCCAGGGCAGGTTCATTAAGGTGGAATGGGAATAGAAGCTTAAACGGGAACCGGTTATCAGCTTGTATGGATAGTTTTCATCCGCCGGCGCCTTCTCCCTATACCGGGGCAGCGGGTCGAATCCGGCTTCCTTGAGCATCCCGGAATATAGCTCTATTTTGCCGCTCGGGGTGGGAAAGCCGTCTGTCAGGAAGCGGCCGGGCTTCTTTTCCCTGTGGATGATACCATCGGGATGTTCCTGCAAGTCCGCCAGGGAAATACCGGAACCCGCCAACAGGTCATCCAAAAAGGCTTCCTCCGAAGCATAGGCATATTCCGGGCCGTACAGCCTCCGGCCCAACTCGTTGAAAATCCGCCACTCCGTCCAGGCTTCCGCCCGGGGCGGCAGGACCCGCCCGGCCAGCCTGACCAGGGGGAAAGGCATCAAGTTGTTCATAGAAAGGTCGTTTCGCTCCAGGCAGGTTACACCGGGCAACACATAATCCGCATACGCGGCCGTCTCGGTTTGGTACAGGTCGATTACCACCAGGAGTTCCAGTTCCTTAAGGGCCCGGATCACCTTTTCCGTATTCGGCCAGGCCATAACGGGATTTCCTGCGGTTACGATCAGGGCTTTGATGGGGTAGGGTCGGGCGGAAAGAATCGTTTCGGGTAACAGACCGGCCTCGTCGCCGAAGGGAAAACGGTTCCGGGCAAAAAATGAAGTGCCGGACGGAAGCCTGTCTTGTGCCAGCACACCCTGGTTGAGGGGCAGCGCCGGGGTAAACGTCAAGGCTCCTTCCCGGTCCACCTGGCCGCAAATGGCGGCCAACAGCAGGAGGGCCCGGTTGGTCTGGGTGGCCCTGGTACTATGCATCAAGCCCTCCCGCCGGTCGATGACCGCCCGCCCGGCACCGGCGAAAAGCCTGGCCACCTCCACCGTCAAAGCCTGCGGAACCCCGGTCAGGCGTTCCACCCTTTCCGGAGTGTACTCACCCACACTATGGGCCAGATCCTCAAAACCAACGGTGTATCTGGACACAAACTCGCGGTCGTAAAGTCCCTCCTCAATTATGATTCTGATCAGGCCCAGGAGAAGGACCAGGTCGGAACCCGGCCGCACAGGTACCCAGAGATCGGCCTTGGCCGCAGTGTCGGTCAGGATGGGGTCAACCACCACCAGTTTGGCACCCCGCCGCCGGGCCGCCAGAATGTCGTCCATCGCCCTCAGGTAGCGGTGCATCCCCGTAACGGCCGGGTTGGCACCGAACAGCAAAATGACTCCGGCGCTCGCAAAATCGGCCGTGGGGATCAGGCCGGGACCAAAAGTGGCCCGGGCAGCCACATATTTCGGGGCCACGCATAAAGATTCGGTGCCGGTCCGGTTGGGCGAACCAAAATAGTGCAGGAAGCGGCGGATGTAGGCCTGGGTATTGGCCCGGGAAAAGGACGCCCCTTCATAGGTAGCCAGGGCGGTAGCCCCGTATTTCGCCTTAATGAGCTGCAGGGCCGCCGCTATTTCGTCCAGGGTCTCACCCCAGGCGACCGGGCGGAAACCGTTTCCATCCCGGCGGAGCGGCCGGGTTACCCGGTCAGGATCATATACCAGTTGGACCATGGCCTGCCCCTTACTGCAGAGCGCACCACGGTTCAGGGGACAGTCCGGGTTCCCTTCCACCCCGACCAGCCTGTTCTGCTCGACAGTGGCCAGGATGCCGCAATCAGCTTTGCAAAGCCGGCACACGCTTTTTACGGGCACGCAGACGACATCCCTCCGGTCTCACTTTCTTCCTTATGTATTCGGCCAACCGGCCCTGTTTTCCTGGTCCGGCCGGCGCGTTTAGGCCGAAAGGTGCTAAAAGGACGGCAACCGGTCAACGACCACCGGCCAAGGAAGGTGGCAGTTTGCCAGCGACTAACCGCTCTAAGTTTGACTGCGCAGGCAGTACTTATTGACTTTATATTGCAAGGTCTGTCTTTTGACGCCAAGCATCCGGGCCGCTTCGGAAAAGTTGCAGCCTGTCTCTTTTAAAATCCGGTCGATAAAAATGTATGGACCGATAATCCCCTCGACCTTCTGGGCGAGGGGAAGTAAATGGGAAGTAACTTAAGTATTCGGTGAACTACGTGTAGACAGTGAGGATTTTACGGAAGTTTTTCTCCAGGGGGA
>DATKUX010000121.1:0-38723 GCA_035530395.1 Spirochaetia bacterium
ATTCTTGATCCGGTTCAGCTTTTCCGTGACCTCCTTGGCGGAAGACTGGGTGCGGCCGGCGAGTTTGCGGATTTCCTCCACCACCACGTTGAAGCCGCGGCCCAGATCGCCGGCCCGGGCGGCTTCGATGGCGGCGTTCAAACCCAGGAGATGGGTTTGTGAGGCAGGCTGATGATGGCGTCCATGTCTTTGACGTCATCCCTGATCCTCTCGGTATTATTCGCCAGTTCCGCCGAAGTGGCGGCCAACTCTTCAGCCGAGGCGGCGAAACCCGAGGAGCCCGAGGAGACCGACTCCACGGAGGAGCTCATTTTCTGGGCCATCTCCTGTAGTTTTTCTTCGATGTGCACGGGCCGTCCTAAAGCCAGACTCCCGACCACCCGGCCGTCTTCCAGGATAGGTACGCCCGTCCCGATGTAGGGCACGCCGTAAAGGCTGCCCGGGGCCCTGATGATGACCCTGCGGCCGGTGCGAATAGCGTTTTCAGCGATGCCGCCCGCCTTGACCGGATCGCCCGGCCTGATGCCGAGATCCATGTTCTTACCCTTTTCATAATACAGGTAATGGTCAACGGTGGAAACTGCGAAGCTCACCTCGTCGCCGTATAACTGCCTGATATAAGGTACCACGGTCATCATTTTGTCGATTTCCGGACCATAATCTGACAAACAAACACCACCATTTATTCTCTTTGTAGCAACACCTGGATGACCGGTTCTATAATATTCGACATTTTCTGTCCGTATCTTAGGCTACAGTTGCATTTCCTATATTTACAAAAATATTGTTGCGGTTTGAAATAGTGGCTCCCTGCGGAGGTGGCGGAGGGAAAGAGAACGGCGGCGGCGAAACCTTTCCGGGGAAAAGGGTTTGTGCCGTTCCGGGGCGGGACGGCGAGGGGAGGATGGAGCTTATGTTAACTCTCCGGGAGCACACCGAACATGTGGAAATGACCGTGCTGTCCCCCCGGGCCTGTCTGGCCGCCCACTCCCGCGGACGCGCAAGGCCGGAAGAGGAATGTACCGTACGCACCTCCTTTCAACGCGATCGCGACCGGATCATTCATTCCAAGGGGTTCCGGCGCCTCAAACAAAAGACCCAGGTGTTCATCATCCCTGAAGGGGATCACTACCGCACCCGTCTGACGCACACCCTGGAAGTGGCCCAGATCGCCCGCACGGTGGCCCGGGCCCTGCGCCTGAACGAGGACCTCACCGAGGCCATTGCCCTGGGGCATGACCTGGGACATACACCCTTCGGGCACGCCGGGGAAGAGGCACTGAACGAGGTTTTTGAACCGGGCTTCAAGCACAACGAGCAGAGCCTCAGGGTGGTGGACGTACTGGAGGGGGACGGCGGGCTGAACCTGACCCGGGAGGTCCGCGACGGCATATTGAACCATACCGGACCCCGTCTGGCAGAAACCCTGGAAGGCCAGGTGGTGAAGATAGCGGACCGGGTGGCCTACATCAACCATGACATCGACGATGCCCTGCGGGGCGGGGTCTTGACCCTGCAGGAGCTTCCCCCCGAATGCCTGGAGGTTTTGGGATATGTTCACCGGGACCGCATCAACACCATGGTGCTGGACTTGATTACCCAAAACCGGGATGGTGCGGGACTCATCACGATGAGCCCCGCCGTGCAACTGGCCACGGACCGCCTGCGCGAGTTCCTCTTTGCCCGCGTCTACATCGGCTCGGAGCCCAAGCAAGAGGAACAAAAGGCCAGGCGGCTGGTGAAGGAGCTTTACCGATATTTTGTCGCCCATCCCGAACGGTTGCCTTGCGAGCACCGGTCGCGGGGGCAGGACAATGACGTGGCGAGGGTGGTCTGCGATTACATCGCCGGGATGACGGACCGCTACGCCATTGCCCTGTTTTCCGGCCTGTTCGTCCCTTCTTCCTGGGCCCATCCGCGCAAAGCGGGGGTTGCCGGGCCGGAGGCCGGGGGGGAACCGGCCGGGGAGAAGTAGCCCGCGGCAGGAGGGGAGAGGGCCGCCGGACGGCGGTTCTTAGGGGTCATCGTGGTGGCAGCAATGGCGCAGGTGGCCGTGGAGCATTTTCATCCCGGTGGGTCGGGCGGGATGGCCCATGTCCTCGGCGGTGACCAGCACGTGTTCCCGCATACTCAGTGCCTTCGGGTCGGCGTGGTTGATCCAGAAGCCTTTCCTCATTACCGGGAACAGGTCGAACCAGGCCATCACCATGCCCCCGCCGCCGTCCATGGTCCAGGCGTCGTCCATGAGCCAGGCGGTGTAGACGTCGCAGTCGGTCCACATGGAGGGGTCGGGCATATCCATGGTGGCTATCATGATGTGGGGCGGGCTCTGCCGGCACAGCACGGAGCCGGGGTCGACCTTCGGGTGGAGCGGGGTCAGGACCAGGGTACACCATCCGGGCATCGGCATCGGGGATGGGCGCGGGGACGGACCTGGTGACGGGGCCGCGGGTATCATCAGGACCTGTCCGGGATAGATGAGGCTGGGGTCGGTTATTTGCGGGTTGGCGGCAATGAGAGCCTGCAGAGGGATCCCGAACTTTTGGGCTATCAGATACATGGTGTCTCCGCTTTTCACCACGTAAGTCATAGACGGAGACGGGGCGGCGGCGGGTACCATCAGGGTTTGACCGGGATAGATAAGGTTGGGGTCGGCTATTTGCGGGTTGGCGGCAATGAGAGCCTGCAGGGGGACCCCGAACTTTTGGGCTATCAGATACATGGTGTCTCCGCTTTGCACCACGTAAGTCACTTTGCATCACCTCGTCGAGATTTATACCACATCTTATGTGTCAGGGTGCCGCCGGCGTTACATATTTTTCCGGGGAACAATCCGCGAACCGGCTGCCGGCAAGAGAACCGGCGCGGCCGGGCCGGCGGGCAAAAATTTGTCGATGGACAGGCAGGAGATGACTTGGCGCAATAGAATTCTTTTATCGTGTAGAATTGAGGGCCGCAACCTGGAGAAGGAAATAGTAAGGAAGACGTTGAATAGTTTCGATTGAGCGTGCTCTTCGAGGATGGGCGTCATGAACGGTTCTTTCCCCGATAGCTTGCTGGAAGAAATCCGCCTGCGGACGGATATCGTCCAACTGGTGGGGGACTACGTACCTTTAACCAGGAGAGGGACAAACTATTTCGGTCTGTGTCCTTTCCACACCGACAGCAAGCCTTCGTTCAGCGTCAGCGGGGAAAAACAGATCTTTTACTGTTTCGGCTGCGGTGCCGGCGGGGATGTGTTTCGTTTCTTGATGCTCAGGGAAAGCCTGGGCTTCCAGGAAGCGGTGCGCGAACTGGCCCGCCGCGCGGGTGTGGCCCTACCGGAGCATGGCGGCCAGCGGCCGGTGGACCATCAGGTCGAAAGTTGCCGCGGTACGTGCGAGGCGGCCGCAACCTTCTTTCGCGGGGCGCTCAGGGAAGGTGAACAGGGGGCCGGCGCCAGGCTCTATTTGGCGGGACGCGGAGTTGATCCCCTGACCCTGGAGAAATTTCAAATCGGCTTTGCCCCACCCGGCTGGCGGATACTATTGGCCCACCTGAAAAAGTGCGGCTTTGCCGCCGGGGAGATTACCGCAGCCGGGCTGGCCAGGGAGAAGGACGGCGGTGAACCGTATGATTACTTCCGCAACCGGGTCATGTTCCCGGTTTGGGATGCCCAGGGCAGGGTAGTCGGTTTCGGCGGCCGGGTTTTGGATGACGGGGAGCCCAAATACTTGAATTCACCGGAAACGGCTTGTTTCAACAAAGGGCGGTTGCTTTACGGATTGCACCTGGCCAGGCAGGCGGTCCGGGAACAGGGCTGCGTGATCTTGATGGAAGGGTACCTGGACGTGGTTTCCGCCCACCGGCACGGCATCACCAACGCCGTGGCGTCCTTAGGTACCAGCCTTACCAGGGAGCAGGCCAAGCTGATCGCCCGCTACACGGACACTGTGGTCGTGGCCTACGACGCCGACGCCGCCGGTCAGGCGGCTACCGAACGCAGCCTCCACCTGCTTTCCGATATGAACCTGCGGGTGCGCGTGCTGGCCTTGGACGAGGGGAAGGACCCGGACGAATACCTGCGTTTGAAGGGACCGGAAGGATGGCAGGAACTGGTGCAAAAGGCCCGTTCGCTGGTCTCCTTCAAGTTGATCCGGGCTATGACCGGTCCCGGAAAGGGCGCCGATAAGGCGGCGGTGGTGAAGGAAATATTGCCGGTCCTGGCCGGCATCGACAGCGCGGTGGAGAAAGAGGACGCCATGCGGTTGGTGGCCCAATCCATGGGGATGGGCTGGGAAGTCATCAGGGAAGAACTGAGAGGATTCGAAAGAGACCGAAAAAAATGGCCAAATTCGGATAAAATTGCTAAAAACAGACATAATATATTGAAAAAGCCGGTAAATGACCGGGAAGAAGCTGGCAGGCAGGCTCAGAAGGCTATTATAAGGATTCTTCTGGCCCGGCCGGCCCTTACACCGGTGGTCCACCGGGAACTGGGCGACGATTTTATCGACGATCCTGTTTTAGCGGAAGTCTTTGGCTTGATTGCGCAATATAATACCTATGAGGAGTTGACGCCGGCGGCGCTTTTTCCGGGACTGACCCAGGAGGGGCAACAATTTGTTTCCGGGCTGTTAATGGAAGAAGGCCCCACAGCAGGCGAGCCCGAACTCTTGAACGAATATATTACTGCCTTCCGCCGGATTGCCGGGCGTAAAAAAAGGGATATACTTTTGAGGGAAATGGCTGAGGCGGAGAGGGCCGGAGACCTGATCCGGCTGGAAGAGCTCATGGAACAGTACAAGAGATTGATCGACGATTGTTAAGGGGGGGTGTGAGATGAGAGAAGAACTGAAGTGCGACGGTATAAGAGAATTGATCGATAAGGGCAAGAAACGCGGCACCTTGACCTACAACGAGATTATGGACGCGCTTTCCGGCGTGGACCTCACCCCCGAGCAGATCGACGATATTTACGAAAAGCTGGCCGGCCTGGGCATCGACGTGGTGCCGGAAGTATCCGAGCTGGATCCCATGGAAGAAACGCCTCTGGAAGCGGCCCCCGAAGAGATAGAGGTCGACCTGTCCATACCGGAGGGTATAGGCATCGACGACCCGGTGCGTATGTACCTGAAGGAGATCGGCCGTGTTCCGTTGTTAACCTCGGATGAAGAGGTGGATTTGGCCAAGCGGATGGAACTGGGGGACGAGGAAGCCAAGCGCAAGCTGGCGGAAGCCAACCTGCGGCTGGTGGTATCCATCGCCAAGCGGTACGTGGGACGGGGCATGCTTTTTCTGGACCTGATTCAGGAAGGAAACCTGGGTCTTATCAAGGCCGTGGAGAAGTTCGACTACCGCAAGGGCTACAAATTCAGCACCTACGCCACCTGGTGGATAAGGCAGGCCATTACCAGGGCCATAGCCGACCAGGCCAGGACGATCCGGATTCCGGTGCACATGGTGGAGACGATCAACAAGTTGATTCGTGTGTCCCGGCAACTCCTCCAGGAACTAGGCCGCGACCCTACTCCGGAGGAAATAGCTCATGAGATGAACATCTCCGAGGACAAGGTCCGGGAAATAATGAAGATAGCCCAGGAACCGGTGTCCCTGGAAACGCCCATCGGGGAAGAGGAAGATTCCCATCTGGGCGACTTTATTCCTGATCACGACACGCGGGCACCGGCGGAGGAAGCATCCTTCACCCTGCTGCGGGAGCAGCTTGACGATGTGCTCAAGACCCTGACCGACCGGGAACAGAAGGTATTGCGTCTCCGCTTCGGGCTGGATGACGGCCGGGCCCGGACCCTGGAGGAAGTGGGGCAGAGGTTCGGGGTAACCAGGGAGCGGATACGCCAGATTGAGGCCAAGACCCTGCGCAAGCTGCGACACCCCAGCCGCTCCAAGAAGCTTAAGGATTACCTGGAATAGACGAAACCCCTGTCCTGGCCGCCCTGACAGGGGTTTCCTGTCAACGGCGGGGGATTGACTTAGGGCCCCGGGCATTATATAATAGACTACGAGCGTATTCCTCGATAGCTCAATGGTAGAGCAACCGGCTGTTAACCGGTAGGTTGCAGGTTCGAATCCTGCTCGGGGAGCCAATACGGGCCTATAGCTCAGCGGTAGAGCAGCCGGCTCATAACCGGTCGGTCCCAGGTTCGATCCCTGGTGGGCCCACCACTTTCATCCTTTCCGGCCCCATGGTCAAGCGGCCTAAGACACCGCCCTTTCACGGCGGTAACCCGGGTTCGAATCCCGGTGGGGTCACCAAAATTATGAACGGTTCCCTCGGGACCATCGGAATGGCCGTCTACCCGGTATTGGACCTCCAAATGGTCAGGGTGGACGGTTACTTTTATGACATGGACCAAGGCCTTCACTCCGGCCGGATTCCCGCCTCCTTCCTTCATGGCTTTCTCAAGCCGGTCGAAGTAGTATTCGATCTGTTTCCGATTCCAGCGGTTCGGTTCCCTTGTTGCCAGGGCGTCAAGATCAGCCCGGGCGGCCGTGAGCTCTTTGCTCCCGGCGATCGCAGTGACTTTGGTAAAGATCGTCCCTTCGGGGGCGGCTTTTCTTGTTTTGTAGGGTAATTTTCTTGCCTAACCCTTGACGCGCATTACTGATGCGCGTTATAATGATATCGAAAAGGGGGCCGCGAAATTGGGAAAGCAAATCACGGTAAGAAAAGTCCTGCAAATCCTAAAACAGGAGGGCTATTACATCCCCAACTCACGGAAGCGGCACCAGCCATCAAAGATGGCTACATAAAAATGACCCTACGCGGTACGCGGATATTAGTTATCATCACAGCGGTCAGGTGATTCCGAAGGGAACGCTAAAGAGCATAGAGCAAACATCTAAGGTAAAATTCTAATAGAGGAGAGCTCAACCTTATGGCTTACGAAAATCATTTGATTTATCCGGTTGTTGTAGAGAAAGCGGAAGATGGCGGATTCGGTATGTACTTCCCTGACTTTCCGGGAACGGCTATTCTTAGTGTTGATATTCCAGATGGTATTCGGAGGGCAAAAGAGATGTTGGCCAATTTTGTCTTGGAAAGAGAGGAACAAGGACAGCAACTCCCTATCCCTTCTGACCCTGCGAACATTGAATTGCTCGACACAACCGACCGCGTTGTTTTTGTGGACGCCTTTATGCCGCCTTACCGCAACGAGGCAGAGAACAGGGCAGTGACCAAAAACTGCACTCTGCCTAAGTGGTTGCGTGATGCTGGAGAAGAGGCGGGCCTAAATTTCTCGCAAATCCTACAGACGTCCATCAAAGAGGCGCTTGGCATAAAGGTAGAAAAACAGGTGTAGCCGAACCTTGCGGGGCCTGACCCTTCGGGGTGGGGGCCCGTTTTATTTGGCTACCAGCCGCCCGGTTGACTCTGGGGTCGGGAAGGGATATAATTACGATGTGGGTATTGCGGTGGCTTAGCTCAGCGGGAGAGCGCCTGCCTTACAAGCAGGATGTCGTAGGTTCAATCCCTACAGCCACCACCAAAGAGAAGCTAAGACTCCCGGGGTTCCCCGGGAGTTAATCTTTTTTCGTCCCCCGGCCCCTCCTGGCCATCGGGCGAACCACGGATACAGTAGGAATCCCGGTGGGGCCACCATGGTGACTGAGCTCAGCGGGAGAGCGCCTGCCTTACAAGCAGGATGTCGTGGTTCGATCCCATACCGACTTCCCGATTCATGCCCCAGGTTGTTTTCCGAGATATCCTGGGATCGCAGGAACACCTGGTCATCAGCGATGATTATTTTCGCGTGGGGGTACGGGTGATCTAGATACCTCACCGTGTGGTGTCGTCCGGCGAAACGGCTTATCCGGGTTACGTTGATTGCCCGCCGTCAACCACCAGAACATGACCGGTGATGAAAGAAGAATCTTCGCCGGCCAGAAATAAAACCGATTGGGCGACATCCTGCGGTGCACACAGGCGTCTCAACGGAACCCGTCGCAAAAAAGAGTTGTAGATTTTTTCATCCCGCATTAACGCTTCAGTGAGTGGTGTTCGGGCGTAGCCCGGAGCAACGGCATTGACCCGGATATTGTACCTCGCCCACTCGCGGGCCAAGTTACGGGTCAAGGACACCACACCAGCCTTACTTACAGAGTAGACCGCGGTATTGATTTCAGCCACGTGGGCACTTATTGAAGCTATGTTAATTATAATTCCCCCGCCAAGTTTGATCATTTCCCTCCCTGCAGCTTGAGCGGTGAAGAAACTCCCTTTTAAATTGATATCGATTACTCTCTCCCAGTCCTGTTCGGTTACCTCGGTGGCAGGTTTTCCCAAGGTAACCCCGGTACTGTTAACGAGGATATCCAAACCATGGTATTTAGCTGTTATATCCTCCATCACCCTCGCCAACTGACCGACCCGGGAAACGTCAAGCTCGAGGGCCACAGCTTGTGCACCAAGGGAACGAATCTGTCCGGCTGCTTCCTCGGCCTTGGCGAGAACATTGTCTGTCACAACGACAAAAGCTCCTGCCTGGGCAAGGGCCAAACTAATCGCCCGTCCGAACTCGCCTCCTCCCCCCGTAATAACCGCTATTTTCCCTTGAAGTTGCACTCAGGGACACCTCCGAAAAGCCCCGGCCATTGGGGGCCTAACCTACCATGGGGTCAAAGCATGGTATTCGTGACCGGCGGCCGAACTCCTGCCGCCGGCCAGGCCGGGCCCGGTGTTTCGGTCCGGGCCTTTTGCCGCGGCTGTACCACCTGCGACACGTGACTACTTTGAAGCTTGTTTTGACCGGTTGGGGTTCAGCCGGAAAGCGAAAGCCGTCGAGTTTCCCCACCCCCGTTTCAGAACTAACGAAGGTGGTGGGGGAGTGGGAGGTTTTTCTGTAATCCTCGACTGAAGTCAGGGGTATGTTGGCTCGTGCTTTCGTGGGCTTTCATTCCATAGCAAACCCACCTGCTTTAGCAGGTGCCGGAGAATCCCGGGGAAACATAAACCGCTGCCGGGACACGCCGGTTTATGTTCCAGAGAGCAAGGACATTTGCAGACCCGGGGCCGTACCGTGAAATGAGTGAGGTGGTCGACTGATTGTTGTCGTTCCGTAGGGCCGGTTTTGAGGAGCCCCGGGGGCTGTTTTCATTTTGTGGCAAATGATGTCAGGGGCCGGCATGGGAGAAGGGCTTTGGGGACAATCGGCGGGGCTGATTTTTGGCGGATAAAGCTGTACCTGCTAAATATAGGTACCCGACCTATCGATATTATTATAAACTACCTGCCAGCCCGGGGCCACGGTCCGGCACTAGAGGCCTGCAGAATTGGCTTATAGGTACCGACATCGGGTAATATGTTTTTCCCTGGCCGCGGTAGGAGCGACTGCTGTTGAGCTGACTAAGCAATCCATGCAATTGACGAAATGTCTTTCGGAGGTTCAAAATGTTGACGGTAAAACTCAGAAACGCCCTCAGCACATTGGGGGTGCCCTTTGCTTTCTCGATAGTCTATATTCTGGTTGTTGCCCACCAGATGATAACTGACGGGGATCCGTTTTGGGCCATGGCTGCGGGCAAGTGGATAGTTGCTCACCATACCGTGCCTCATACGGACCCTTTTTCCTGGACAGCCTTCGGCAAACCGTGGGTGGCTCATGAGTGGGCTTATGACGTAATTCTGTACTTGTTTTCGTCGTGGATGGGCTACTACGGGCTCATGCTTTTGACGTGGCTGGGACTGGCGGGCTTCTTGGTGTTCGTTTGGCTACTTTGCCGGAAGGAAGAAAAAAGCGCGGCCGTCACGGTAGTTATTTTTTCAATCACCGCATTCTTCCCGCGTTCTTTGATCGTTGCCAGACCACAGGTCTGCAGCTACTTTCTCTTCGTGGTGTTTCTCTATGTTCTGGCCTGGCACTCCAGGTCAAAGTGGCGCTGGACGTTGCCAGTGCTCACTCTGCTTTGGGCCAACCTGCACAGTTCGGTAGTCTTGGGAGTTCTCATGGTCGCCTTCGAGGCCGGGATGCAGTGGTACCACGAAAGGGACGGGGGCCTATTACCGGTGGCCGGGGCGAGCTTCCTGGCTTCCCTCCTGAACCCGAACAGTCTAAGCTTGTGGAAGTTTGCTTTTTGGTTGTCCGGCAATTCGTGGAATAGAGACATAACGGAGTGGCAGCCGCCAGACTTTAGATCCCCGATCATGGCAATGATCTACCTACTCCCCATCTTTATGTTGGCGGTGACCTTGTACGGGCGCAAGAAGGAGAATTATTGGGACGCGGCGGGCAGGAGAAGATTCACGGTCTTGGCTTTATACCTCACCGGCTTCTTCTACCTGGCCATAACCGGGGGGAGGTACTATCCCTATTTCGTGGTTGTGTGGGGAATTATGATTTTGCGTCTCTTGCCTGACGAGTTCTTGGCACGGGTGAAGGGGAAAAACGTGCAGGTTGCGTTCGCTCTTATCGGGGCGGTCGTTTTGATTTACTCTCTGTTCAATTTCCCACAGAAAGACGTAATGCGGGAGGTGTCCGGTGGTGGTTGGCCCGCCGGTGCTTTGAGTTATATTAAGAGCCATGATCTTCAGGATCACCTGTTCAACAATTATACCTGGGGGGGCTACCTGATCTACGAGGGGGTTTCCCCGTTTATCGACGGCAGGGACGATATCTACCTGGCCAGCACCCAGGTGTTCCAGGATTACCTCCAGGCTGTGCGGTTGAATGTCAACCCGGACGGGGTGCTCGACAAATACCGAATTAGAACGGTCCTGATGCCGAAGGACTCGCCGTTGGTCAGGTACTTGGAGGCGGAGCCGCAAAAATGGAAGGAAGTTTATCGTGACACGGTTGGTGATGTGTTTGTAAGTGCGCCCCGGGGGGGCCGCCTGAGACGATCTTAAGAAGGTGATACCTTTTGGGCCGTAGGCATGAAGTGATGAGACCAATCCTGATCTTAGCCGGAGTGTTTGTCGCCACGCGCTTTATCGTTCTGCTCCCTGTTTATCTGGCGTTCTATGCCCATTATCCTTCCCTTCCACCACCAGCGCCCTGGTGGTATCTACCGTACCACCAGGGTCCGTTGAATTATTTACCGGAAACGGCGTTGTTCCTATATGACTCCGTATGGTATCTCAAAATCGCTGCACACGGCTATCTGTCCTCCGGGATGACCATGTGGTTTCCCCTTTATCCCATGTTAATCTGACTAGTGCTGATCATCATGCCAGGGCATGGAGAACTGGCTGGGGTACTGGCGGCGAACATAGCTTACACCGGAGCTTTTTACGTGTATTTTCTCCTGGAACAGGAACGCCTTGGGGATTGGAGAAAGGCTTGTTTATCGTGTCTTTTGTTTGGTATTTTCCCCGGTAGTGTCTATTTTTCTGCGGCATATAGCGAGAGTACAATGCTCCTGGCCGTGTTACTGGCTATATACTGGACTCGCCGGAACAGAGTAGGGTGGGCCGGGATAGTTTCCGGATTAGCGGCAGTTGCGCGGCCTCCGGGTTTTACATTACCGGTATCACTTTTTATCGCATATTATAATAAATGGGATAAAAAGATGCGGATACAATTTACAGTATTATCGTCAATATTTCTATGTGTATTTTTGGGTTACCTACAGTGGAAATTTGGCAATATGTTAATATTTACCAGGATGGAAGGTCTTGTTTATAAGCGACATTTTATTTTTCTGCCGCTGCTAATTATTAAGGAGTTACAGTTTGGGGTAACGCACCAAGGTGGGACCGGATTGCTTTTGGTTAACTTATGGGCGCTGGGGGTGGCTTTTGTAGTGCTATGCCAAAAGGGGGGATGGGTACCCAAATCATATAGCCTCTTATCCCTCCTTATATTAGGAAATAATGGGCTATTTGCTGACAATGTTGAGCCGATGTTTGGGATGTTCAGATATATATTAGTATTGCCAGGTATTTATTTATTAGTAACAGATATGTGCGTCAATACTAAACGTAAATGGATGATAACGACTGTGCTTATTGTATTTGTATTTTTTGCCATGCTGATTGGGATAAGTGTTGGTCAAAAGGCGTTTATTAGTTAGAAGTACAAATAAATTGAACCGGTCAGCAATATGGGTATGCCCCGGGGCTGACCACTATGGCAGGACAGAAAAATGACATCCCCGCACGGCGGGGCTGTTTCCGTTTTGTGGAAGGGATGGTTCGTTGCCGGCACGGACAAGGGGTCCTATTGGGCAATTAAACCGGGACCATAGTCCGCTAAGCACAGGTTCTTAACCTGTCGATAAATATGGTAAGCAATCAGCCGGCCTGGAGGGGCATACGGTCCGGCTGGAGACGTCGGCAAGATTTCGATGGGGCGGACCGGTCGCAGGGGTGGGTATTTCCCCCTGACGGGGGAAGCCCGGATCCCGGCAACGAAGACAGCCGTCCCCATATGCGAAGATCAGGCCGGACTGAACCGTCGGGAAGAAGCAATGATCAGTATTGGGGTGACGTCATGGCCACAGTTACACCTAAACGGTATATCTACATTTTTCTGGCGGTGGTATTTGCTTCGGTGGCAGCCATGGGTTCCTATCAGATATTTACTACCAACCCGGTTGCCAAGTCGGTTACGGTTTTCGTTGCCAAGTCCGTTATTCCGGTTCGGACGGCGATAGGCCCGTCCGAACTGGAAGCTAAAAAGTTTCCCATGGCCGTCTATCCGGACGCCGCGGCCAATCCGCTGGGCAAGGTGGTCACGGTGGGCATAGTACCGGGAGAAGTGATAGTTAATAATATGCTGATCCAGGGCTCGGTCCCGTCCGGTCTGTCGGCTGAAGTGCCTGCCAGCATGTATGCCATGAGCATACCCATCAACCAGGTGACGGGTGTGAACGGAGCCGTTCTGACGGGTGACCGGATCGACCTTGTGGTGTCCAACGGCAGCGGGGGTGCCACCGATGTGCTTCCTAACGTCCTGGTGCTGGATAAGACGGCCGGTACTCTTACGATCGAGGTTTTCCAGTTGGGGGCGCTGACGGTGATACAGGCGGAACAGCACGGTACCTTGACCGTCTTGCTTAGGGGGATAAGCAGTGATTAGCGTACTTATTGTGGATGACAATGAGGAAACTCGCCGGGGTATTCGTCGAACCCTGCAATTCGACAAAAATATGATCGTGGTCGGTGAGGCCATGAACGGCGAGGATTGCATCCAAAAGACCAATGACGCCCGTCCCGACGTAGTTGTTATGGACATTGAGATGCCTGTTCTCGACGGTATTCAGGCCTGTGATGTCCTGTGCAAAAAATACAACGACGTAGCCGTGATTCTTTCCACCATGGAGCCGACCATCGAGAAAATGCAGCAATGCATTGCAGCCGGCGCCAAGGAGATATTGATTAAGCCGTATGATTCCAGCGAATTGCTGGTTGCTATCCGGCGTATTTACGACCGTATGCCCCACCCGGAGGAAAAGCAGGTCAAGAAGCTGCCGGCGGAGATCGTGGCCGTGTACTCTTCCAAGGGCGGGTCGGGAGTTTCCCTCATCGCCACCAACCTGGCTCTGGCTTACACCATACGGAAGGCCGGCAAAACCTTGCTCCTGGACTATGACGTACACTACGGATCGGACGCGCTGATCCTGCATATGCCTCCCAAACGGACCATGGCCGAATGGGTGCAGGAAGAGGTCAAGGACGAGGACGTTTTTCGCGAATACCTGATGACTCACAAATCCGGCCTGGATTTCCTGCCGGCACCCTTTTCCCCGGAACAGGGGGATCTGGTGGACGCTGAAGAGGCCCGCAATATCCTAAAGTTTGCCAATAGCCTGTATGACCACGTGGTTATCGATGTGCCCAGTAAGATGACGGAAGTGGCCATGGTGGCCCTGGAACAGAGCACCAAGATTCTTTTGGTCTTGTCCACCGACATACTGGCTGTCAGCAACACCAGGAAGGCCATCAACATCCTCCGGGAGTTGCGCTTTCTAGGCAAGGTCCAGCTCGTTCTCAACCGGTCCAACGTGGGCAATATTGGTGTACAGATCAAGGAAATCGAGGAGGCCCTGGAACTTAAAATATCCTATCTCGTTCCAAGTGACGGCCGCCTGACGGTGGCGTCGATCAACACCGGTGAGCCTTTTGTTTTGAAGTATCCCAAAAGCGATATATCACAGGCGATCATGACTATGGCCCAACCTCCGCAGGACAAGGCCTCAAAACGGGCAAAGATGTTTGCGCCAGCGTTGCAGTAGGTTTACGGGATTTACACGGGGGGGCGTCAATACCCAATGAAGCTGGCAGACTGGATCAATAAACAAAAGGTCGGGCAGCCCTATGGCGGCGCCAATACCCTAATTGCGGACGAGCGCGTCCGCGATGATGCCCGCTTGCTGGATTTCGGCGGGCGGGTGCATACGGAAGTGGTCAGGCGGCTGGGCAAAACCGCCCGGCTGAGTGAAGCCGAACTTGCGGAAATGACTGCGTCGGTGGCGGAAGAGCTGGCCGGGGTGGAAAACTACCCGATGAGCCGCTCCGACCAGTCCCAGGTGGTTACCGCCACCATTTACGAACTTACCGGTCTGGGTCCGATAACTCCCTTTATGGGTGACGACACCGTTTCGGAAATAATGGTCAACGGACCCAATGACATCTACATGGAGCGCCAGGGAAGGCTGGAAAAGGCTCCGGTCCGCTTCCGTGATCATGACCACGTGCTTAAGGTAATAGAGAAAATAGTGGGGGCCATCGGACGGCGTATCGATGAAGCCCAACCCATGGTGGATGCCCGGTTGCCGGACGGATCCCGCGTCAACGCGGTTATCCCGCCGCTGGCCCTCAACGGTCCGTGCCTGACGATCAGAAAGTTTGCCAGTGACCCCTTCACCATGCAGGATCTGATCCGCTTCGGCACTCTGAGTACGCCTATGATGCGCTTTTTGGAAGTATGCGTGGTGGGCCGGGTAAACATCATCATTGCGGGAGGCACCTCCAGCGGCAAGACCAGTACGCTGGGTGTCATATCATCGTACATCCCGGAAAACGAGCGGATAGTCACCATTGAAGATGCAGCCGAGTTGCAGCTGCGGCAGCCCCACGTTGTAAGGTTGGAGACCCGGCCGCCCAACATCGAGGGCAAGGGAACGGTTACCATCCGCGATCTGGTACGCAACTGCCTGCGCATGCGTCCGGACCGCATAATCGTCGGGGAGGTGCGGTCCGGGGAGGCCCTGGACATGCTGCAGGCCATGAACACGGGCCACGACGGCTCCATTACCACCGGCCATGCCAATTCGCCCCGGGATATGCTTGCCCGGCTGGAGACGATGGTATTGATGGCGGGGATGGACCTGCCTCTGCGGGCCATCCGCGAGCAGATCTCCTCGGCCATTGAAATGGTGGTGCACCAGGCCCGTTTCCGCGACGGCACCAGGCGGATAACCCATATCTGCGAGGTGCTGGGCATGGAGGGAGACATCATCCAGACGCAGGATATCTTCAGGTTTCAGGAAGCGGGAGTCAACCGGAGCGGACACACGACCGGGGAATTTGTAGCGACCGGCATCCGCCCCCATCTGGTAGACAAACTGGTCAGTAAAGGGTTCACTGTTCCGGAAAGCCTTTTTGCGTAGGGGGGTATCCCCGTGGTATTGATTGCGACCGTGGTCATGGTCTTTCTGACAGCCCTGTTCCTTTCCCTGGGGCTGGTGCAGTGGTCGCTGCGGCCGACGGCCTTGAAGGACAAGCTGGCCGGATTTGCGTTCCGGGTACCTGTCGAAGACGAGCAGCCGGCCAGGAGATTTACCTTTCTGCGGACCTTTGGGAGATTGGTGCCGCGCACCTACCTGGCGCGCAAGGAAGTCAGTTTGAAGGACGCAGATATCCAGCTTTTTGCCGCCGAATTCGTCGGTGTACAGGTAGTCGTCTTTCTGGGTGCAGGGGCCGTTTTCGCCCTGATCAACGTCTGGTTCGGCCTCATCGCCGGCTTCCTGGCGGCCCTGTCTCTGGACCTCCTGGTCGAGGCCAAGAAGCGGGTCAGACAGGCGCTGATCGACGAGCAGTTGATAGAGGCCCTCTCCATAATGACCGGGGCCGTCAGGGCCGGATACTCGTTGCAGCAGGCGATGAAGATGGTGATAGAGGAAATGGATGACCCTATAAGGACGGTTTTCAGCAGATTCATGGACGACATGTCCATGGGTGTTGTGATGGAGGAAGCGCTGGAGAACATGGCCAGACAAACCCACAACGCCGACGTCGAACTTATGACCATAGCCATTCGGATCAACCGGCAAATCGGCGGCAATATCTCGGAGATCCTGGGGCTGATTCAGAATACCGTTATCGATCGGATCAAGCTGAAAAAGAATATCAAGACCCTTACCGCGCAGGGGAGGCTTTCCGGGGCCATCATTTCCGGTCTGCCGGTTGCGGTAGGTCTTCTGATATACCTTATGGAGCCCTCGTACATTGGCGTATTGTTTCACAATGCGCTGGGACTGACCATATTGGTCGGCAGCGGTCTGATGATGATCATGGGTATTTTGGTCATGCGCCGGATTCTGGACATGAAGGTGTGATCAGCTATGGAACTATCGGACAAATGGGTCGCCGTAATCAGCATCTGGATCACCATCTTTTGTCTGGTCCTTTACTTTCTGACCGGCGTCAAGGAAAGCCGCGAGCGTCTCATGTCCAGGATGTTATTCGGCCTGGCCAGAAAGAAAAGCGAAACCGGGGGCCTTCCCTTTATCAAAAGGTTCTTCCGAACCGTGCTGAGCTTCGGCAGCCTGGTGGCAAGCAAACGCACCCTGGTGACGTTGCAGGATCGTATCGACGCCGCCGGCAACCCATGGCACCTGACTGCGGCAGAACTGACCGGTATGAAGATGATCACCGGTACCGGAGCCGCTATCCTTATCGGTTACGCCGAGTATTTGCTCCAGGGTCCGCCCGCGGCCCTGCTTATGGCCATAGTCATATTCCTGCTGTTCCAGGTCCTGCCCTCATTCCTTCTGGGCCGGGCGGTGACCGGGCGCAAAACGGAACTGGAAAGGCAACTGCCCAATTTCATGGATATCGTGACCCTTTCCGTGGAGTCCGGGCTGGGCCTTGACGCCGCCATGGCCACGGCGATCGGCAAATTTGGCGGTCCGGTAGCCCAGGAATTCGGGTTTGCCCTGCAGGAAATCAAGTATGGCATACCGCGGCGTACCGCGCTCCTCAACATTGCCCAGCGCAACAAGGAAATCAAGAGTCTGAGAAATGTGCTGGTATCGATGGTTCAGGCCGAACGTTTCGGTATGAGTGTGTCCCAGATCCTGAGAGTCCAGAGTAGCCAGTTGCGGATCGACAAGCGATCCCGGGTGGAAGAGGCCGTCCAGAAGATGCCGGTAAAAATGCTCTTTCCGCTGATCCTTTTAATCCTGCCGGCCCTTTTTGGGGTCATCCTCGGTCCGGCGCTGATCGCGGTCATAAACGCGGGGGTCTTTTGATGCTGAAGGTGGCCAGGGGACTACTAGCCAGGACGAGGGGCCTGATCGGCTCGGACGGCGACTATGCCCTGTTGATACCTAAGTGCAACTGGATACACACCTTTTTCATGAGTTATACGATTGACGTCTATTATCTGGATCCGGAAGGGCGGGTGGTCAAAAATGTATTGATGGAGCCGGGGAAGTTCACCCGGCCGGTGCGCGGCGCGGTGGCGGTTTTGGAAATACCGCCTGGGCTGGATTGGGAAGGGATCTTACGTGAGTGCGCTGACCTTTTTGATCAGGGAAAATAGCCCTGATCCCGGCAGCCTGCGAAGTAGCCTTGTGCATGGTGGTTGTTCTGACTGATGGAGTACGCATTGATTCTTGGTTTCGCCGCTCTTGCGGTAGTGGGGGTCCTGACAGCCCGGAGCATGAACACGCTGGGGTTGTATCAGTACCAGGACCTGGACAACGTACTGGCCCATTAACGTTTACCTCCCCGGTTTTTGTTACTCCCCTCGGCCGGGGCCGGATATGGTGAGGGGCGGGGAACGGTCTTAAACTGTATACAGAAAGGTGGTGAGAAAGATGCTGGCTCGCTGGAACGAACTTTCCTTGCGGTTGATGGCGGAGATGGCGGTCTGGAAGGCCCGGTTGACCTCTGAGAAGGGGCAGACCATGGTGGAGTACGGTCTGATCCTGGCCCTGATAGCGATTGTCGTGATCGTAGCGTTGCAGTTTATGGGTAAGGGTTTGTTCAACATGTTCAACAATGTCGCCAACACGATAAACTCGGCACAATAATCTCCAAACAGGCTCCGCAAGGAGCCTGGTACATATTTTCCGGTAAATATCAGGAAGAGTTGGTGAACAGGATGCCTGCTTACTGCAACAAACTTTCCTTGCGGTTGACCTCTGAGAACGGTAGCCTGCAGGGCCTGTTCACCGCCATCTCCACCGGGGGAGAGCGCCGTAATCGCCGGTAGGCTCCGAAAGGAGCCTGGTACATAATTTCGGGTAAAGCTGGTGGATGGCTGTGAGATTTTCCTCCTCGCGGGGACAGGCGGCAGTGGAGTTTGCTCTGGTGCTGCCCATCCTTTTGCTGCTGGTTACCGGCATAATAGACTTTGGCATGCTTTTCCTGACCAAGAGCCAGGTGGAGGCGGCCAGCGCGATGGGGGCCCGTATGGTCACCCTGGGAACGGGAACGACCACCATGAAGAACGACGTGGTGGCCGACTACCCGGGTACCAACGTCGACGACCCAAGTTACTACCCGACGGACGCGGTAGGTGACGATGTAACGGTGACCGTCTACAAGGAGTACCACATTTTGACTCCAATAATTGCGTCTTTTTTCCCGTCGGGGGTCACCGTAACGAGCAGTACGACTATGGTAGTGGAGGAGGTGCCACCATCATGATTAGGAAGGAAGACGGACAATCGCTGGTATTCGTTGCCCTATTGGTGGTGTTGCTGTTCGGCTTTTCCGCCGTGGGCGTCGACATCGGGGCCGAGGTAACACACGGTGTTCAGTTGCAGAAGGCGGCGACCGCAGCAGCTTTGGCGGCAGCTTCGAACTCTTCCAACGCTCAGTCGGCGGCCGAGGCGGTCCTTCAAGCCAACAATATTTCTCAAGCCGATTATGATACTGATAATTGGTTTACGATAAACGGTGGCAAATACACTGTGTCGATCAGCGAACCGCATCATTTTTTCTTTGCACCTGTTTTGGGATTTAAAACTCCCCTGGCGCTAACGAGGTCGGCGACAGCAGATAGTTCCGGATACTATCCGCTATCAGGTTATGCCATATTTAATGGGAGCACCACTCAAGCCCTGCAATTGGGGGGTTGCGGAGTGGTTACTGTCAATGGTAATGTGCATAGCAATAGTGATATCGACTTTGGATCGACCGGAGGGGTGAATATAACCGGCAACGTGACTCTAGATGGCAATATTGTCAATGCAACCGATGGTAATATTACCGGAACAACCATCAATAATTCTTATATTTCGTTGCCCGATTATTCCAGTTTCTTGGCGGGGTTGAAAACCGAAGCCAATAACAATAAGACGTATTATTCCGGGGATCAAACATTTGGTGGTGATGGTTCTGACGTGCTTACGGGACCCATATATGTTGATGGTTCGGTAACCTTAGAGAACAATGGCAGTATACAGCAAAACACGTGTATATATGCCAGCGGCGGGATAACGATCGAGTCCAATGGCAGTATTGGTACGACCGGCTCCGATGGGGGGGTATCTTTTGCCCTATACTCTGGCGGAAACATTACTTTCGAAAATAATGGCGCCCTTACCATGGAAGGATTCATTTATGCGCCGAATGGTTCGGTGGATTCCACCAACAACGGAGCGGTCTCCGTTTATGGAGCGATAGTAGGACAAAACGTTAACCTTGACAATCACGGGTCTCCTATTGTTCAATATTTGCCATTCGATAGCGGTTTCCAATACTATCCGCAGACACAAATTGCCCATTTGGTCGAATAACGATGCATTACGTACCGGATCACGTGGTTTGTCCGTGACTATTCCCTAATTCCCCCGGTTGTGTTCCTTACGCCGGGCAGGGAAGAGGGCCGATTTCGTCCAAGCGAAGAACCGCCCTGCGGGACGGCTCAAAGTCAGGTCACACTTAGAACCTCTGGTCCTTCCTTTGCCCTTCTTCTCCGAGCCTCTTCTATCGTCTTATTGCGCAAGTCCTCCAGGTTGGCCAGGAAATAGCGGATGTCACCGGGTTCGCCTATAAGGGGCTGGTTCTTGTACTTGGTGGCAAAACGCTGCAGGGGCAAAGCATGGGGGGGCTTGCCCTTCTTGTTCCACCGGATGGCTTTGTCGCCCCTTATGATCACCGCGTTCATATTAGCCATCAAGAGTTGGTAATCTTTCCACAGCTGCGCATACAGGGTATGTTCCACGGGAAAGGTGATACTTCTGAGGAATTTGAGCGTTCCGTCGTGAAAATCCACATGGGCGTGAACGACCGCCCGGCGGTCCTCAGGCGTGCCCTGCCAGGGGCGGACCGCCTTTACATAGGCTACCGTCCTGCGAGCGTTGGTCCTCGTCATTTCAACAAGCCAGGTTTCACCCGCCCTGGGCTGGGACGCGCCGCTCTCCAGAATGCACGGGATACCGGCGACATGGCCAACCAGTTGTTCGTAGCGGTCGGCTACGAACTTTACCTTCTGCATCAATGGTCACTCCGTTAAGGACTGCGTCTCGTGCTTTCCAAAAGAATGTCCCGGCTGTAACCGGTGCCGCGTCTGCCCTCCGGGGCGGAGTCCGGCTGCTCCCCGTGCTGGTGGTACCCAACCCTGGCAGGTCAACGGGACCCTCTTGTCGAACATTGCCCCAGTTCGGCTGTAAAGGTGGGGCTAATGCCAAACCCTGCGTACAAGGTGGGAGACGCCGTTTTGGTCAGACTTCCGGAAGGGGAGGTCGTGGTAGCGCGCGTTTTGGGAGTGAATACGGGCTTACCCAACGTCTACCTTCTTTCCTATACGCGCGGTGAAGTGTTTGCCATGCTTCCGGAGAGTGACATTATCCGTCTGCTCAACTGAGCCCGCCACCCGGTCTGGAATCATTCACCGGTGCCTGAATCTAAGCCATCGGCTACCTTGGAGGTTCTTCCAACTAAATATCGACTATTTAGCTGCCGCCCTTAATCCCGACCGGGGTAAGAAATTGTCGAAAAATTCTCGGGGACGTCCCGCCCTGATACCGGTAGACCGCTAGAGCTGGGAAACCGCCGGCGGGGAGAAGGATTGGGGATGGGTGAAACGCAGGGCCGTGGTGATGCTGTGCGGCTCGCCGGCCCCGGGGCACGAGGAGTGGAGCGATGAAGGGGAGACCAAGGCAGGTGCCGGCCCGTAAGATGGCCCTCCAGGCAGCCACGGTGGGTTGGTTAATGCCGCTTGTTGAGCTGCACCGGCCGCAGGAGCGGATATTCCGGTCTCCTGGAGAAGTACCAGGTTCCGCTTTGCCTCTAATGTCACCTTCATGGCGAGTACGGCGAGTTGGGGCCGGTTTGGAAGGTGCGCGGTATTGTCTGGTGGTGGCGGAGAATGTGTGTTTTGCGCTGCTGCCCCTGGCCCGGGAGATAAGTAGAAGCTGTTGCCAGGCGTAGAGGTAAACAAGGCGTTTGACAAATCTTCTGTCGGCAGGTATACTTACAACAGTAGGAGATATTGGTCTTTCCCTATTTGCTACCGAATAGACGATTGGTGCTTGGAAAATTGGTGGGAGCACAAGATTGCCTTGTGCTCCCTAATTGTTTTGAGATAGTCTTTCGGATTAAAACAGAAGAAGGGGGGTATCTCTCAAATTTCCAAAAGAAAGGTTTAAATTATGAAAGAGTACTGCTATGATTGTAATCAGATGAGGAAGTTTATTCCGGTTTCGCGGGAGGAAGAAGTCAATGTCCGGGGCGAACTGATCGCCGGAACCCTTGATTATCTGCGCTGCCCTGTGTGCGGGTTGGAGTATATCACTTCGCACGATACCGACCCTGGCATTCATGCCATCTATGACGAGTACCGGAGGCGGAAGGGCCTACCCGGGCCGGACGAGGTCAGGGCCTTACGGGAGGGCATGGGCCTAACCCAGGAGGAGTTTGTTGCGAGGGCCGGTTTGCATCCGGACTCGTTGCGGCGGTACGAGAACGGGGCTCTGATCAGAGATCTCGACGCGACCATCGTCAAAGACCTGTGCCTGTCGATTGAAGTGATGCACTAAGACTGACGTGCAGGAGTGGTTGAATGCGGCGGTCTTGAAAACCCGCAGGGCGGCCCCAGGCCGTTCCGCGGGTTCGAATCCCACCCTGCCCACCAAACTGACACGTTTTCCCACGTTTACTTCCTGACAACCAGGCTGTCGAGATCGACGGGTGTCGCTTTCCGGGCGCCACTCTCTGGGCCGATTTTGCCAAAAGCGGCCCCTGCTCAGGCATGCTGGCACGGAATGAATGATTTCAGTAGAAGGCGGCCAGGGCTTTCTCCAGGAGGCCGGGGGCGGGATAGGGCTGGGAAACCAAGGGCCCTTGGGCCAGGGCGGCAAACTGGTCCTCGAAAACGGGCCTTTCATTTTCATAAATAACCCCCAGCGGAATACGGTCCCCCCACTCCAGGGCCAGACGGAAGGCGGCCACGCGGTCGCCGGGATCATGCGTGCCCTCGGCCGGGTAGTACACCCGCTGACGGTACCAGGCGTAAGTGTTGAGTTTGTTGAAACTCACGCAGGGCTGCAGGATGTCCACCAGGGAGAGCCCCCGGTGTTTGACGGCCCGGGCGATCAAAGCCGCCAGACCGGGTATATCCCCGGCGAAACCGCGGGCCACCAGGGAGGCATCCATGGCCACGGCCAGCGCGGCCGGGTCCAGAGGCTCGTTTTTCACCCCGTGACTCTGTAATTTGGTCACAAAGCCGTATTCGCTGGTGGGTGAAGCCTGCCCCTTGGTCAACCCGTAGACCTGGTTGTCGTGCACCAGGATGGTGATGTCGGGATTGCGCCGGAAGGCGTGCAGGAGATGGTTACCGCCCTCGCCGTAGCAGTCGCCGTCGCCCGTCGTCACCAGGACTTGGAGGTGGTGGTTGGCCGCCTTGATCGCGGTGGCTGCCGGCACCGCCCGCCCGTGCAGGCCGTTGAACACGTTCGTGTTGATATAGTGCGGCAGCTTGGCCGCCTGGCCGATGCCGGAAACCAGAACCACCTCGTGCGGCTCGAGTTCGCACAGGGTCAGGGCCTGTGCCACCGCCTGCCGGATGGCGAAGTTACCGCAACCCGGGCACCAGGCGGTCTGGTCCGTGAGTTGAAAAGCGCTGGCCATGCTAAAATTCCCCCTTGAAATGCCGGATAATGTAGCGGGCCGAGAGCGGTCGGCCGTCGTAACGGTTGATGCCCGCGGTCACCTGTACGCCCGCCCAGCCGGTCAACAGCCTGGCCATCTGGCCGGTGGCGTTGGACTCCACCACGGTGACCCTGCGGCCGGCGAGCGGCGTAAAATGTTTGGGGTTGAGGGGCCAGACCTCCTGCAGGCCCCACACCTCTACCGGTGTGCCGGCCTGGTTGAGTTTTTCTCCCGCCTCACACAGGGCTCCCCAACTGGACCCCCAGCCCAGCAAAACGTCCGCGGCGGCGGGTGGGCCCTGCCGCAGGGGCGGGTTGAGGGCATCAAGCATGGCCGGGAACTTGGCCAGCCTCTTGGCTACCATGGCTTTTCTCGTGGCGGCGTCTTCGACGATATGGCCTTCGGCATCGTGTTCGTCCGAATCCACCACTACGGCATCCACGGTACCCGGCACGGCCAGGGGGGACACACCAAGCGGGCCCGGACCGTAACGGCGGTAGGGCGCGGCCGCTCCGGTCAGCCGGTAACCGGTTACGGTCACCCGGGAAAAGTCGAAAGGTTCGGGGGTTAGGTACGACTCGGCCAGGTGCTGGTCGGTCAGGATGATGACCGGCACCTGAAATCTTTCAGCCAAATCGAAGGCCCGGGGGGCTATGGTGAAGGCTTCGGCCGCCGTGGCCGGGGCTAAAACGAAGCGGGGAAATTCACCGTGCCCCGCATGGACGGCAAAGAGGAGGTCGCCCTGTTCGGTCCGGGTTGGCAGACCTGTGGCCGGTCCCGGCCGCTGGGCGATTACCACCACCACCGGCAGTTCCAGCATGCCGGCCAGGGAGAGGCCTTCCACCATGAGGGCGAATCCGCCGCCCGAGGTGGCCGTCATGGCCCGGACCCCGGCGTAGGAAGCTCCCAGAGCCATGTTGATCGCTGCTATTTCGTCTTCGGCCTGTTCGACCACCAGGCCGAAAGCATCCGCCTGGCCGGCCAGGTAGGTGATGATCAGGGTGGACGGACTCATCGGGTAGGCGGCCATGAACTTGCAGCCGGCAGCCAGGGCGCCCAGGGACAGCGCTTCGTGGCCGTTGACGAAGGGCCGCTTGCCCGGGTGGGTGGGAGGGGCCGGCACCAGGCTTCTGCCCGTGGCCCGGGCGGCCTGGTATCCCTCCCGGGCGCAGCGCAGGTTGGTCTCCCGGGTATCGGGATCGGCGGCAAAGGTCTCGGTCAAAAGGGAGGCCAGGGCGTCGAAGTCCTGGCCGGTGAGCCCGGCGATGGCTCCCGCGGCTACGGTGTTGCGGAAAATGTCGTGGCCGCCGCTTTGCCGGGCGATTTCGGCCAACGGGACCGCCGCTTCCCCGGGCCCCGCGCTGGTGCCGTCCACCAGGGCCAACCCGCCCGGAGCGATTTCACCGGCGTGGATCCTCCGGCTCTCCCCGTCCATGTCCACCAGGAGATCGATGGCTTCACCCATGGTGAAGACCGGCCGGGAGGCCACCCGCAACTGGTAGAAGTTGTGTCCGCCGCGAATGAGGGATTCATTGTCCTGGTTGGTGAAGACATAGTAGCCGGCCCGGGCGTACAGCTTGCCCAGCAAGAGACCGATGGACTGCAGGCCCTGGCCGGCTTCACCTCCCAGTTTGAGGTTCAGTTCTTCAAGCAAGGTGCTCGACCTCCATCGTCGGATACGTTTTCCCCTAATATTCCATCGAAGTAGTCCATAATCCTGGCCAAGCAAGCATTAAATATGGGTAAACTTTGACGGGGCGGGCCCCAACCCAAAAAGAGATTGACAACTGCTCCCGGGCTTGTTAAAATGCACCCATAACTCTACGTTAAAATGACGATGACTGGGAATAGTAAGTGTCAGCCTGTGTTGGCAGAGAGCCGCTTTTTTGGTGCGAGGCGGTACAACGGCTACACCGAACTCTCCCTCGAGTTGCCGGCCGAAATCCCCGGAAAGTAGGCCCGGACGGAACTTCCACCGTTAAAAGGAAGGGGGTATCGGATTTATTATGTCCCGTACCCAGCAGAGGCGACAGCTCTTTTGGGCTGTCAAAGTGGGTGGTACCGCGGATTGAACTCCGCCCCATGGTAGGGCGGGGTTTTTTGTTTTGGTCGTAAAAAAAGGGGAAAGGATGATGGTTATGCGCCCGTTGCACATCTTCGACACCACTCTGCGGGATGGTGAGCAGTCTCTCGGCATTACCCTGAACGCTCAGGAAAAACTGGAGGTTGCCCGCCAGCTCGTCAAGCTGGGCGTGGACATAATCGAGGCCGGCTTCCCGGTCTCTTCGCCGGGGGACCTAGCCGCGGTCCGGCTGCTGGCTAAAGAAATCAAGGGGGCGGTTATCTGCGGCCTGTCCCGGGCCGTGGAACAGGATATCGATGCTTGTGCCGCGGCCCTCCGGGAGGCGGAATCACCACGAATCCATACGGGCATAGCGGTGTCGCCGGTGCACATGGCCAAGAAACTGAAGATGACGCCGGATGCGGTTCTGGAGATGTCCGTGGCCGCGGTGCGTTATGCCAGACGGTTGGTCGGGGACGTGGAGTTTTACGCCGAGGACGCCTTCCGGGCCGACCCCGCCTTCCTGTGCCGGGTGATGGAAGCGGTTATCAAGGCCGGGGCCACCGTGGTCAACATTCCGGACACGGTGGGCTACGCCACGCCGTGGGAATACGCAGACCTGATATCCCGGGTCGTGGCGGATGTGCCCAACATCGATAAGGCCGTGGTGAGTATCCACTGCCACAACGATCTGGGCATGGCCACCGCCAATTCGCTGGCCGGTATCCGGGCCGGGGCCGGCCAGGTGGAGGGGACCATCAACGGCATCGGGGAACGGGCCGGCAACACCGCCCTGGAGGAAGTAATTATGGCCATCTATTCGCGGCCGGCCGACTTCGGGGTGGAGACCCGCATCAATACCCGGGAAATCGAACGGACCAGCCGCCTGGTCTCCCGGGTGACCGGGGTGCCGGTGGCCGCCCACAAGGCCATCGTGGGGGCCAACGCCTTTTCCCACGCCTCCGGCATCCACCAGGACGGAGTGCTCAAGGAACGCGGTACTTACGAGATTATCGATCCCGCGGTGGTAGGTCTGTCCCGTAGCCGCATTGTGCTCACGGCCCGTTCCGGCCGGCACGCCCTGAGCCACAGCCTGCAGGAACTCGGGTACCAACCGGACGCCGCCGGTCTGGATGCGCTGTACCAGCGGTTCCTGGTCCTGGCCGACCAGAAGAAAGAGGTCTTTGACGAGGATCTGCACGCCCTGATGGGGGAAAAACCGGTTGGCGACAGCTGGCTGGTTTTACACAACATTGCCCTGAACATCGCCGGTTCGACCAGGGCGACCGCCACGGTAATCCTGGCGATGGACGGGCAAGAGGTAACCGGGACCAACTCCGGCGACGGTCCGGTGGATGCCGTTTTCCGGGCCATCGATCATATGGTGGGGGTGGAGAACACTCTCCTGGATTACAGCCTGCGCTCGGTGAGCCGGGGCAAGGAAGCCCTGGGCGACGCCACGGTGAAAATAAGGCTGGGGGAAAACGGCATGGTGGTCGGCCGGGGTATCAGCACCGACATCATCGAGGCCAGCGCCAAGGCCTACGTGGACGCCCTGGCCAAATCCCGCAGTATTTCACCGCAAAAGGCGTGAACTCCCGGCAGGAATATGCCGGTTATTGTCGAAAGAGATAAAGCATGAGACAGAATGATCTTTACGTCAACGCCTTTGATCGGCGGCCGAGGGGTAAGGGCATATTTTTCTACTGGACCGTATTGGCCCTGGTTTTTCTGGCCGCGGCCTTGGCGAGCTACGCCCTGACCCCGGCCGCCCATTCGTCTGTTGTTGCCCAGGCCCTCCGCAACAAGGCCTTTTTGGGTCAGTTCAAGTTTATTCTGGGCCTGCAGCCCGCGTGGATGATGCTGGCCATCTGGGTCAAAAACATGATAGTGGCGCTCTTGCTCCTTACCATCGGTGGCTACCTGGGCGGTCTGGTCAGCTACCTGGTGATCGTCTTCAATGCCGTAGTGCTCGGGGTCCTGGTCAAAACTCTGCATGCTTCCGGCGCCACGTTCCGGTTTGTCCTGGCCGGCCTGCTGCCCCACGGTATCATTGAGTTGTCCGCGATTTTCCTGGCCGGCGCCCTGGCCATCTGGGCGGTACAGCGGCAACTGCGTTTTTCCCGCCGCCTGACGGGCGGCTTGCGCTGGGTGGCTCCCCTCCTGCTCGTGGCCGCGGCCATCGAGACCTTCGTCACGCCTCTGGTCATGGCCCATTTCCGCTAGCGGCGCTCCTTGCCTTGCCCCCGTTCACTGCTGTAAGATAAGGACGGGAATCCTGCGGCTTGGTTGGCGGGGTGTGGGATATGACGGTGGAACCGACGGAGCGTTTACGGCAGATTGCCGCCCTGGTACCCCGGGGGGCGGTCGTGGCGGATATCGGTACCGACCACGCGCTCTTACCCGTGTACCTGGTGCGGGAGGGTCTTTGCCCCAAAGTAATCGCCACAGAAGTCAAAGAAGGGCCCCTGCGTTTGGCGGGGGCCAATTTGGCCTGTTTTTCCCTGCGGGACCGTATCGAGCTGCGCCGGGGGGACGGCCTTGCGACGCTTGCCCCGGGAGAGGCGGACGCCGTGGTTTTGGCCGGCATGGGCGGAGCCACTATGCGGGCTATCCTGGCCGCTGCCCCGGCCGTCTTGGCCGCCGGTCCGCTGTTACTCCTCCAACCGATGAACGGCATCCGGGGTCTGCGGACCTGGTTGTATGAACAGGCCTGGCATATCGTGGCCGAGAAGCTGGTGAGGGAGCGGCAGCGTTTCTACGTGATCCTGGCGGCCCAGCCCGGCCGCGGGGAAGAACCGGATGAGCTGGCCCTGGCCATCGGGCCGCGCCTCCTCGAAAACCGCGACCCACTGTTGCCGGCCTACCTGGCCCTGATGACCGGACGCCTGGAGGCCCTGCGGCTCCGGCTGGCGGCTGCCCGGAGTCCCTCGGCGGCCCAAAAGGCCGAAGAGGCCGGCGTCTTACTCAGTAAAATTCAGGAGGTGGCCCAGTGTCTGTCCGGGGAAAAGATCTGACCGGTCTGGTGGAAGAGTATGCTCCCGTCTGTCTGGCCGAGCCCTGGGACCGGGTAGGCTGGCAGCTGGGTGACCCCGCGCTCCCGGTGGAGAGGGTCATGTTGGCCTTGGACGCTGGAATTGAGGTGCTGGAAGAGGCCTCTCTACGGGGCGCCAACCTGATCGTGGCCCACCACCCTCTTTTCCTGCAGCCCCTGCCCCACCTCCGCCTGGACGAGGCCCGAGGGCGCCTCATCGCGTCTTTCCTGCAGCGGGGCATCGGACTTTATGTGGCCCACACCAACCTGGACCGGGCCCAAGAGGGAGTGAGCGCGGTCCTGGCCCAGAGGCTGGGTCTTTCGGACTGCCGGGCCCTGGGAGTTCAAAGTGGCAACTACCTGAAGCTTTGCGTGTTCGTACCGGAAACCCACCTGGAACAGGTGCGCGAGTCGCTTGCCGCGGCGGGGGCCGGGCAGGTGGGAAACTACAGCGACTGTACTTTTGCCGTCCGGGGCACCGGTACTTTCCGTCCGGGGCCTGCCACCAACCCCTTTACCGGCCGGACGGGCGAACTGAGCCGCGTGGACGAATCGCGGCTGGAAACCATCGTGCCGGCCGGCCGGCTGCAGGAAGCCCTCGCTGCCATGTTGCGGACCCACCCGTACGAAGAGGTGGCTTACGACCTCTACACCCTGGAAAACCGGTTCGGCAACCAGGGTCTGGGTTACCTCGGGTCCCTGCCGGCCACCCTGACCCTGGGCACCCTGGGGGCCCAGGTCAAGTCGGTTCTGAGGGCGCAGCAAGTGCGTTGCGGCGGTCCGCCGGACCAGGCCTTGCAAAAGGTGGCGGTGGCGGGCGGCAGCGGTGCCTCCCTGTGGCGCGAGGCTTATCAGCGCGGCGCCCAGGTCCTGGTTACCGGGGAGGTCAAATACCACGAGGGACAGGACATGTTGGCCGAAGGATTTTGTTTTGTCGAGGCCGGTCATGCCGCCACGGAACGGATTATCCTGCCGGTGCTCAGTGCCTTCCTGGCCAGGCGCTGCCGCGAGAAGTCGTGGCCGGTGGACGTATACGTGGCCCGGAAAGCGGAGGAACCCTTTTGGTGCCTTTAGCGGGCCGCCCGGCCGGGAGATTTGGTCTTTTACGCTGATCACTGGTAATTGCAGAGGATTTATTGTATAGTAAAGTTGGAAGCGGGCAAGGAAAGAGGCAAGGTTTGTGGAGGCCAGAGGAGCGATTCTCGTGCCGGACATGAAATTGCTTTGGGAGATCCAGGTGCTCGACATGCACAGGCGGGTTCTGGAGGAACGGCTCAAGGACCAGAGCGTTCCCGAGGAGCTGAAAAACCTCAAGAGCAGTATTGAAATGGCCCAGGATGAGTTGAGGGAGACCCGGGAGGAATACGGGCGTCTGAAGAAGGACGTGCGTTCCTTTGACGGGGAAGACGTCAAGATGCGCGAAGAGTTAGCCTACATAGAGCAGCAGTTGCATGAACGGTACTTTTCCGGTTTTCCGGAGACGACCGGGACTGCCCAGCGGGTCACCCAGATGAAGGAGAACCTGAAAAAGATTGAGGACCGGCAGGTCTCCCTCTTGGTGGTCATGGACCGGATCCACAAGCGCATCGATGACCAGGGTCTGTGCCTGGCCAGACACAAGGAAAAATACCGGAGACTGCAGGGCACCTACCAGATGAACGTGGAGAACATACGGAGGACTCTTTCCCAGATTCCACTGGCCAGACAGCGCCTGATCGACGCGGTTGACGCCAATCTCTGGAAGCGCTACGTGCAGTTGAAGACCCGTTTCAAGGATCCGGTCGGCAAGGTGGAGAAGGGCGTTTGCAACGGTTGCCGGATGGCCGTACCCTTCAACGATCTGAAGCGCCTGAAGATGAACGACGGGGTGGTCTACTGCGGCAACTGCGGCCGTCTGCTCTACTGGGAGCGGATGGAGAAGAGGAGTTAGAGGGGCCGGGTTGCCTTACCGGTCGTTTGGTGATATAATATAAGAAATGAAATAAATATTCGGGTGAGTAAACTGGATGGTCGCGGGCAGGCCTTCAATGGCTGAGCCTGAGGAAAGTCCGAGCTCCGCAGGGCAGGGTGCTGGATAACACCCAGTGAGGGCGACCTCAAGGATAGTGCCACAGAAATAAACCGCCACCCGGCTTAGGTCGGGCGGCAAGGATGGAACGGTGCGGTAAGAGCGCACCAGCGGCATGGCGACTTGCCGGCTAGGTAAACCCCACCTGGAGCAAGACCGAATAGGGAGGCATATGGGGCGGCCCGTCCCGCCTCCGGGTAGCGTCGCATGAGGCGTCAGGCAACTGGCGTCCCAGATAGATGATCATCCACGACAGAACTCGGCTTACAGGTTTACTCACCCGTACTTTTATTAGGAAATCAGACCAGAGTACCGAGGTTATGGCTCACTGATGTGACTTATGTCGCACACAGTGAGCTTTTTTCTCTATCGCTCCACCCTACATGATATAGAACCCTCAAAGGGCAGGCAATCGGCAAATTACCAGGCAGCCAAGCCAGCTTTTAGCAAGGTCCATACCGAACGGCGACCAAGTTATAACGCTTCTTATTACTTCGTCATCACTTAACTTTATTTCCTGTCCCACACCGGGTTTCCCCTGAAACCTTGGTCCCCGGCTTGGGCGGGACGGTAAATCCTTCTTTCTTTAAAACAGTTTCTATCGGATTTATGCGGTACTTTTGGATATCCCGAGTGATATCTTCCAACAGGACATGCAGTTCAACGTCTTCGGTGTTCATCAGGTATGTTTCCAAAAAGGCGATTATCCGATGCCCTCCGGTCAACTATTCCCATAAATAATAAATCTCACCAGAATGTCTGGGCAGTGGTTCGGGCTTGAATATGGGCGCCAATTTGGCCATAGGTGCGACGTACTTCATTAAATTCACCAAAGGATCCTCCTTCGCTTTGTTCAACCTTATGGTGCGCCGGGAAGCGGGAATTATGCTGGCCGGTCAGGCATCCGGTCCGACCTTTCTGTGGCAAACGGTGTCGTGAATGGCCGGTGCGTTGCAACGACGCAAGCCAGGTGGACGGAGAACCTTCGCGAATGGAGGTGTCGGCCTTCATCCGAATCCTACCGGCGCGATCCCCATAGGACGCCATGCCCGCCGAGAGAGCCCTTGAGCAAATGACCGGGGTTTGACTGGACCAGACGGCGGTTAGGGGCAAGGGCAGGGCGGCACTTACGAGGCCCGCCAAGGCAAGTGTCGCAGGGGTTCCTTTTTAAGGACGCCTGCCTGAATTGAGACGCCCAGCAAATAATCTTGAAAATTGTACTTTATAAAGAGAGGAAAAGCATGGTCGACGGCGAATCTACCATCATACAAATATCTGGCACCGGAGGCATTCAATGGTAACACCGTCGATTCTGGTGGTGGATGATCATCCAGGGGTGCGCTTGTTGCTTTACGAAGCTTTTCTTGATGATGGATTCGACGTGGAACTGGCTTCGAGTGGTGCGGAAGCCCTCCGAAAGCTCCAGCAGTTACGTCCTGATGTGATTTTGCTGGACCTTCGAATGCCGGGTTTAAGCGGCTTGGATACCTTGAGGCAGTTACAGGCAAAATCGGAGGGCGACTTTAACGTCGTTATCATGACCGCTTACGGTGAGACGGACCTGATGCGCGAGGCCAAGAAAATGGGCGTGGAGTGGTACATAACCAAACCGTTTGACCTGGTCGAATTGAGGTGCATGGTGAAGGCGGTAATCGCCGCTTCTTCCCACCCCAGACTCGTACAGAATCTTCCGATGGTGTTGTAGGTCTGAGAGAAAGTCTCCTATCGTGACCAATGGCTATACTTTATTTGACGCAACAAAAATTCCTTTACCTAATATAGATTTATTATAGCATCATACAATGCTTTATCTTCGGTTTATATTGAATTACCTCGAGGACATTACCTATAAACCATTTTATACAAACCGTCATTATCAACCTTTTCATGTATTTTCCCTCTGGTTAAAAAGCGTCGAAGTTCTCGATTGCCTTCGCTGCGATACTTCAGTTGACGACGTGTTTCAAGACGCCACCTATTATATCCATAAAATTAATACTTGTATTGTAAAGAGCACCTTTGATTATGAAGTTATTAGACGTTTTTACCATCCTATCCAACCCAGAGTTGTCCAGTTTTTCGTAAATTTTTCTGAAGGAACCTTATTCACATGGAACGACGGGGAAAACCTGGTCCACGAGGATGAGGCTGCGATACGTCTGGCAAACCAGGCCGCCGACCAGCCGTTTCCCCGCCCGGGCGCTCCGAGGCGGCCTACCAACCCTCCCGGTTGCGAGGCTCAAACCCGGTCTCATTGGCTGATTATCCGGTGGCGTTTGAAGGTGCTCAGGCCTGCGGCCAGCAGGGCAAGGTCCAGGACGACAAGTACTGCGGCGGCGACCAGCGAATTTCCAGGCTGTCAGCCCGCACGGCACTGCTGATAATGGCGCTCGTTATGCCGGAGGGCAGCAGCTTTAGGCCTAAGAACGGAACAAAAATAATGAGCAACATGGCCAGGGCCATATTCTGCTGCACCTGTTTGACGGTGGCGGCCCGCAGGGAAAGGAGCACCCCGATACCCGCAGCCAGTCCCGCGCCCAACAGGCTGAGGGCCAGGGAGCCCAGCCAGTTGATGGCGGAATAGCTGAGGAATTCTCCCCGGCCGGCGGTCAGGTTGGCGGTTGCCAGGCCTGCGAGTACGCTCATCAGGATGGCCACCGCCCAGCCGAAGCCCAGCGCCCCGGTCACCTTGCCGAGAAATATGGCCCGGTCGGGCAGGCGGGTGGACAGAAGGGTTTCCAGGGTGTGGCGCTCCCGTTCCCCGGCGAAGGAGTCGGCCACAACGGTGGTTACCAGGAAGAAGGCCACGTAGGGGGAGAAAATCAGGATCTGGGGTGCTGTTACCCACGACGGGCCGCTCTGCCACGGAAAAAACACCCCGAACAAGCCGACGATCAAGAGCAGCCGGTACAGAGTACCGCGCCGGCCGGCAGACCAGGGGAGCATCTCCTGCCATTCCTTCAAGGCTACCGTCAGAATGTCTGTTAGCATGTCACTCTTCCTGGTTTCTGAAACACGCTCAAACCCGCGCAAACGAGTGTAAACGTGTTCCTCGCCCACTGACTAAGCGGACGGCAGTATCACAGGATTCAACTGCTGAGCTACAGGCTCTCGCCTGTATTCCGGGTGGCTCACCTTGCGGATCATCACCGCCTGACCAGGGGCGCCAGTCCTGCCCGGAAGGGGGTGTTACCCACGACCCACCTGCGGTGGGTGCCCGGGGTCGTTGACTGTACGACGACGGCCTTTCACTGCGTGTACCGTAGTAGTACCCCACCTATTCGGTGGGTACCCGACCGCAAACTTTAAAGGGTATTAACCCACCTTTTGCACTTTCTTCCGGTTTTGCTGCCAGGAAACCAGGCTATTCGCCTCCTTCTTTGTGGTTTCTTTTATGGCGGCTACCGCCGCCTTCTTGATTGCGCTCCACTGCTTCCAGTTGCTGAGTTGGTAGAAACCTTCTTTCTTGCGCACGAACCGTCTTACGAGGGGGCCAGGTACCCTTTCCGTGTCGATCCCCAGACCACGCCGGGCTATCACGTAACCGGACGCCTCATGGTTGGACAGACCGTACTGCTGCTGATATTTCAAAATGCCGATTACCGATGTGAAGGGCGGTTTTATCTTGACCAGGGGAACCCCTTTCCTGGCGGCAGCCCTCTCGACCATCATCAAAAAGGTTGACCAGACGAACCCGTGGCTCATGCGGTTAAACTTGGCCGATACGGACTTGTCATCTTTAAAATCCAGGTCCTCCACGACCAGGATGCAGTCCAACCTGGCGGCGATTTCCACCAGAAGTGCCGCCGCTTCCCCGATCAGGTTCAGGCGTCGATTGCTTCGCGCGTACGTCCACTCGCCCTGGGCCAGCCAGAGACTCTCCCTGAACTGGCCCAGGTAGTCAGCCCGTGCCAGGCCAACCCCGTCCGGATTGGTGTCCGCGCCGATGGCGCCGCCCCTGGTGATACGCACGGCGGGCACCGCCTCATCGATGGTCACATGGACGTAATAACGGCCGGTCCTCCGAATAATCTCCACCTGGTAAGCCCCACCGGTCGTCAGATAGTCCAAAACCATCTTCCGGTAGTTTAGACCGTTGATCTTTCCGGTTTTCTTTGACGGCTTGTGCGCAATATAGATCGGCACCGTAATCCGCTTATACCGAACGGATTTCTTGGTCTGAACCATTTCCGCGGCTATCTCAAGGCAAATCTGCCCATCAATGACGCCGACCCTGGTATTCAGGTTGCCCCCTTTGGTCTTGTCACCTCTGGACATATAGCGATTGCTCCTGGCATCCCGCCACTCTTCCCGGCTCACATTGCCCTTGCAACGCCCAATGAAAAGCTTTTTGGTGCCGAAAACCACCGGCGGAATTGTCCCGGTTTCAACGTGCTTTTTCCATTGCGCCAACTTACGTGGTCCTTCTCCATGCGCCTCTGCAGCCGGGCCCTTTTAGCAGGGGATTTAGCCTTCTCCAGGCGCTTGTGCGTAAACTCGACCTTCTTCGCTGCATTCTCGTAATGCAGATTGACCAGTTCCTTCTGAGAGGATATGGTGGCCTGCGCATCATGTACGGCGTCATTGGCCTGGCGCGAGTTAAAGTCGAATTTACCCTGCACCCGCACCCGGGTTTGTTGAACCGGCACGCCTCTTAAAAGCCGATTGAATGCCCACGACCCGCCTGCGGCGGGTGCCCGAGCCGCACAATACCTTGCCATCAAGTCGTCCAAAAATGCCTTTTGCTCTCCGGTTAAATCGAGGATTACCCCCATCGCCGTTGTTTTCACCAGAATTCACCTCTTCCAGGATACCTGACCCTTCAGCCCTTCCGAGGGACACCGTAGCACCCTACACCACCTTTGGTGATTCAGGTTTATAACTATAATGGGGCAAAGAACTTGTACCCCATAACACAATATACACCTATTGTGGTCAACCTGTCAAGACCAAAAAAGAGTTTTTTTGGCACCCGGCAAGAGGAGTAAACTGAGATACTGGTGATAGCTCTAAGCAACACCACCTAAACCCACCTTTGGGAAATGGCTTTGTCTCCCAGACATTACAACAAAGATAAACAGTGAATTGGACTGCTTTACAAGTGTTTTGTGTATGCTGCTTAAACCTCCGATTTGGCCTGTTGCACCAGGGCCAAAAATATTTCTTCCGTGCGGCCGGGCAAGGCTGCACCATATAGTGGGTGGGATGCCCACCTGGTAAGGCCTAACCAGCCACCAGTAGCGAGTCCTTGGTGTTCAGCCGGCGACGGTTGGGCTCATGCGTAGGATAGCGAGACAGCGGGCCGAAAGCGCAAGCTGAAGGAATTGAGCCCCGAAATGATTTCAAACGGGAAAGCTGATGCCTTGGAAGCGGCAGAAAGCAAAATCAGTACAGACGGTATGGTGAGACTGGACTGATTTCCCCGGGGTCTGAGACCTTGGCACGTTGGACATTGGTATGGTGTGGAAACCCGGGAGACCCTGCCGTTCTTCTTCATAATAAGGAGTATGGCCGACGAACGTGATGAACGTAAGAGAGCCAAATGATAGGCAGGGAGTCGGATCACCGCGTAGTACCTGTGAAGCGGGGTAATGCCTGTGGAGGGAAGGCGTGTGACATGATATAAACCTTGGCGGGGAAACATTCTCAGCACACAGAGGTGGAATAAGGATGTCAACGGGACTGGCAAGGATAGCGGAGATTGCAGCGGAACGACCCAACGAAATGTTCACATCTCTTGCTCATCACATAAATGTGCAGTTCCTCAGGGAATGCCACAAAGAGATGAGTAACCAGGCTGCTCCGGGGATTGATGGGGTCACCAAAGAGGAGTATGAGATGAATCTCGATGCTAATCTTGATGATCTAGTCAAGCGACTCAAGAGGGGAGCCTATCGGCCGCAACCAGTTCGTAGAACGTACATACCCAAACTTGGAACGAACAAAGTTCGTCCATTGGGCATACCCGCGTACGAAGACAAACTGGTCCAGACGGCACTTTCCAAGATCGTCAGCGCTATATATGAAGCTGATTTTCTGGACTTTTCCTATGGATTTCGGCCGAATAGGTGCATTCACGATGCCTTAAGGAAGCTTAATTACCTAATTGAAACCCGGAAGGTCAATTACGTGGTAGATGCCGATATAAAAGGCTTCTTTGATCACGTAGACCACGAATGGTTGATGAAGTTCCTGTCCCAGCGGATAGTGGACCCCAGCATCCACAGAATTATCAGGCGGATACTGAAGGCTGGCTATATGGAAGCAGAAGAGCTGCATGAGTCCCTCGAAGGCACGCCGCAAGGGGGATGTATATCCCCAGTTCTTGCCAATATATACTTGCACTACGTTCTTGACATATGGTTCGAGAAAGCAGTTAAGAAAGCGTGTCGCGGGGATGCTTATATAGTTCGTTATGCGGATGACTTCATCTGCTGTTTTCAGTATGAAGAAGACGCTATGAAGTTCTTTCGTGCGCTACCAGGCCGGTTGGGAAAATTCAATCTGGAATTGTCGCAGGAGAAGTCAAAGGTAATAGGGTTTGGACGCTTTGCGGCCGAAAGCGCAAAGAAGCGGGGTTTGAGCAAACCAGATACGTTTGATTTCCTTGGTTTTACCCATTACTGCAGTCAAAGTCGTCAAGGAAAGTTCCGTGTAAAACGGAGAACCAGTCGGAAGAAATTCAAGGCTGCCTTGTTGAGGATGAAGGAATGGATACAAAAACACAGGACGGTTCCACTTCAAGACCTGATAAGAGAAATTGGAGTTAAGCTGCAAGGATACTATCGTCAATGTGGGGTGACGGATAACTTTGCTATGCTGGCAAAATACCGGCATAAAACCATCGAACTACTGTTCAAATGGCTCAACAGGAGGAGCCAACGGCGAAGCTGGGACTGGGATAAGTTCCGCGAGCTGGTGAAGACATGGAATCTACCGAGACCCAGAATATATGTGAATATCTACGAACGGGGATAACGCCAGCTATCCGTGAATTATGTCGTGAAGAGCCGTGTGCGTAAATAGCGCCAGCACGGTTCTGTGAGGGGGCAGGTGGCCAAGGTCCGCCATGCCGGTTAAGTAAGGACACTGCCTTGAAAGGGGCAGCTAACAGGGACTGCTTCTATGGCTAAAGCCCCAAGGCCCCTCTCTACTCGACAGGTTGGCCTTTTCCCTGTGCACCTCTTCCACCATTACACCGGCCTGCACGAGAAGGGCGACCACCGGCCCCGCCTCGCTTTTGTCCACCAGTTCGACGATTATCCGGTCGCCCTCCCGTGTAACTGAGGCAACTTGCGGATGAGCCCGCACAAGGTCGAGCACGCGGTCGTCAATTCCGTGCCCGCCGATCTCCACACGGGTGTTGCCGGCGGCGCGGGCCCTCAAACGGTCCGGCTGGTCCAGGGCCACCATTTTGCCGTGGTTGATAATCCCGACCAGGGTGCACAGTTTTTCGGCTTCGGCCAGGTTATGGGTGGTCAGGAATATGGTTACCCCCTCCTGGGCCCACCAGCTTGAGGATGTCGCTGCGGAAATCGGCCGCATTGACGGGATCCAGGCCGTTGTGTTGGCTCGTCCAGAAAAACGAGCGCGGGCCGGTGCAGGATGGCCCGGGCAATGGCCAGCCTTTGGCGCATGCCCCGGCTCCAGGAACCGACCGGTTCCTTACGCCGGTCCCACAATCCTTACTCCTCCGCGCTAAGCTTTTCATATAGTCCGGGATATTCCAGCAGTACGCCGGTTTTTGCCCGAATCCGGTCCGGGGCGGCCAGTGTGTTGAAGCCAAGCACTTCCGCACTGCCCAGAGTAGGTTGTAACAAGCCGAGTAAGAGGTGAATCGTGGTGGTCTTGCCCGAACCGTTGGGCCCCAGGAAGGCTAGGAGACCAATGTAGAGGTCCTCACGTCATTTCGCTTGGGGAAGTTACCCGAAGTACGGGAGTTGCAAGACGGGGATCTCAGGGGAAAGAAGGGAGATGGCGGGTGCATGGGAGGTAATCCGTCCCAACGAGGCGAATAGATGTTCCCATAGGGATGATAACTTTGCTGCGCTGGGCACCGTACTTCGGTGGGATGCTGGTCTGCGCATCCGGTGTTTAATAAGTTGCGTGAATCTAACCCCCGGGACAAGCCCGGGGGCTTCTCCCTGATGAGTCTTACTCATATCATCGAAAGGCTGCCTTGCAAGCAAGGTCTTACGTCTCTCTCGTGAGCAACATCCCGGCCTCACGGCCGGAAGGCCCGATCCATGGGCAAACTACTACTCGACGTAGATACGTCTTACGAGGCTTT
>DATKUX010000122.1:0-18371 GCA_035530395.1 Spirochaetia bacterium
CACCTTCCACCAGGAGGGGCTTCTTCAGGATCAGCGCCAGGTATACGGTAACAGCGAGGTCCTCCTCACTGACGTATCCCTCTTTCTCCATGGCCTCTTTTAATTCCGCGATGCTTAAATCCATGGGCATCCCCCTTTACCATATCTGCGCCAGAATACTCCCGCCTCTAAGCAAAGCGTAGGCGGGGGATGAATGGGTGCACCCGCCCGAAGGGCGGCCTCCCTTAAACGATTCGCAATCCTTTTCCGTAGCGCAGGGGTTTCAGCCGATCCGCGCGTACGGGCTTGGATAATGTCCTTAAACGAACATAGGCACCGTGGTTCTGAGTCCCCTGAACAGCATACCTTTTGTTATCATAAAGGACAACGTCGCCCGGCTGATACGGATACCGTTGTGTTCTTAACTGGTAGCGACCCTTAGAGACTCTTTCACCACGATAAACTCGCAGGTTTTCGCCGTTTTTGTTCTTGTTCCTGGTACGGCGACCACAGTTGAGGGTTTGAGCGGATACAAACTCGCCGGTGCGCCGGTCAACGTACTGCGCATCGTAGAACTTCCGCAGGCACCGGTTGTTGCGCCGCACCTGTTCTATCCGGATCTGGATACCACGAGTTTGCTCCGACCCACCAGCGATGCAGAAAGCGTCATTGGCGTGGCTTTTCTCAAGGCCCAGGGCGATTCGCCTTGACTTGGTGATGTACCCGTAGGTGGACAGGGCACCCAACTGTCCGGTGAGTCGCCACCGCACCGTGCTCATAAACGTCGCCGGGCGGAAAGATTTAACGGTGGGCTCCCATCCGTGCAAAAAACCGCCTTCCTCGTGATTCTCCGGCCGGTGGCACCTGTCGCATAGGGTTACCAGATTGCCGGGCCGCGATATGATGGACCTGGAGGACCGGATCTTGGGCCCTGTTCATGCACTCGGGGTTCTGGCAGCAGTGGCCGTCCCTGTGCAGAATGTACTCGCGCAGGTTCCAGAACCCGGCCTGCTCGCCCTGCTGGTACTCCTTTCCCTCTATACCCGGGTTCTTGATATCCTGTATGTCGAACGCTGCCACCTCGACTACGACTTCGGTGACCGGCAGGATTGACTTAATCAGGTTCACCAGGCGGATATGGCTATCGAGCTTGTACTGAATACTGGGTGCTAGCCAGCCTTCCGGCTTCCTGCGGTTGTCGAACCGCGGTGCCCTGTATCTTTTCCGGCTCCTGCGCTGGCGCCGATTGTCGCGACGTTCCTTATTACGCTCCACCTGGCCCTCGAGAAGCTTACAATCCCCGGCGATCAACTCTTTCCCTTCGGACACGGCCGAGAACCCGACCATCGAGTACCCCGAATCCAGCCCGAAAGTGACATTCTGCGTGTAACAGCTGGTATCGTAGGTCAGTCTGATTGTGAATGGTTTTGCCCGCACCACCACCGCCCGGCCGTCCTTGAGCATTCTCCGCACCTTGCCGTGCCTTTCGGTCGGCATGAGCGGCTCTCCATCCTTGTCCAACACATAAACCATCTTCAGCAAACTCCTTTCGAAGTTAATTCCGCCTTGCGGCGGTGGGTCCACTGCGCCAATGTTACACCGGGTTTGTCGCCGGCGACACTTCTCCTTGCCCTCAGAGATGTTTAACCGCCGGCCGCAGGGCCGGGAACGAGTGGAGTATTCCACGGGTGCCTATTTGCCGAATGAAAGCATTTGCCGATGTAACGGAGCCGTTCGCTAAGAGATCCCGACGGCCTAGGCTATTCAACCGGGCTCGACAGGTTGCCCCATCAAGCCCCCACTTCATGCGCCCGCAGGCGCTAAGTGGGGGTTGTTGACATGTCCCGGTTTCTATCTTCGGCCGGATCATCGTGCTATTCGGCCCGGTTGATGCCGTGGCCCGGAAAAGCCGGCCGGGTATTCTCGGGAACACGGCAGCCGGTCTTCAGGAATACGGGCCGCTACAGTGCTCCTTACCTTTATACACTAGGGGGGAGAAAAATACAAGTATCAAAAGCATGAGGATATGTCATTAATAAGTGACTCTACCGACCCAAAATTACGGAAATGTAAGGAATGAAACGCGCCCCCTGGACGCACGCGAACAAAAAGTGCACATATAACGATATTATCACTATCCCATACATCCGCATGCTTTCCCTAAAAAATGCATCTCACTGGAGAAGGATAAGAACATAGTTCAGGGGGATACGGACCGAAAGACCGCCGCAGGGACATGAACAACCGCGGACCGGTCTTTCAGACGAATGGCTAGTCGTCAATTTTCTTGTCCGTGGTCACAAGCAGGTGGGATGCCGCCTCGTTGTTTGGAGATGCCGACGGAAGGCCGGTCTCCTGGTCGGGACCCGGCTCACAGGAGGGCTTGGCGATGCCGACCGGTGGGGGACTGGAAAGACGCATGTACAGGTTGATGAGGGAATCCATTTTGCGGCTGAGCGTGATAAGGTCGGTGGTGGTCTTGGCGTCGTAAAGCTGTTTTCTGGTCTGCTCAATCCGTTCCACGAGGTTGCGTAATGTATCGTCCAATTTGCATTCACCCAACTGATTTTTCACTGCCCAAGGGGAAAATAGTCGAAACGTGTCAATAGATATTCATTTGGCCAGCTAAAAAACATCACCTCCCTAAACTACATGACAGGGAACCCCATGTCAAGGATAAATTTTCACAGGGATTACCACCGGCCGATGTCCCGGCGCTTCATGACCCGCTGACCGGTGCCATGTCCAGAGATTTCTTGTATACCACGCCTTCTTTGAATTTACGGTGCCCGCCGCTTGACCCAGACCCCAGTAACCGCTACCCGTCAGGATCAGCGGGTTGATCTTGGCGGGGTCCGGCTTTCCGTTCGTCAAACATTGTTCATTCACGTATACAGCAACTATCTCCCCGAAAAACATCTCAAAGTCAGATACCGAGGTGCTTTGAATCATTTTACAGAGTATATTCACAGGACATTCACTACTCATCGGCGCTTTGCCCAGCTCATCATAAAACGAGGTGAACACATTCGATTTGTCCGTCGTATGTCCCGATACCAGACCGCAGTAATCGGTTTTCCCAACAATGTCCGCCGAGGGAATATTGACGCTGAAGTAGCCGTTCTCCCTGACCCCTGCAGTTGTATAATGGGTACGCCGCAGCGAGACATACAGCACCGGTTCCAGGCTCACCACCCCGCACGCGCCCACGGTGGCGTAATTAGGACGGCCATTGACAGCGGCTCCTATCAGCATAGCCGGAAAGGGGCCGATGGGCCTGTTCTCGATCTTGACCTTTTCCACGTCAAGGCCTCCCGTATTTCTACAAGAGATATCCCCCCGGGCAATTTTAGCCCGGTCCACCGGTTTCGTGGTGCTGCAGGAATTGCTTAACCACGTTTACGAAGACGTCGTATGGCTGAGCCCCCACTATTTTCTTGCTCCCGTTGAAGATGAAAGTGGGCAGCCCGGTAACCTGGTATTGCTCACCCCTCTCCCGGGCCGCCTGCAGACGGCCCCGGTACAACCCCTGAGCAAGGGATTCCCTCAGTTCTCCAGTGTCGAGCCCGGCCTCAGCCGCCACTGCCAGCACCGCCGCCAAACTACCGATATCCCTTCCTTCCTGAAAGTAGGCCCTGAAGATAAGGCTGTGCAGATCATCGAACCGGCCCTGGTCCCCGGCAAATTCGGCAGCCTCCAGGGCCAGCCGGGAATTGGACACCAATTCCCTCCCGCTGAAACTGATCCCGTAGGGTGCCCCGGCGGCACTCAACCTTTGCGCCATGGCGCCGGGGTCGAATCCGGGAATAAGCGTGCTCAACCGAACACCCTCCGCTGGAGTCTCCGGGTGCAGCTCGAACCCCACCCACTCCACGTCAAGGAGAAATTCCTCGGCCAGTTTTTCGACAAGACCCTTGCCGATGAAGCAAAATGGTCAGACATAATCGGAAAAGACCAGGACTTTAACCGCCTTCATCGATGGTTCCCCCTTCCAGGTTACCGGTTTGTTACTTATCCGTTCTTCCTTGCTACTATGATCATCCTTCTACTGCTTGTCTTGTTATACGACTCCCTATCCCAATAGCCATAATAGTCCGCCACAAGATTTGTCTCCTTCAAGATTTCCCGCCAATCATCGTATAGGCGTATTCTAATCTCAAACCTGCTATGCTTGAAATCATTCTGGTTTTCCTTGTGCAATATATCGAAAACATTGACAGTCATTATCTCCTTGGTATAATCCATCGTGAATAAGCGGGAAAAATCACGGTCATTTACCTCAAGGGAGTATTTAGGAGGATTGCGCATTGATAAGTCTGTCTGTCCCTGATCCAAAACAATAATCCCATTACTATTCAAAACTGATTTCATACTGTTAAGCGCTTTTACAACATCAACATCGGCTTCACTTATAGCATTACCCAGACATACTACGGCGTCAAATTTTTGAGCGAACGCATTTTGAAGACCCTGAAAATCAGCTTTGTACAAAGGGATTTTCAAACCATTTTCATGGATCCTTCTTCGAGCAACCGCTAACATGGAATCTGACATATCCGAACCGGAAACATCATAACCAAAGGAATTAAACAAAAGTAAATCCCTACCTGTCCCACAGGCACAATCCAATATTTTACCAACTTTATTCCTCAGAAACAGCTCCTTAAAAAACCCCTCTCTTTCGGGGTTGTTGAACAGCATGTAATCATAACGCTCTGCAATATCCGAATATCTGTCCTCTTGGGCCACAGAAATCCCTCCTCCCGATAGCATTATAACGCAGCAACAACGTCACCCACAACTTCCCCCTGCGCGGGAAGACGAGCCCTTTCCGCCTCCGGATGGAACGCCTGCTTACATACTCCGGCCCCGGGAGACAATAATGCCGGACCATAGTTTTTTCGTCCCTTGACAGGAGCCCTCCCCCACCCTATAATGTTCTTATACGAACGTTCTAATGCGAACGTTCACCGGTGAACCAGAGGAGGGATCACAGTGACCAGTTCAACCGATGCCCGTAGTAAACTCATAGAGGATATCCAGACCAACCTGCACCGCATCAACAGGAGCTTGCACCGGCACATGCACGGTGGCATGGAGGGCCTTCCGGTAACTCTCCCCCAACTCGGCCTGCTCTGGAAAATAAGCCAGCAGCCCGGACTGACGTTAAGTGAAGTGGCCCGCCAACTTATGATGACCAAAAGCAACATCTCGGTAATGGTGGACCGCCTCGCCCGCGAAGGCCTTTTGGAAAAGAGGCCGGATGCGGCGGACCAGCGCCTGACCAGGCTTCACGCCAGTGACGCCGGCCAGGAACTCTTGAAAACAGTCTGGACCCAGCACCTGGCGACCGCGCAAACCGCCATGGCCGGGCTGAGCGATCAACAGCTGGCCGAGGTCGCCGGGAGCCTGGCCTTAGTCTACGATACCCTGGCGAAGAATCTTGCAACCGGAGGTGGCGATTAACATGGCCATTGTTGTGGCAGAGGAACTTGTTAAGAAATTCAAGACCCTTGTGGCGGTGAACAAGGTCAGCTTCGAGGTGGAAAAAGGTGAGATATTTGGCTTCTTGGGGCCCAACGGCGCCGGCAAATCCACCACCATCCAGATGCTGGCCACCCTGCAGCGTCCCAACGGCGGGCGGGCGTTGATCGACGGTCACGACACGGTAAAAGAACAGTTCGCCGTGCGCCAGAGCATCGGACTGGTCTTTCAGGACCCTACCCTGGACGGCAACCTGACTGCCATGGAAAACCTGGACTTTCACGCCCGCCTGTACAACGTGGATAAGAACATCCTGCCTGGACGGCGGCAGGAACTGCTCGACATGGTGGAACTGACCGACCGCGTCCGCGACCTGGTCAAAACGTTTTCCGGCGGTATGAAGCGCCGTCTGGAAATCGCCCGGGGTCTTTTACACCATCCGGCGGTCTTGTTCCTCGACGAACCTACCGTAGGCCTGGACCCGCAAACCCGGAACCATATCTGGACCTACATCCACGAGTTGCGCAACAAGGAAGGAATAACCATATTTCTGACCACCCACTACATGGATGAGGCCGAGAACTGCGACCGCATCGCCATCATCGACCATGGGGAAATCGTGGCCTTGGACACGCCGGCGGGACTCAAGCAGATGATCGGCCGCGATGTCATTGACCTGACCAGCAAAAACGTGGATCAACTGGCCCGGGAAATCGAGGAGCGCTTCGGCTTGAAGGGCAACCAGTTCGACGGGCAACTGCAACTGGAGACCGAGCAGGGTGACCTGTTCATCCCCCGACTCCTGAGCGAGGTGGGTAGCACGGTACAATCGGTCAATTTGCATAAGCCGACCCTGGACGACGTCTTTTTGAAATTGACCGGCCGGGCCATCCGGGCCGAGAGCGCCGGTGCCAATGCGGCCATGCGGACCATGATGAAAAGGTGGGGACGATAAATGAGAAACTTGAAGGCTGTCTATACCATCTGGTTGCGCGACCTGATCCGCTTTTTCCGGGAGCGCAACCGTATCGTCGGCATGCTGGGCCAGCCGCTCCTGTACCTGCTGATCGTCGGCAACGGCTTTTCGGCCAGTATCAAACTGCCCTACACGCCGCCCGGCTTCAGCTACCTGCAGTTCATGTACCCGGGCATCATCGGCATGTCGGTCCTCTTTACCGCCGTCTTCTCGGCCATGTCCATCGTCTGGGACCGTGAGTTCGGCTTTCTAAAGGAAGTTATGGTAGCCCCGGTACCCCGTTGGACGGTGGCCATCGGCAAAACCCTGGGCGGCAGCACCGTGGCCATGATCCAGGGGGCCATCCTGCTCATCCTGGCCCCCGTTATCGGAGTCAACCTGTCCCTGGTGCAGGCTCTGGAAATCCTGGGCATCCTGTTCATGATCGCCTTTGCCCTCACCTCCTTCGGCATCACTGTGGCCTCGCGCATGCAGAGCATGGAAGGCTTCCAGATGATCATGAACTTCCTGATCATGCCGCTCTTTTTCCTGAGCGGGGCACTGTTCCCCCTGCGCGGTGTAGCCGGGTGGATGAGCGTCCTGATGAAGATCGATCCGCTCACCTACGGTGTGGACGGCCTGCGCAACGTCTTCTTTACCGCCCCCGGCTTACGCGCCGCCCTGGTGCAGTTTCCCATCCACCAGGACCTGCTGGTGGTAGCGGCCATGGCCCTGGTCTTCGTGGCGGCCGGAACGTGGAGTTTCAACCGCCAGACCTAGCCCGGCTCTGCCGGGGCAGTCAACATCCCGTCGGAAATGTTAAGGCTGGTCCGCCCTTGGACCAGCCTTTTACGTGCGTGGTATGGTGCCTCGCCCCGGCGGAGTAACCTGCGCCGGGGAAAAGATACTGTTGACATCACACGACGGATCTGTTACAGTATCTTAAACATGATTAAAACGTGTTTAAAGGGAGATGTCCCGATGGAACATGACGGAGTGAATACTAAAAAAAGGATTTTGGATGCAACAGTAGAACTTCTTCGCGTGGCAAAGGATGCAAACACGATTACCATCAGGCAAATAGCCAAGAAAGCAGATATAAACGTTGCATTGGTCAACTACTATTTTCGGTCTAAGGAGAATCTGCTCAGTGAAGCAATAGCAGTCAGCATGTCGGATATAGCACATAACATATTTGATAATACTCCTACCGAAGAAGAACCGATAGTTAAACTTAGAAGCATGCTAAAAACTAACTCCACACTTGCCTTTAATAATTATAACTTGTCGAAACTTGCCGTAGCCATAGACCTCAAGCAGGGTAACGTTGGGACAAGTCAAATGATTCTACCGATCCTGAAACAAATCTATGGTGACAAAAGGAGTGAAACAGAACTAAAGCTTTTATCTTTTCAGCTAATAATTCCACTACAGGCTATGTTTTTAAACCCGAAAAAGTATAATGATTATTTGCTTATTGATATTTACGATGAGGAGCAGAGAAATCAAGCGATAGATCGAATGATTGATAATATTTTAAAGGGGTAATGCTGGATTGCATTGTTTACAATTGTAGTTATATTGATAAACATGTTTGTTATAGAACAGAGGTAGTACGGTTTTTCATCTTTCGGCAACTAGCACATTAATCCGCCCACAAGGAGACATGACTATCCACTCAGCTCAGGGATATGTGCTGATGGTGTGGGGGAACCGGAATCCAGCGTACTCCCAGTGCTTCCTGCCAACTCGCACATTCAAGCGGTGGGTACATCCCGCCGGAGTAAAGTCTAGCCAAAGAAGGCCGCACGAATAACATAATTATTCATCACGAAGGTGGTGGTAACATTTATATGAGATTATTTACTACGAGGGTCCTGGCTACCTTGGCCCTGATTGGCCGGGTGATAGCTGCGTACGCGCTGTGGGCGCGTCCTTACCAGCTTCATTGGGGCGCGACTGACGAAGAAGTGAAACAGGCGATGCCAGGAGACCAGCTTGATCCCCATCCGGAGTTCCTCGCTACCCGGGCCATCACCATCGCGGGTACGCCGGAGGAAATCTGGCCCTGGCTGATACAAATGGGATATGGCCGGGCCGGGTTCTATGGATATGATATCATGGAAAACCTGGGAAGCCCGCGGGGTATTCGCAGTGCTGACCGCATTCTGCCGGAGTTTCAGCACTTCAAGGCTGGCGACGAAGTCCCGATTAGCCCTGTAGCCCGCATGGTCTTCTATGATATTGAACCAGACCGGTACATAATCTGGGCCGGGAAGACGGAAGTTGTTCCGGGTGGTTTCACTTGGGCGTTATATCCCCTGGATAAAGGCCATACCCGTTTGGTCAGTCGAATCCGCTGGTCTTATCATTGGGCACAACCGGGTCTCCTTACCCTTGACCTGTTCACGGAGTTCGCCGACCATCTTGCTGTCCGGAAAGTCTTGCAAGGAGTAAAAGAACGAGTAGAAAGTCGAATCGAGCCAATGACGCAACAAAACGCCGAATTTGCGGTCTATGTTGTGGCCGCTCTGATCTTCTGGGCAACGCTACTGTTGTTACTCATTCGCCCGCTCACCTGGGGAAGGTGGCTGGCGGGATTAGCAGGAGGAGTGGGCTGGTTAATCACTTGGTACGCACCCGTATCGATCTGGATCGGAATTGGATTGGAGCTTCTGGTTCTTTGGGGGTTGCATATTGTATTCCGCCAGACATCTCCATCAAAAGCCACCTAACAAGGCAAAGCGGATCACTGATAAAGAGCAAGTCCTTGAAACATTCAGGTGGGTTCATATAGTCATTTCGAATGCCGAGATCACCTTCAGAGTAATTTTAACGAATTCTCCGACCGTTTCAACCAGCGCCACTGGGAACCAGAGCTTATTAACCGCTTGCTCACGGCTTGTGCTTCCGGCCGGTGATCTTTTCTGAGCCAGCTGAATAGTCATATAAGGATGATGCCGCATGGAAGCGAAGACTAGACTTATTCTATTGAAACTTTTACATACCGCAATATGGTCGTTTTACGTCGTAATTATAGTATATACGGTCTTCGCAGCAATTATCGGTAGGCTTGACTTCTATTTCTTGACAGCTGTTTGCTTAGTTGTATTAGAGGGCATAATCTTGCTTATCAACGGCTGGCAGTGTCCGCTCACTCGAATTGCAGAAAAGTACAGCGATGAAGTTTCTCTTGGCTTTGACCTATACATTCCGAAGTGGTTAGCAAAGCATAATAAGACAATTTTCACAACCCTGTTCTCGGCGGGCATAATCATAGCTACATATAGAATTCTTACTTAAGTAACGTCTGGGTCGGTACAAGTCAGCCTTCCAAGGAAAGAAGGTACCAGCGGAACCAGGCGGAACTCTGGTCAACATCCCAATTGCCGTCAGCGATACCGTAGACAATCGGCAAGACAACGTCTTGAGGAGCTTCGACTCGCCAACCCTACGAGTCGAGAAAGTACAAGGCGATTACCAACGCCGTCCTTTTGTTGCCTTGAACGAACGGATGGTTGCGGATGAGACCCCACAACAAGGTGGCCGCCTGCGTGGCAAGATCAGCCCCGGAGGATAGAGCGGCAAACCCGGAACGCGCCAAAGCCGACTCGAGGAGCCTCTTATCCCGCAATCCCCGTGGTTCTGAGGGATATTCGGACATCACCATTTCGTGGATGGCCAGTGCCTCACTTGGGGCCGGCTCCGGCTGGTCGTGGTGCTTTGTCTTTTACCGGAAGGAATCCTGGCCGCCTGTACCAGAAATCCCTCCTCGGTCGGTTCCACCACTACCAGACTCCCTGGTCCCAGACCGTAAGCCTGCGCAACTTCGGGCGGGATCGTCACCCCAAGGCCGTTGCCGATGCGAATCACCTTCTGCGCCACTTTAGCACCCCCTCGAAAACCGGTTCTGACAATTATAATCACGACGGTGTCGGCTGTAAACGGTGATACCACCCCTGGTCCGGTCCCAGGATGGGTCCGGTTTTAATTTTTAGAATTTTCTCAGTTTTCTGAAGGGATTGGCTGGTAAGTCGCGAACCATATGCAACATAGAGGGAAGCCGTCCCACATAGGGGGACGGGGGGTGCTGGAGGCCGCCGCCTTTGGAGACATATTGCCAGGAGTAGGGCCGACTGGTGGCCATGGTTAGACTTGGGGCGGGAGCCAGCCACACGGGGAGGCGATAAAAGGCAGCAGGATTAAGGGCGCCGTGCATGCGGAGGGGTCACTCGGCAGGGGTTTGTAGTTTTCCAATTTTAATGCCGGAGGGGTGTAAAAATGACCAAGCGTACCTGGTTGGTAGGGTTCATCCTTGCAGCGGTACTAGTCGCGTTGGTGGGTTGCGGTTCCTCGGGCGGTAGCAGTACTTCTTCAACAGCCAGCCAAGCGGTTGTGTTGAAGGCGGTCACGGCGTGGTCGCAGAGCGTCACAGACGACACCGGCTTTTTCTACTTCCAGAAGCAAGTGGACACCGCAGGACAAGGGCAACTGAGCATCAAGTATCTCGGTGGTCCGGAAGTCACGCCCGTCAACCAAATCGTCAACGCTCTGAAAAGCGGTACGGTGGATATCGCCCTGACCTCAATGAGCTATGAGTCGTCACTGGTACCCGAGGCCAACGCCTTCACCGTTGATCTGCACACTCCCGAGCAGGAGAGGGCCGACGGTTATTACGACTTGTTCAATCAAATACTGGCCCAAAAAGCCAATGCCGTTCTCCTCGGCCGGGCGGTGCCGGACCAGCAGTTCAACCTGTACACGACGTTTCCCGTCCACAGTTTTGCCGACTTCAAGGGTAAGCCGATGAGGACCGTGCCGAATTACACAGACATCCTCAATGCCCTGGGTGCTTCCCCCGTGACCCTCGCCCCCGGCGATGTTTATTCGGCGTTGGACCGCGGCGTGGTGCAGGGCTACGGCTGGCCGGGCTACGGCATTTCCGCCCTGGGTTGGGACGCCAAGACCAAGTATGAGATAAAACCGGGCTTCAACCAGGTGGATGCTGTGATTCTAATAAACCGCGACAAATGGAACAGCCTAACGGATGCGCAGAAGAAAATACTGAATGATTCGGCAATTGACATGGAAAAGGCCATGGAATCGCAGTTTAAGCAAATCGTTTCTGCCGATCAGGCCAAACTGGCCAAAGAGGGAATTAAGACGATCCAACTTCCCGCAGATCAATTTGACACGTATCTGAAGACTGCCAATACGGCTAAAATGAACAGCATCATAAAGGCAAGCCCGGACTTTGGTCCGAAAATCGAAACACTAATCAATCAATAGTCTTAGCGCGCGGAATAGAGGGAGAAAAGTGAATCGCTTAATCAGTATTATTAAGTGGATGATCAACAGAATAAATTCCCTCTGTATAATCCTGGGGTCGATAGTGGTCATACTTATGATGCTGGGCATTTCCATTGCCGCCCTGTCGCGATATTTGTTCGGCCATGCCCTGGGATGGGTCGATGATTTCAGTGCCTTCGGGATGGTGTTTATGGCCTTTCTGGGGGCGGGAGAAGTGCTGAGACGGCACGGTCATGTGAACATAGATCTGTTTGTCAACATGCTCAGTCGCCGCAACCGGAGTATTACGGGCATCGCCACATCCGTCGCGGGAATGGCGGTCAGCCTGCTGCTGGTCTGGTACGGGACGCTTGACACTGTGGTTAGCTATCAGGAAAAGGCCATGACCAACAGCGTGTATCCGATACCGGAGGTTCTTTTGTTCTGGGTGATCCCCTTGGGGGGCTTGCTGCTGGCCGCCGGTTTTATGCGCGACGTACGCAATGGCTTCCGTTTGCTCAAGTGCCGGGACGAAGTTGAAGACTAGTTCCGGGAGGTGCTGTCTATGGACTGGGGTCTGGTAATGCTGGTGCTGTTCGGCAGCCTGGTAGTCCTTATGGCTACCGGGCTGCCGGTAGCCTTCTCCTTCCTTTTGGTTAACTTTGTAGCCATGTACCTAATTATGGGATCAGCCGCCCCTCACCAACTGGTTTACAGCATCTTTGAATCCGTGGGGCAGTTTAACTTGACGCCGTTGCCGTTGTTCATCCTGATGGGAGAGGTCATGTTTCATTCGGGCATGGCCAAGCGGGTGCTGGATGCGCTGGACAGTCTTCTGGGACGGCTGCCGGGACGGTTGAGCGTGCTGACCATTATCTCCGGCGCGATATTTGCCGGCCTGAGCGGCTCGGTCATCGCCAACACCGCCCTTCTGGGCAACCTGCTGCTGCCCGACATGCTCGAACGCCGGTACAACCCCCGACTTTCGGTCGGGTCGATCATGGCTTCCGGCAGTCTGGCCATGCTGATGCCACATAGTTCCCTGACGATATTGTTCGCCACGATCGCCATGATCCCCGTCGGCACCCTGCTGGTTTCCGCGACGGTGCCCGGGTTGCTGGTCGCCGGCTTATACATTGCCTACACCGTAATTATCTGCCTGTTGTTTCCTCATCTTGCTCCCCGATCCGACAGCTTGGATACCGAGACCAATCTTACCGCCAAGTTGGTGCTGTTTTCCCGGGACATCGTGCCGATACTGGTGATAATCGTTTTGACCGTTGCCGTCATCTTCTACGGCGTGGCCACCCCGACCGAAGCGGCGGCTTTAGGTGCCTTATGCGCCGTGATCTTAGCCATATGCTACAGGACGTTAAGTTTCAAAGTAGTCAAGGCATCGGCCAGCAATACACTTTACCTTTCCTCAATGATACTGTTGATAGTTGCCGGTTCGACCGGTTTCTCCCAGATGCTGGCCTATACTACGGCGACCAGGGGTATGCTGCAGGCGGTTTTGAGCCTTAACCTCTCTCCGACCATGATTGTTGTGAGCATGATGATCATTGTCTTCTTTTTAGCCATGTTCATGGAGGAAATGTCTATCATCATGATTACCGTGCCAATTTTCACGCCTGTGATCACAGCTATGCACATTAACCCCATTTGGTACGGGGTACTGATGCTAATGATGTTGGAAAAGGGACTGATCACGCCACCGGCCGGGATGCTTCTTTATGTGGTCAAGGGAATCGCCCCAAAAGAGATAAGCATGTGGGACGTATGGATGAGTACAATACCATACGTGGTCATAATCCTGACGGCAATAGTCCTGGTTGTTGCCTATCCAAACATTGCGCTCTATTTGGCGAACAAGATGCATTAAGTATGTCTATGTTTAAGGACGGCAGAGAGTTGAATGAATGAAACCAACAACGGCACACGTTTGCTTCAGTCGGTGCAAAACGCCCTGCGTCTGCTTGATGTCTTTTCAGAGACCCAGACGGAATTCACCCTGGGTGAACTGAGCCTCCGGCTGCAACTGGGGAAGAGCACGGTGCACCGTTTGCTGCTCACCCTGGAGTCATCCGGCTTCATAGCCAGGAGTCGGGCAAACGGCAAATACCGCTTGGGCATGAAGCTGGTGTACCTGGGCGGACTGGTCCTGAAACAGATAAACCTCATCAAGGTGGCCCACCCGTACCTGGAAAAACTGGCGCAAGACGTGGAGGAAACCGTGCACCTCGTGGTTATGGACCAGATGGAAGCCGTTTTTATCGACAAGGTAGAAAGCCTGCGGCCAATGCAGATGGGCTCGCGGATAGGCTACCGGATGCCGGCGCACTGCGCGGCCACCGGAAAAATGATGCTGGCCCACCTCCCGGCCCAGGATCTGGAGGAGTTTCTCAGCGGCGAAGATCTTCGCGGCTATACCGAAAACACCATTACCGACCGGGAAGGGCTGAAGAAGCATTTGCAGCAGGTCAAGGTGAAGGGCTACGCCGTGGACCGCGAGGAGAGCGAGGAAGGGCTGATGTGCATTGCGGCGCCGATCAGGGACCTGCGCGGACGGGTAATGGCGGCAGTCAGCATTTCCGGCCTGGCGGCCCGGTTGTCGCTACGGGAAGGGGACATGGCGGTCCGGGTTAAGGAGACGGCGGGAACGATATCCACAGCCATGGGGTGGCACAATCCCTCCTAGGGAAGGGTGGTTAAAAGCAGGTGCTGCAGATCAAGCTTTACGGCCTGGGCGGCCAGGGAGTCGTTACCGCGGCCAAAGTCCTGGCCCTGGCCGCCGGCATTTACGAAGGCCGGTACGCTCAGGCGATACCGGCTTACGGGCATGAGCGCCGGGGGGCCCCGGTCTTTGCCGACCTTTTCCTCGCCGATGCCCCCATCTCAGTCAAGTCTTTTGTCTGGCAACCAGATTACGTAATTATCTTCGACCTCTCCGTGCGGGATAAGGGGGTCGACTTCCAGGCCGGAACGACGGCCGGCACGAGGTACGTCGTAAACAGTGCGATGCCACCGGCCGACCCCCTGTTGGCGGGACGGGCGTTTTCCGTGGATGCCCGGGGGATTTCCCTGGCCGTTATCGGCAAGGACATCCCGAACGGGGCCATGCTGGGATCCCTGGCTGCGGCCGGAGTGGTCAGCCTTGCCGCTGTGGAAGCGGCTTTGCACGATTCGTTTGCGGGAAAGGCGGGTGATCTGAATGCCCAGGCAGCCCGAAGGGCCTATCAAAGCACCCGGGGACAAGACGGTGCGCTGCTTGCTGGGACCGGTGGCCTGTGTGTTTGACGCCACCCCGACCGGGGTTTGGCGGATCGAGCGGCCGGAAGCCGGACCACGGTGCAACTATTGCGGTATCTGCGCCATGTACTGCCCGCCGGGGGTAATCAACACAGACAAGGAAGAACGCTTGTTTTCGATCGACTGGGACTATTGCAAGGGCTGTGGCATCTGCGCCAATGTTTGCCCACACGACAATCTTACCATGGTACCGGAAAGGGGTACGGCAGTTGGCTGAACGGAAGGTACTGGACGGCAACGAAGCCGTAGCTATGGCTTTGCGCCTGGTGCGGGTGCAGGTGATCGCCACCTATCCCATTACCCCGCAGAGCCCGATAGCCGAGAAACTGGCCGATTATGTGGCGGACGGATCTTTGCCTGCCAAATACATCCGGGTGGAGTCGGAACACAGCGCCCTGGCGGCTACCATCGGTGCCCAACTGACGGGCGTGCGGGCATGTACGGCGACGTCCTCGGTGGGACTCGCCCTGATGCACGAAGTCTTGGGGGTGGCTTCCGGTTGCCGGATCCCTATCGTTATGCCCGTGGTGAACCGCTCCCTGGTCAGCCCGTGGAGCCTCTGGTGCGACCACCAGGATACCATGGCCGTGCGCGACGCGGGCTGGCTGCAGTTTTACGCCGGCAGCAACCAGGAGGTCCTTGACGGGGTCCTTATGGCCTGCCGCATCGCCGAAGACGCCCGCGTCCTTTTACCGGCCATGGTCTGCCTGGACGGGTTTTTCCTCTCCCATGCCAGCGGTGTCGTTCTCGTTCCCGGACAGGCCGAGGTAGATTCCTTTCTGCCTGCCTACCGGTCCCTCAACCTCCATCTGGATCCCGACGACCCTATGTTTGTCAACGACCTCACTCCCCCGGCCGAATTTACCGAAATGCGCTACCAGCAGCAACTCGCCATGCAAAACGCGCTGACGGTCATTCCGGAGGTGGAGGAGGAGTTCGCCCGCGCCTTTGGCCGCCGCTATCACCTGGTGGAAGGGTATTGCCTCGATGATGCCGAGGCGGTTGTGGTCACTATGGGTTCCATGAGCGGCACAGCCCGCTACGTGGTGGATGCCTTGCGTTCCAGCGGCCGCAGGGTGGGCGCGGTGCAGATCCGTACCTTCCGGCCTTTCCCGGGGGAAATTCTCCGTCAACTGCTGGCCGGCCGGCCGGCCGTAGGCGTGGTTGACCGCAGTGCCGGCATGGGAGCCGAAGGAGGTCCTCTGTGGACGGAGGTAAAGAGCGCGATGGCCGGCGTACCGGGTTGCCCTCCGCCGGCCGGATTCATCGCCGGCCTGGGCGGCCGGGACATTCCTCCGGCCACCCTGGAAAAGGTATTTGGCCTCCTGCTGGAGGTGGCGGCAGGGCAAAGCAGCGCCGCCGGTAACATTTGGATTGATGTGGGCGAGAACCCCCTGGGTTTAAGGGAGGTTGGCATATGAGCCTGGCGATACGCAAAGAAACATCCGGCCTGGTGGCCCACGGGGTCAGCACCTGCGCCGGCTGTGGCCTGGAACTGGCTATCCGCGTGGTTCTCAACGAACTGGGACCACAGACCATCGTCGTCATTCCGCCCGGTTGCGCGGCACTCTTTTCCGGCTTCGGGCGCGAGACCGTCCTGAAGATCCCCGGGATTCAGGGAAACCTGGGCAATACGGCGGCCTATGCGGCGGGCATCCGCGCCGGCCTGGAAGTCCAGGGCCGGGAGGGGATCACGGTGCTCGGTTTCGCCGGCGACGGTGCAACGGTGGACATCGGCCTGCAGTCGCTTTCCGGCGCCCTGGAGAGGGGTGACCATATCCTCTACGTCTGTTACGATAATGAGGCCTACATGAACACCGGCATTCAGGGGAGCGCTTCGACCCCGTGCGGCGCCTGGACGACCACCACACCGGGCGGCAAGCGGACGGGCCGGAAGGACATGATCCGGATTGCGGTGGCCCACGACATACCTTACGTGGCCTCGGCCTCCGTCGGCTACGTGCCGGACCTGCGCCGAAAGATCCGCCGGGCCAGGGATGCCGGCGGACCGGCCTACATCCACATTCACGCTCCCTGCCCGGTTGGCTGGCGCTTTGACCCGGACAAGACGGTGGAGGTAGCCAGGCTGGCCGTGGAGACCCACGCCTGGGTCTTGTGCGAGGTGGCCGACGGGGTGGCCCGGCTCAACGTCGCGGTACGGAAAGCCCGGCCGGTGTCCGAGTATATACGGCTGCAAGGCCGTTTCCGGGGTGTGCCGGCCGAGGAAATAGCCGCAGCCGGCGAGGAGATGGAAAAGGCATACCGGCGATTGCTGCAGGCCCTGGGGATAACGGAACTGGAGCAGAAAGGCGATACGGGAGAAGAATCCTGACAGGTGGATCCCCCCGGGCCGGGTACCAGCCTTGAGCGGATACCCGGCACCTTCTGATCTTCGATCCCAACCCCGGGTACCTCACCTGTGAGGGGTACCCGTCGGCCGGGGCACCGGCTTCGTGGACCGCCTTTTTCCCGCCGTCCCTCCCGGCCACGACGGGGATCTTCCAGCAGATGCGGACTTGTTGAGCGCCTCAATACCACAGAACAAGAAGTTAATCCCCACCCCGGCCAGAACGGCCGCCAGGAGCGCCAACAATCCGTACAAAACCGCCTGGTTTTGCGCCATCGCGGAGAGATAGCCGCCCACGCCTACCCTTTGCACCGAAAGACTGCTCTGACCGGTCGCCACCACGCGACCGTCCTTGACGGCCCAGGCCAGCACCAGTATCTGCCCGGCGGGAAGGTCCTTGGGGAGCACGAAACTATAACTGAAGGAACCGTCCGGCGCGGGGTCCAACTCGGCCGTCCGCTCCTGGTAAAGCCCTTTCTGCTTGTTTATATCGATGAGAGCCTGCACGAACGGCACACTCTCCGCGGGGCTCAGACGGGTGTTGCCGGTTACCACGGCCGAGCGCACCAGTTCACCGAAATTGCCGTACAGTCCCGTTTCCTGTTGCACCGTAGCCGGCAGGGCAGCTATGTTTGCCGAGGCAAGAACAACGTACAGGGATGGCAGTCCGCTCACGCGTACCGTGCGCTGGTTGAGCCAGAAGATGCCCTGACGGCCCTTTTCCGCCAGACTCACGGGGCCGCCTTTGGCCAGGATCTTGACGAAGACCTGACTACCGGACGGTACCTGACCGCTCAGATTGGCCTGCGCCCCCGGAAACGAAGCACTGGTTTGGATGATGTCGGGACTCAGCTGCACATACATAGGGCTAGCAGGGGTTTACGAATTACGAAGGTCAGGAAGGCTCCAGCCCAACAGAATAGAGGCATTAAGAGGCCTCGGTTGTATTACCCCCCCAGGGCATATTTCGCGATGTCCAAGATTTCTATGATCCTCCTTTCCTGGGGC
>DATKUX010000123.1:0-4174 GCA_035530395.1 Spirochaetia bacterium
AACGACTCCGTCTCGATAAATCGCCAGCCATTGACCGTCATATTGCTCCAACAGCTGCTCAAAGTTTTTCTCGAACCAAGATAATTCATCCTGATTTGCTCCCGGAACCGCCGTATTCTTCCCTTCTGCGTATTCTTGATAGCGATATCCCACTTCTCTAAGGGATAATCTTTCTGCTACCTGGTCGTCTTCCTTATCCAAACTACTGAAGTGCCTCTTCTTGGATTCTTTTTGCTTCAGATGGCATAATAATGCCCCCTATCACCACTAAACACCAATCCTATGGACATTTGCAGATCTGTGAACCCATGCCCCATGTTCATAGACCAAAGAAAGAAAAGCGGGCGGGTGACCGAGCCTGACTGAACACCAGTTCCTTTTCACCTCAGCCGGGTAAATAATTCCCGCAACAATAATATATCATTGCGGGATTATACTGACAATCTATTTTCGCGCCGCTCCCTACCGGCTCTCCCGCAGGGCCTTTTCCCGCAGGAAAGCGGCGATGAACACATCGATCTCCCCGTCCATCACCGCACCCACGTTGCCGACCTCCACGCCGGTCCGGTGGTCCTTGACCAGGGAATAGGGGTGAAAGACGTAGGAACGGATCTGGCTGCCCCAACCGATTTCCTGCTGGTCACCCCTCATCTGGGCCAGTTCCTCCTCGCGCTTCTTCAGCTCCCGGTCCAGCAGCTTGGCCTGGAGAAGCTTCATGGCCGTCATGCGGTTTGATATCTGGGAGCGCTCGTTTTGGCAGGTGACCACGATCCCGGTAGGCAGGTGGGTTATCCGGACCGCCGAGTCGGTCTTGTTCACGTGCTGACCGCCGGCACCCCCCGAACGGTAGGTATCGATCTTCAGATCATCCGGATTGATCTCCACTTCCACCTTGTCATCGGCCAGCGGCAGCACTTCCACCGAGGCAAACGAGGTATGGCGACGGGAAGAGGAGTCGAAAGGAGAGATGCGGACCAGGCGGTGCACGCCTTTTTCCGCTCCGAGGTAACCGTAAACATTGGGCGCGTCCACCGAAATGGTGACGCTCTTTATCCCGGCCTCGTCACCGGGCAACTGGTCCAGCACCTCCACCCGGTAACGGTGCTGGTCGGCCCAGCGGGTGTACATGCGCAAAAGCATCTCCACCCAGTCCTGGGCCTCGGTGCCGCCAGCCCCGGCATGCAGGGACATTATGGCACCACCCCGGTCCAAAGGGCCGCTGAGCAATACATCGAGCTCTCTGGCCGCCAGTTCTTTGGCCAACTGCCCTATTTCCTCGGCCGCCTCGCCCAACGCCCCGGCATCGTTTTCCTCTTCGGCCAGCTCGAGCAGGACATCGACATCCGCAGCCCGGCTGTCCAGCAGGGTCCAGCCGTCAATGGGTTCCCGCAGAGCAGCCAGACGTCTGTTGACTTCCTGGGCCTGCCCGGGGTCCTCCCAGAAGGAAGGCTCGGCCATTTTCTTTTCCAGTTCGGCTACTTGTACCCCTTTGACGGGGAGGTCAAAGAGAAACCCTCAATTCCGCAAGGCGTTCCCTGATGCCGCCCAGTTCCTTCCTCAACTCCGCCAACATGTGCAATCACCAGCCTTTATTCTTTAGCCTGCCCGCAACACTTCTTGTACTTCTTGCCGCTCCCGCAGGGACAGGGAGCGTTACGGCCCACTTTCCCCGCGTCCCGTTTGGCGGGGGCGTGGTCGACCTCTTCGCCGTGGCTTTCCACCACCTGGCGTTGTTGGGGTCCCTGAACCACGTTGACCCGGAAGATGTAGCGGACGACTTCCTCCTGAATGTTGTCGATCATGTTGTGAAACATGTCGTAGCCTTCAAACTTGTATTCGACCAGGGGATCCTTCTGGCCGTACGCCCGGAGCCCGATGCCTTCCCTGAGCTGCTCCATGGCGTCGATATGGTCCATCCACTTTTCATCCACCAGGCGCAAGAGAACCAGACGTTCGATCTCCCGCAGCATCTCGCTGCCCAACTCCTGCTCCCGGCCCTCGTAAAAGGCCATAGACCTCGTAAGGAGCTCGTCCCCCAGTTCCTCCCGGCCCATCCCGGCCAGGTCCTCCAGGGTCAACTGGTGGTCCGGCAGGAAGAGATGCCCGGCATACTCCAGGAGGGCGGTCAGGTCCCATTCCTCGGGATGCACCCCCTCGGGGGCGTAGGTGCGTACCGCCCGCTCCACCGTACCCTCGATCATCTGCTGGACGTGCTCTTTCATGTCCTCGCCCAGCAGCACCCGGCGTCTCTGGTTGTAGATGAGTTCGCGCTGCTGGTTCATGACGTCGTCGTACTCGAGCACGTGCTTGCGGGTATCGAAGTTGCGGGATTCCACCCGCTTCTGGGCCGCCTCAATGGAGCGGGTGACCAGGCCGTGCTCGATGGGCACATCTTCTTCCAAACCCAGCCGGTCCATCAAGCCGGCGATGTTGTCCGAACCGAACAGACGCATCAGGTCGTCTTCGAGGGAGCAGTAAAAAGTGCTGGACCCCGGGTCGCCCTGGCGGCCGCACCGGCCGCGCAACTGGTTGTCGATACGCCGGCTCTCGTGGCGCTCGGTGCCGATGATGTGCAGCCCGCCCAACGCCAGGACCCGGTCCCGTTCCGCCCCGGTTTTTTCCCGGTTCTCGGCCAGAAATGACTGGGAGAGCTCTGGGGTGACCTCTTCCCCGGTCGCCAGCCGGCCACGGATCGCGCTTTGGGCCAGGAACTCCGGATTACCCCCCAGGAGGATGTCCACGCCCCGGCCGGCCATGTTGGTGGCGATGGTGACCGCCCCGAACCGGCCGGCCTGGGCGATGATTTCCGCTTCTTTCTCGTGATACTTGGCGTTCAGGACCTGGTGGGTTACGCCCCGCTTGCGCAAAAGGGCGGATAGAACTTCCGACTTCTCGATGGATATGGTGCCTACCAGGACCGGTTGCCCCGCCTCCCGGCGCTGGACGATTTCCTCCACCGCCGCTCGGAACTTGGCCTGCTCCGTCTTATAAACCCTGTCGGGAAAGTCCTTGCGGATCATGGGCAGGTTGGTGGGAATGGCCACCACCGATAGCTTGTAAATCTTGCGGAATTCCTCTTCCTCGGTTTCCGCCGTACCGGTCATGCCGGCCAGCTTCCGGTACATACGGAAGTAGTTCTGGAAAGTAATGGTGGCCAGGGTCTGGGATTCCCTTTCGATGCGTACCCCTTCCTTGGCCTCAATGGCCTGGTGCAGCCCGTCGCTGTATCGGCGGCCGAACATGAGGCGGCCGGTGAATTCGTCCACGATGATGACTTCGCCGTCCTTGACGACGTAGTCCCGGTCCCTCTTCATGAGGGTATGGGCCTTCAAAGCCTGCTGCAGGTGGTGGGTCAGCTCCATGTTCCGGTCGTCGTAAAGGTTTTCCACCCCCAGCATTTTCTCCATCTTGGTCACACCCTCTTCAGTGAGGGTGGCGGAATGCATCTTCTCGTCCACCGCATAGTCGTCGGGTTTCAGCCGTGGTACCAGTTTGGCGAAGGTATAGTACAGGTCGGTGGCCTTTTCCGTCGGGCCGGATATGATGAGGGGAGTACGGGCCTCGTCGATCAGGATGGAGTCCACCTCGTCGACGATGGCGTAATTAAGCTCACGCTGAACCAGTTGGCTGGGATGAACGGCCATGTTGTCACGCAGGTAGTCGAAGCCGAACTCGTTGTTGGTCCCATAGGTGATGTCGGCCAGATAGCCCGTGCGGCGTTGTTGCCAGTCCAGCCCATGCACGATTAGACCGGTCTCCAGACCCAGGAAGCGGTAGATGCGGCCCATCCACTCGCTGTCACGTTTGGCCAGGTAGTCGTTCACCGTCACCACGTGCACTCCGTGACCGGTCAGGGCGGTGAGGTAGCCCGGCAGGGTTGCCACCAGCGTCTTGCCTTCACCGGTCCTCATTTCGGCGATCCGGCCCTGGTACAGCACGTGTCCGCCAATCAATTGGACGTCGAAATGCCGCATCCCCAGCACGCGCCAAGATGCCTCCCGTACCACGGCGAAAGCCTCGGGCAACAGTTCGTCCAGTTCCGCACCCCTGTCCAGACGGTCCCGCAAAGCGCCGGTTTTAGCCTTCAGATCCGCGTCGTCGAGTGCCCTCATCTCCGGCTCCAGCGCGTTGATTTGTCCTACAACCCCGGCCAGTTTCTTTACCTCACGGGCGT
>DATKUX010000124.1:0-9763 GCA_035530395.1 Spirochaetia bacterium
TAACCCTGTAAAGGATAAGGGCTCCGAAAGGTATTCCGCAGCCATAGAAAGCTGTGCCTGGAGCGATACCTGCAAAGACACTCCGGCTTTCGCCCGCCGAGTCGAACGGGAGTTGACCAGAAGTGGCTTTTTCGGCGCCCAAAGACAGGTCTTCATCGGTGACGGCGCGCCATGGATCTGGAACCTCGCCACTATGATTGCCCCACTGGGAATCCAAATCGTCGACCTTTATCATGCCAAGGAACATTTGAGCCTGCTGGCCGGTGACATCTTTGGTCCTGGCTCCGATTTGGCCAGGAAATAGGCCGAAGAACGCCACCGCGAGCTGGAATCAGGTAAGCTGGACGCTGTTCTAAGCGCCATAAGTTGCCATATACCCAGCCCTGGAGAGGTAGGGAAAAGGGCCAGCCGAGAGTTCGGTTACTTCGACAACAACCGCCACCGCATGAAATATGAGTATTTCCGCTCACTTGGCCTTTGTGTCGGTTCCGGCGTAGTTGAAGCCGGTTGCAGGTCCGTCATTGGCCAACGGCTAAAAAGGTCCGGCATGTTCTGGAGTGTTGATGGCGCCAACGCCATTATCGCCCTACGGTGCATCTTGCTCAGCGGCCGGTTTAACGACTTCTGGACCCGCTACAGGATCAACAATTACAGGATTCCCCAACAGGCCCTTTAATGATGAATTGCCATTTATTTACTCACAAAACTGTCGTGCACCCCGTCCCGGCAACCCCCAGGTTTTCAGGGAATTCCCGGCTGGCAGTGGAACCGGGGCTGGGACGGCGAGCAACGGACTGAGGCAGGCCCAACTTTGTACCTGATACTACAATCCGCCAGGATCCTTTTTCACCGTTCCTAACGAGCAGCCAGTGGACCAACCATAGGCCTAAACGGTCGCTTGCTCTACATGAATGGACAGCCGGGTAGAGTGGTTCCTTTCAGGCTTCCCTGCGACCGGTATGCCCCTAAAACTGTTAATTGGACACGCTAATATATAAAAAAGGGCTAAGCCGTTGTATCTTATAGTCGGGAGTTTGCACACCAAATACTCGGGTTATTGTGAGGAGGTGATAAGAACAAAAACAGTGGTGTAATGGAAGTATATGGACCGAAAGGAAAGGAGACTGATAAGTGGATAACAAGGTTTACGAAATCAAGGAATCATCCATCGCCGATCCCGGCGCGTTGGGTACGGCCGGCTTCGCCTTGACGACCATGGCTCTGAGCTGCGTGAATGCCGGACTTGTCCCTCCATCGTTGACCGCGGTATTTATTCCCCTCGCCTTGGTCTACGGCGGCGCGGCCCAGGTGATGGCCGGCATGTGGGAATTCAAGAAAAACAACACCTTCGGGGCTTCCGTTTTCAGCTCGTACGGCGGCTTCTGGATCGCCCTGGCGGTCATGCTGCTGTTTGTCTTCAAAGGGACCATCAGCTTCGGCAAGGACAATGCCGACCTGGGCCTTGCCCTCGGCTTCTACCTGCTGCTCTGGACCATCCCGACCATTTATTTCTTCATCGCCAGCTTCAAGACCAATAACGCTCTTTTGATCACCTTAATCGTGTTGCTGGTCGCCTTTTTTGCCCTGGATTACGGCAATTTGGCCGGTTCGGCCGTTGCGATCAAGGTCGGCGGCTGGTTCGGTATTGGGGCTGGCCTTGGTGCCTGGTACATTTCCGCGGCCAGCGTAATCAACTCCGTCTACAAGCGGACTGTGCTGCCGGTCGGGCCCCGCGCATAGACCGGAAACCGGACACGTACTCGTATTTATCAATTATGAACCTGAACCGGAAGTGTCCCGACCCTAAGGATAAGGAAAGGAGACCGATAAGTGGACGACAAGGTTTACGAAATTAAAGAATCATCCATCGCCGATCCCGGGCCGTTAGGCCTGGCAGGCTTCGCGTTAACCACGGCGGCCCTGAGTGCCTCCAATGCCGGAATCATCCCCGCCTCCCTGGGCCTGGTGTTCCTCCCGCTGGCCCTGGTGTACGGCGGCTCGGTCCAAATGTTTGCCGGCATGTGGGAATACAAGAAGAACAATACCTTCGGAGCTACCGCGTTCACCTCCTTCGGCGCCTTCTGGATCGCGCTGGCCATTATGCTCCTGCTGGTGTTCGGCAAAGTCATCAGTTTCGGCAAGGACAACAGCGACCTCGGCATTGCCATCGGGTTCTACCTGGTGCTGTGGACCATCTTCACGTTCTACCTGTGGATCGCCAGTTTCGGAATCAGCAATGGCCTGGCCACTCTGTTCACCCTGCTTTTGATCACCTTCATCCTTCTGGATGTAGGCAACCTGGGCGGCGGTGCCGTCATGGTCAAGGTCGGTGGCTGGTTCGGCATCCTCACCGCCCTGATGGCGTGGTACCTGTCCGCGGCCGGCGTCCTGAACCCCATGTTCAAGAGGGTGGTTCTGCCGGTCGGTCCCAAAGTCCACTAAGGGGGCTGAAGGCCACCAACTTGTCGACTGACCTAGTGGAGCCCTTCTTCCCACCTTCAGGGAAGAAGGGCTCCACCCTTTTGCGCAAAAGGCCGGCGCCGAAATACCCGTTGGGCGCGCCTCCTCCGGGCTCTCAGAATACCGTATGGACGAAATATTGCGCCTAACGGTCGCCAGGTCACCTCGAACGGTCGGCGACGAGGATATTTCCTTTCAGGCCTGATTTGAACCGTTATACCATTAAAACCGTTAATTGGACAGTTTAAACTGTATAATTCTCCGAATCCATTATATCTTATTCTCGGAGCATTTTACCGGAGGACAAACTGATCATCATGGGGAGGTGGTGAAGAAAAGGCAAAAGCGGCAAATATTGGGCGAGAGGACTTATTTTTAATCGTTACTGACTATGGAAAGGGGACTGCAAGTGGAAGAAAAACTTTGCATTATTAACGAAAACGCAGCCATCGCCGATCCCGGCCCGCTGGGGCTGGCAGGTTTCGCTACCACCACGTTCGCCCTGTCCGCCGCAAATGCCGGGTTGTTCATGCCCAAAGGCGCCGAGGGCACTTGGCTACCGCTGGCTCTTATCTTCGGCGGTTCGGTCCAGTTGCTGGCCGGCATGTGGGAGTTCAAGAAGGGCAATACCTTTGGCGCATCTGCGTTCAGCACGTACGGTGCGTTCTGGATCGCTCTGGCCCTGCTGGCTATGAACAATGCGGTCTACCTGGGCAAGGACGGCAACGTCGGCGGTGCGATCGGCTTTTTCCTGGTTCTGTTTACCATCATGACCCTCTATTACACGATTGCTACATTTAAGCTCAACTGGGCCCTGGTCATCCTGTTCGTCCTATTGTTAATCACCTTCATCCTGTTGGATATCGGTTTCCTGGCCAGCCCCGGCATGATCAAAGTCGGCGGAACCCTCGGTCTTGTCGTCGCCTTGGTTGCCTGGTACATTGCGGCGGCCGGCGTGATCAACTTCACCTTCAAAAAGGTCGTCCTGCCGGTCGGTCCCATCAAGTAAGAATCCGGCAAAACACGTATTTATTCAGTATCATCGAGGAGTCTTCTTTCCCGCCTCTGGGGAAGGAGGGCTCCTTCCCTTTAACGGCAAAGGGCGGGAAAGCGGGAATGCGGAGGGGTTGTTAGCGGCGCAGGTTCTGCAACCGCTCTATGGGACTGAGGATGCTGGTGATGCGCACCCCGAAGTTTTCGTCGACTACCACCACTTCACCCTTGGCCACCAGGGTGCCGTTCAGCAGAATGTCCACCGGTTCGTCCACCGTTATATCCAGGCCCATCACCGCCCCGGGCGTCATACTGAGCACATCTTTCACCGGTTGCCGGCTGCGGCCCAAGATTACCGATACCTTTAGCGGTATGTCCAGCAGCATGTCCAGTCTCTTCTGCTCGACGCGGTTGGGCGCATTGCCGGTCGCCACCCGGGGGGACGGGTCCGCGGCGGCAGCCGGGGGAACCGGGCCAGCGACCTCCTGGCGCGAAGGCACGGAGGCAGGCTGAACTTCGACAGCCTCCAGCTTATCATCCTTGATCGACGCCACATCCTGCAGCATCAGCGCCGCCTCCGCCCGGGCGGTGTCCAGATCGAGGATCTGCATGATGGTGCTGTCGATAAAGCCCTCAACAACGAGCCTGAAGTATATTATTACCAGTTGCTCATCTTCGACATAAGCCTGTTGTTGCAAATCCACGGTCGTGACGACCCTGGACCGGGGAGGCCCGATTTGGACCGTCCGCCGAAACATGGTAGCCATGGAAGTGGAAGCGGTGCCGATCATCTGGTTCATGGCCTCGGAAGCGGCGCTGATCGTGATGTCCGTAAGGCCCTCCGGGGGGCTCTGGCCGTCGTTGCCCATCATCAGGTCGGCCAAAATGACCGCATCGGCAACCGGGATCACCAGGAAGGTGGTCCCTTCCAAGCCTTTGGTGTACTCGACCTCGATAAGGAGATGGGGCACCACGAAGCTCTCGAAAAGCGCCCCCCTGGTCAGGATTCTCACCACCGGACTGGTGATGCTGACCCTCCGGGCCAGGATTTGGGAGAGCGTGGTGGCCGCGGATCCCATGGAGATGTTACCTATCTCGCCCAGAGTGTCGATTTCCTCGTTTTTCAAGGAAGCTCTACCGGCATCCACCTCTTCCGTCTCGTCCAGAACCTTGTCGCTAAGCAGGGCATCTATTTCTTCCTGCCCCAGGAGACGTTCAGACATCACATAAATCCTCCCCGGCCAATGAGGTGACCTGGACCGCCAGACGACGGCCCATGGTACCCGCCTGAACCTTGTACTTAACCAGGTTGCCAACCAACAGGTCCATGTCCTGATCGACCCGCCGGTCCAGGGTCAATACATCGCCGGCCTGCAGGTTCAGGAACTCCTGCACGGATAGATCCGCCGTACCTACGTTTACGCTGAGGTCCAAATCGGACATCCCCACCCAGGAACGAAGGTTGTCCAGATCCGTCTCGTCGACTCCGGCGCCCCTACGGTCGAAAGGACTGTGTCCCGCCTGCAGGCGGGAAATGATCGGATCAATAAGTACAAAGGGCAGACAAAGATTAATCAGCCCCTTGGACGCGCCGACCACGGTTGTGAAGGTTATTACCGCCACTATCTCCCCCGGATTGATGAACTGGTAGAGCTGAGGATTGGACTCCAGGGACTCGATGTGCGGTTTTACTTCCATCAGGTCCCGCCAAGCCATGGCGTAGTTGCCGAGGATGCGCTCGTCCAGCTTCTTGATGACCGACAACTCGAGTTCGGTGAAATCCCTGGTCTTCTTCGGCATTTCCCCGCTACCGCCCAGGACCATATCCAGCACCGGGAACAGAAACAACGGGTTGGTCTCCATTATGGCTACACCCCCAAGGGGCGGCATGGTAAATACCGTCAGGATGGTGGGTGTAGGCACCGACGCGACAAACTCCTCGAAAGTGAACTGCTCCATGGAAGCCACCCGCACATAGATAGGCTGCCTGAGGTAATCGGTCAGAAAAGATGTCAGGAGCCTGGACAGACTATCGTGGACAATCTGCAGCGTACGCAGGTGGTGTTTGGAGAATTTGTTGGGACGCCGAAAATCGTGATGCTTGTAACGGACACGGACCCGCTCTTCCGGTTGGGTCTCCTTCTGGACCTGTACCTTCCCGGTAGAAAGGGCTTCCAGCAGGGAATCGATTTCACCCTGCGACAGGACTTCCGCCAAACCTGAGACCCCCTTTAGCCGGTAAACCTACTGGCGGTCCCTGGACATTACCCGTTCTATAGCCTGGACTATCCTGTCCTGTTGGAAAGGCTTGACGATAAAGTCCTTGGCCCCGGCCTGGATTGCCTCCATGACCATCGCCTGCTGGCCCATGGCGCTCACCATGATGATGCGGGCACTGGGATCGTTCTTCCTAATCTCCTTTACCCCGGCAATGCCGTCCATCTCGGGCATGGTAATGTCCATGGTGATGAGATCGGGCTTCAGTTCGTGAAACATCTTCACCGCCATGTATCCGTTTTCAGCTTCCCCCACGACATCAAAACCATTCTTGGTGAGGATGTTTTTTATCATCATTCGCATGAAGACAGCATCGTCGACAATCAAGATGCGGTAGCCCATTTTATACCCTCCTCGAACTACGCTGAAATACCAAGTGAATACAACATGGTTTCCAGTGACCCCGGATCCGCGAACAGGAAAAAGTGACCGTTAATCTGTTGCCGCCCTTGGAAGAACGCCGTATCTATAATCAACACCTCTTTCTCGGTGTACCCGCTCTCAATAAGGGACGAACTCAGGACGGCTCCCAGCATGTCGAACGAAAAAAGCGGCACCGTGGTTATCATCCGCAAACCGGTGAGGCTGGCGATGGCACTGATGAACGACCCGGTAAGAACGTTGCCGATCTCCTTGATGGCCGATTCCGCCAGGGGAGTCATCATCTGCTCCGTGGCGCCACTGGTCTCCAGCATCGTGTCCAGCAAGTGGTAGGTACTTTTCTCGTCAAAAATGTACAGGACCGTGCCGGGAGCGTCACCCAGCACCTTCATGTACACGCACGACACCACCTCCTCCATCCCGCCACTCATTTCCACTATGTCATCGAAGGAAAGAAGGGCGGCCCTGGGAACGGACATATCGATCCGCACGTTCATAAGCTGTGCGAGCGAAGTGGCCGCATTACCCATACCGATATTACCCACTTCCCGCAGGGCGTCCAGAGCTTGAAGGGAAACATCATTCTGTTTCAGGCCAATCACTTCCCCGTCTGGATCTGTTGGTCCCCCAGGCGCCTGTAAAAACAGGGATAAAGCTTTTCGAATCCCATTTCGGCGTACCTGAAGATCATTTCACTGCCCCCTATAAAAACCACCCCGCCCTGGACTAGGGAGCGACCAAATTTTTCGAACAACCCGTTCTGCGCTTCCCGGGTAAAATAAATCAGCACGTTGCGGCAGGCGATCAAGTCAAAATCCCGCTCACACGGGTCTTTGAGAAGATTGTGCTGACGGAACTCCACCCTCGTTCTCAGTTGATCAACCAGCCTGTACCGGCCGTCCCCTTCGACTGCGAAATACCTGTTCAGACGTTGGGGCGACACGTTTTTGAGACTCTCGCGCGCGTAAATGGCCTGCTCCGCAGTCAACAACACCTGCTGATCTATGTCGGTGGCCAGGATCGTGTGACGACGACCGGGAGCCATTTCATCCAGCAGGATGGCCAGGGAATAAGGTTCCGCGCCGTTGGCGCAGGCCGCGCTCCAGATCCGCAAGTTCCTCCTCCCGGTCAACAGGCCTGGCAAAACCTCCTTTTGTAAAAGCAAAAAAAGGTTGGAATCGCGGAAGAACTCGGAAACATTTATGGTCAAAAACTCAACAAAATCTTTGAAACCAATCCGGTTAGCGATCAGCTTTCGGAAATAGGTTCCGTAGTCCGTCTTCTGACGGGCCATGAAACTGTCCAGGCGCCTTCTCAACTGGCCTTCTTTGTAACTATCCAGGTCCAGCGCGAAATTTTCCTTTATTCCGGCCTTAAAAGCCGCAAAATCCATATCAGATCACCTTGTATTTATTGCCCATCGTCCGAATGGTCACCTGTCCGGAGCCCAAATCGAAGAAAACAGTCCGGCCCTGGCTGCCGCCCACATCCTCGGCCGCTATCCTGACGTTCAGGCTGGCCAGAGCCTGCCGGGCCGCCTCAATGTTACGCCTGCCGATATCCAGGGCCGAGGTCTTATCGTTGCCGGAAAACATCTGGGCGCCGCCGGCCAGTTTCGCCACCAGGCGGGCCGGGCGACCTCCCTCGCGCAGTATTTCCTCCACCAGAAGCGGGATGCCGATATCGGCGAATTTGCCCGGCTTCCCGGTGTCGTGGAACTGGGTGCTGTCCGGCAGCATTATATGAACAAGGCCACCCACCTTGGGGTGGGGATCGTATATGCAGATGCCTACGCAGGAGCCCAGACCAAGGGTAACGATGCGGTTTGGACTCCGGGAAATGTGGTAGCCGGCTATGCCGACATTAATATCGCAAGGTTCGCAATAGTCCAAGGCCTGCTCCATCGACAAAACCCCACGCAAGCGATTTTTTCCCTGGCCGCACGCCAGGTGCTCTTCTAAGGATCCGGGCCGGAGGACGTCCTCAGGAGTCCGGCGCGCCGCTAGCTTCCCGTGTGCAGGTTGTTGGCCATGCTCCACATGGAGTCGGCGGCCTGTACCGCCCGGCTGTTGAACTCGTAAGTCCGCTCCACCACCATCATGTCCGCCATTTCCCGGACCAGGCTGACGTTGGACTGCTCCAGGCTGCCCTGGACTAGCTGACCGGTTCCCCCGGTACCCGGGGTACCGGACCTCGCCGTACCGCTCGCGGCGGTGGACTGGTAGAGATTTCCCCCCATGGCCTGCAGTCCCTCCGGGTTTTCGAAGGTGTTCACGCGGACAGCGCCTAAATTGACGGTCTGCCCGCTGGTGTCCGTGGCGGTGACCTGCCCGTTCCCCGCGATAACCAGGTTCGTATCGCCGGACGGTACGGTTATCCGGGGTGCCAGAAGCAGGCCGTCGCTGGTGGTCAGCTGACCGTTGGCGTTGATCGACAGGCGGCCGTCCCTGGTATACATGGTCTTACCGGCCGTGCCTGTAACGGCGAAATAGCCGTCCCCGTTGATGGCTAGGTCGAGAGGCCTGTTGGTCTGGCGCAGATTGCCCTGGGTAAGGTCATGGCTTATGGCAGCCACCCGGCTGCCGTCCCCCAGTTGGGCATCCTGGCCGGCCGTGGCCTGGGGATAGCCGCTGGGGCCGCCTCCCTGGTAGACGAGGTCGGCAAAGTCCACCGACTGAGTTTTGTAAGAGTCGGTGTCCATGTTGGCGATGTTGTTGGAAATTGTATCGAGAGCTTCCTGCATGGCCGAGAGGCCCGCTTCACCGTTCGACAGGGCTCTTAACACGGCATCTGTCCCTCCTTCCCCTGGCCGGTTCTTTTACCTAAGCCGCTTACCTTGAATTATCGGCTGGTTTTTCCACAATCTGAAGATACCCTAGGACGTACTCCCCAGCTGAGCGCTTTGGCCCATTATGCTGTCCTCGGCCTGGATCATCTTCTGGGCCGACTCATACTCTTTCAGGACTGTTTCCATGTCGACCATATCGGTGACCTGGTTGGTATTGGATCCCGAAAGATAACCCTGTTCGACCTGCACCGTAGTGGCGGAACGCATTCCGGCCGCCGGGGGCGCCGTATAGAAATTGTCGCCGGATTTTACCAGGGCCTGCGGGTTAGTGAACATGGTCAGACGCAGGGTTGAGGTTATATTGCCCGACTTCACCCGTCCGGCGGCATCCACCGTGAAGCTGCCCCCTCCCACCCGGATCGGCCCATGGGTACCCAGCACCCGCTCTCCCGTGGCGGTGGTCAGATAGCCGGCCCCGTCGACCGTAAACTGCCCGTCCCTGGTATAGAGATTCTGGCCGCCGGGGCCCTGCACGGTAAAGTAGGTATTGCCGCTTACGGCCAAATCCGTGGGTTTTTCGGTCTTGTTGACCGGCCCCTCCGAAAAATCGGTTGCACTCCCCTGTACCAGGGGTCCGAAAGTCGCCGTCCCCAACTGACCGCTGGCGGGACCGTCCTCCCGAAGCATGTTCAGAACGTCCGGAAAACTGGTCACCGTAACCCGGTCTTCCTGGAAACCGGGAGTATCGGCGTTGGCCAGGTTGTTGGTATCGGCGTCCAGGCGGGCCTGTTGCACGTCCAGGCCGGCCGCCGCCGCATAAAGGCCGTACATCATATCACATTTACCCCTTTCTCAAACCGCCAC
>DATKUX010000125.1:0-20025 GCA_035530395.1 Spirochaetia bacterium
GTGGCCAGCGGGTCGCTTGTTCGTCGGGTGTTTTCCCCTACGGTCAGTGCCTAATTCCAAAGCCTTCGGGTGTACGATTAGGAGAAGCCGTATGAAACGCCCTGAAAAGATCCCGCGGGGCTTGCCCCGTGGAGGAGTCAGACGCAGAAGGCTCCCGGGAGGGGGCCGTCTGTCTTCCAGGCCGGGGAGACCGGAAATCTAAGCAGCGGCAGAAACAAGAACGCCCGGTTTGGCCGGGCGTTCTTGTCATCCCTATCCTGTCTTCCTGCTTGATCAAACATGTGCCGGCGTCCTATGACCCCTGCCTGATGGAAATCATCTTGTCCCCGACTTTAATCTGGTCCACCACCGACATACCGCTGATCACTTTGCCAAAGACGGCATACTGGCCATCCAGCCAGGAAGCGTCCTTCTTTAAAATATAGAATTGTGATCCGGCGGAATTGGGATCTTGAGCTCTGGCCATGGCCACAGCCCCGCGGACATTTTTCAGCTGGGGATTAGTCTCCAGGGGAATGGTCCAACCGGGGCCGCCGCTGCCGTCCCCTTTGGGATCGCCGCCCTGGATCACCCAATCCTCCACCCGGTGGAAAGTCAGACCGTCATAAAATTTCGCATTGACCAGTTTCGCAAAATTGGCCACGGTTACGGGCATTAAACTGGGATAAACCTCTATTACTATATTCCCTTTAGCGGTTTGTATGGTATAATCCTCTGTTTGCTGCGCCGTCTTATGGTTACTCCCGTTCGTTAGTGCTATAATCACACCAGCTATAACAACCAGTACCAGCAACGCTCCAATGATGTAATTTCGTTTTTTGCCGTTAGAACGTGGTTGCTCCTTTTTCACAGACTTATCCTTCCTTTTGGCCAAAAACCGTCCCCCCCTGCTCAATCGTACCATAATCCAAATTCGCCGTCGCTTCCGGAAACCCTTCCCCGGGGCACCCGGTTGAAACGTGACGGACCTGTACCGGCTACCCGCATCCGGGTCGACGTGACCCGCGGCATCATTCCCGCCCGGGCACCGGCACCAGGAGGACCTTGGAAAGAGCAAAGGACGCAAAAACGGCCCTCATCATCTCGACAGCTTTCCAGGTTTATCGGCATATGTATGTCTATGGGGAAGGGTCTCACCTTGAATGGTATAGAAAAAGAACAACACGGGCTCGCCGGATCCACTCAGGTCAAACAAACGTTCCATAAGTCAGACAACCGGTTTATCGCCTACGGCAACTCAAAACGTATAAGGGGGATACTTACGTGCACAAATTCAAATTCAGCGGTAGTGGTTGGGGATGGCTGGGGTGGTCGCTCTTGTATTTCTTGGCAACGGCTGTTATTATTCCGGCCCCATGGGCGGTAGTCGCGTTGAACAAATGGTTTATCCGTAATACAACTGCAACTAATGGAGATAAGCTTGAGTTTGTCGGTACTGTCGGTCAAATATGGTATTGGGTAGTAGCAATAAGCGTATTAACGATTGCCGAACTGGCCATGGGGCCTTTCGGGGATTTATTGTATTTTTTGATACTACTTGCTGCCTATTTCGTATTCAAATGGCTTATTGATAACATCAGAGTAAATAATATGGCGCTCGAGTTTGTAGGCAATAAGTGGGCCTGGTACGGACGAAACATACTAGTAGGATTAAGCGGAATAACAATTATAGGTTGGGCATGGGTTTGGGTGTGGTATATTAAGTGGCTGTGTGAAAACACCAAAAGTGAGTATGGCACTTTTACGTTTACCGGCACAGGCGGAGCTTTGCTTTGGAGGGTTTTGGTCGTAGGGCTGGCTTCCCTGGTGATCATACCCATCCCCTGGATGGTGGTTTGGTTATACAGGTGGGTTGCCGATCACATAACCGTTACGCCCCGGCCTGATGCCCAGGCGATGCAGGGAGTAGCAGTCTAGGCTTGCCGGCACCAACTCCCTTTTCCTTGCGCAGGCACTTCCCGGCACAGACAGGGGCGGGAGCACCCGGGCAGCGACATGCCCGGCCTCCCGCCCCTTAAAATTGCTGCTGCAACTCCCACATCCGCCGGTACAACCCGCCCCCGGCCAGGAGGTCTTCATGACGGCCTCGTTCCACCACTTCCCCCTGGTCCAGCACGATGATCTCATCCATGGTCTCCAGACCCACCAGATGGTGGGTGATCAGCAGAAGCGACCGCCCGGCCAGGGAATCGCCGACGGCGGTCATGACCTCCCGGGCCGTGGGAGCATCCAGTCCGTTGGTCGGCTCATCCAGGATCAGGACCGGGGCGTCTTTCAGCAAGGCGCGGCTGATGGCCAGACGCTGGCGCTGGCCGCCCGAGAGCTTGACACCCCCTTCGCCGGCGTAGGTGTCATAGCCCCGGGGCAGGGTTTGGATGAAGTCATGGATAAAAGCCCTTCGGCTGACCTGGACCAGTTCCTCTTCCGTGGCCTCCGGCCGGGCCAGCAGAAGGTTTTCCCGGATGGTGGCGCCGAACAGGTAGGGTTTTTGATTCACCACGGCCAGGCAGCGCCGCAAGGTTTCCGGGACATATTCCTTCAGTTCGTGACCACCCAGGCGGCTGGCGCCCTCTTCATAGTCCGCAAAACGCAGGAGAATTTTCACCAGCGTGCTCTTGCCGGCGCCGCTGGGCCCGACCAAGGCCAGGCGACCGCCCCGGGGCAGGGTGAAACCAAGGTTGCGCAGGACCCAGGGCTCCGCCGGCCCGTAGCGGAAGGAGAGGCCCGCCACCTGCAGATCGTATCCTTCCGGCTGCGGCGGATTCGGCGGGTCCGATATCAGCGGTTCCAGGTCGGTTAGGGCGAAAAGGCGCCCGGCGGCCACCAGGTTCTGCTCCAGGTACTGAAAGACCCCCGGCAGGGGCAGTAGAGCCTCAAAGCCGGCCAAAGCAGCCAGGGCCAGGGCACCCACATATATGCCCGGCAACTGCCGCGCGATGGCCAGCACCAGGACTGCCAGCATGGCCAGGTTCATCATGAGTCCGAGCAAAGCGTTGGCCAAGCCGTAGAGCGATGCCGACCGGCCTTGCAGATTTAAATAGGTGCCGTTCACCCTGCTGACCCGGTCCAACTGCCTCTCGGTCTGACCGAAAGTGACGATTTCCCGCATGCCCTGCAGACTATCCACCAATTGGATGTTGAGCCGGGCTCTCTCCTTGACCAGGCGGCTACCCAGGGGCCGGTTCAGGAAAAAGGCGGTTAGGGAGACCCCCGCGGCAGCCACCAGGAAAAAACCCGCAAAGGTAAGGGCGAGATCCAGGCGGAAGGCCGCGAGGAAGGTAAACATGCCCGCCAGAACCAGCAGGGCCGTCACCGGTGGGGAGATGACCCGGAGGTAAAAGTCCTTCAGGGACTCCACGTCACCGGCAAGGCGGCTGAAAAGCTCACCGCTGTGGTAACCCCACAGTTGGGCCGGGGTCAGTCGTTCCAGGGCCCGGTAAAACCAGACCTGGACCTGCCCAAGCACCCGGAAGGTGACGTCGTGGGATAAATACCGTTCCAGGTAGCGGGACCCGGCCCGGGTCAGGCTGGCCAAACGCACCAGGCCCACCAGCGGCATCAGGACCAGGACTTCCGGATGCAGTGCCGCCCGGGCGATGAGCAAAGCGGCCCCAAAAAGCAGCGCGACATTGCCGGCCACCGTGGCAAAGCCCAGGCCGGCCACCCCGAGCACCGGTTGCCAGACCGGCAGGACAAAACTTAGAAGACGGCGGAAGTTTTTCATGCTACCCCCCGAAAGGCCCTGACCAGGTCGCAGTAGGGCCCGCCTTGCCGCAACAATTCCGCAGGCCGCCCCGTCTCCGCCAGGACACCCTTTGCCAGCACCAGGATGCGGTCGGCCCGGCTGGCGGTGGCCAGACTGTGGGCCACGATCAACACCGTACAGCCCTGCAGTTGGGCCAGGGCCTCGCCGACAATCTGTTCGTTCTCCGGATCCAGGTTGGCCGTAGCTTCATCCAGGATCACCAACGGGGCCTTCTTGAGGAACGCCCGCGCCAGGGCCAGACGCTGGCGCTCGCCACCGGAGAGCCGGACACCCCCTTCACCGATGGGAGTGTCGTAACCCTGCGGCAAAGCCATGATGAAGTCATGGGCCCGGGCCAGCTTGGCCGCGGCCGTTATTTCCGCCCGGTCAGCCCCGTTTTTGGCCAGGGCGATGTTTTCCCGGACCGTGCCGTAAAACAAATACGGATTCTGGGGCACCAGGGCCACCTGCTGTCGCCACTCTGCAGCCGGAAGGCGGTTTAACGAAATGCCGTTGACGGTTATGGATCCCTGGCCGGGCTCCAGGAAACGGAGCAGGAGGTTTACCACCGTGCTCTTACCCGCCCCGCTTTCCCCCACCAGGGCCACCTTTTCCCCCGGCGCCAACGCGAAGGAAACACCGCCCAGCACCGGTCGCGTGCCGCCATCGAAGGCGTAGTGCACACCGGTGAAGCGGACCCCGACCGGCTGGGCGGGAAGCGGACCGGCATCCCCTTCCACTCCGCGGTCCGGCAGCGGAAGGTCCAAAACCGCGAAAATGCGGTCGGCGGCGGTCACGCCGGCCAACCCGGCATGAAATTGCGTGCCTAGCAAACGCAGGGGCAGATAGAATTCCGGGGCCAGGAGTAGGATGAAGAAGGCCTGGGGGAAGGAAATGCGGCCGTAGACCAGGGAGAGACCCAACACCACGGCCACCAGGGCTATGCTCATGGTGGTCAGGAGTTCCAGAACCAGGGCGGAGAGAAAGGCGACGCGCAAAACCTCCAGGGAAGTCTTGCGAAAATGCCGGCTGACCCGCCGGATGACGTCTATCTGGCCGCGGCTGCGTCCAAAGAGCTTGAGCGTGGACAGCCCCTGGAGCACATCCAGAAAGTGGGCATTCATCCTCCCCATGACCTGGAACTGCCGCGGGGCCAGGTGGCCGGCCCAGCGGCCGATGAGGATCATGAACAAGGGTAGCAGGGGAGCGGTGATTAGCAGGATGATCCCGGTGTAAAGGTTCACCGGGAAAATGAAGCCCAGGATCAGCAGCGGCGTGAGAGCGGCCAGGGCCAACTGAGGCAGGTACCGGGCGAAATAGGGGTCCAAGGCTTCAATACCTTCGGTCAGAACGCCCAATAATTCGCCGGTACGCTCGTTTTGCATATGAGCCGGTCCCAGGGCGAACAGGTGGCGCAGGAGAAGGTCCTGCAGGTGGCTTTTAATCCTGGCCGCGGCCCGGTGGGCGACCACTTCGCCCAGCCAGGCCAGGACGGACCGGAAAAAGATGACTCCTAAAAGGAGCCACAGCCACAAAGATACGCCGGACAAATTTTGGTGGCGCAAAAAGACCAGACTGACCACCCGGGCGATCAGGCCGGCCTGCAGGATGGTAAGCAAACCGGCCGCCAGCCCCAGGCCTATCGTCAGAGCCAGGAGACTTCTTATTTTCCCCGCTGCGCTCAAGAGTCTCGCGTCAACCACCGTTCATCACTCCATGGTCATTTCCGGTTTAGGCTCAATACTCGAGGTCCCTGGTACTCACCCGTTTCCGGAATACCCAGTAGGTCCAGCCCTGGTAGACGAGTACTATAGGCACCATGACGAGGGCGGTGATGGTCATGATCTTCAAAGTATAGGGAGCGGACGAAGCGTTGTAAACGGTCAGGCTCCAGGCCGGGTTAAGGCTGGAAACCATGACCCGCGGAAAGAGGTCCCAGAAATTGGCCAGTGTTATGCCCGCTACGGTTAGGCCGCTCAAAACGAACGCCCAGCCGGTCGACCCTTTCCGTACCAGCCAGTTAGCGAGTACCAGGGCCAGGAAAGCCACCCCGAAGACCGCACCCGCCCCCGCCTTGTCAAAAATGACCCCTTTGGCGTAACTGAAAACAATCATGAGCAGGAAGACCAAAATAGCCACCCCTCCCACCCGGCCGGCTGTCCGCCGGGCGCGGTCCGCCAGTTCCCGGGGGGCCTTCCGCGTCAGGAAAACCGAACCGTGGAAGGTGAAGACGAAGAGGGTTAACAGGCCGCCCACCAGGGCATACGGCGTCACCAGATTCCAAAAGGAGCCCACATAGTTCATCCCGGCATCGATGGGCACACCGGCCACCAGGTCGGTCATGGCTACCCCCCACAGAAGGGCCGGAACCAGACTGCCGGCGCAAAGGAGCCAATCCCATAGGTCGCGCCAGGCCAGGTCGTCGCGCTTGGAGCGAAACTCGATGGCTACGCCCCGGAGAATAAGGGCGGCCAGGAGGAGGAAAAGCGCCAGGTAGAACCCGCTAAACAAGGTGGCGTACCAGTTGGGAAAGGCCGCAAACATGGCCCCGCCCGCCGTGATCATCCAGACTTCGTTACCGTCCCACACGGGACCGATGGTGTTGAGAAGCAGCCGCCGCTCGGTGTCATCCCGGCCCAGCAGGGGCACCAGGATGCCCACGCCGTAATCGAAGCCTTCCAGAAAGAAGAAACCAATGAACAAAACGGTCACGAGGAAAAACCAGAGCACGCTCAGTTCCATAAAGACACCCCCTCGACTACAGTCACCGGTTTACTGGTGGCTTCAGTCTCCGGCCCCTCTTTGGCCGTCCTGGTCAAAAGGTAGACGTCGGCTACAGCAAGCAGACCGTAAAGCAGGGTGAAACCAACCAGGCTCGCCGTGATCGCGCCGGCTGAAACGTTGGGTGACACCGCCTGCTGCACCTGCTGCAGCCCGTACACGATCCAGGGTTGCCGTCCGACCTCGGCCATGACCCAGCCGGCGATGTTGGCTATATAGGGCAGGGGGATGGCCCATAAAAAGGCCCAGAGCAGCCAGGCCTTGTCTTCCAACCGGCCCTTGCGCTTGTAGTACCAGGCCAGCAGGACGGCGAGCAGCATAAGACCACCGGCCGCCACCATGACCCGGAAAGACCAGAAGACGGTCCCGACCGGCGGAATATAGTTACCCGGTCCGTACTGGGCCGCTTCCTGCGCCTGGATGGTCTTCATGCCCGGCACCCCGCCGGCCAGGCTGTAATACAGGAGGAAACTGATCCCGGAGGGGATCTGGACGGCGAAGGAATTGCTCTGGTCCTTCTGGTCGATGCCGGCCACCAGGGTAAAGGGAGCCGGGTTGGCGTCGTTCCAGAGAGCTTCCGCGGCCGCCATCTTCATGGGTTGGGCTTGGAACAGGTGCTGGGTCTGCAGGTGTCCCATGACCAGCACCAGGAGAAGACTGACGATACCCAGGCTCAGGCCCATATTGAAGGAGCGGCGGAAGAAATCGCCGTGTTTTTTGCGCAGCAGGTGATAGGCACTGATACCCATGACGAAGAAGGCCCCGGTGGTGAAACCCGCCAGGACGGTGTGGGGAAATTGATACCAGACGTTGGGGTTGGTGAGCAGGGCGGCAAAACTGGTCATTTCCGCATGCCCGTTTTTAATAACATAGCCGACCGGTTCCTGCATGAAAGAATTGGCCACCAGGATCCAGAAGGCGGAAAGGTTGCTGGCTATCGCCACCAGCCAGATGGTTGTCACGTGCGCCTTTTTGGATAGTTTATCCCAGCCGAAAATCCACAGGCCCAGGAAAGTGGATTCCAGAAAGAAGGCCACCAGCGCCTCCACAGCCAGGGGAGCCCCAAAGATATTGCCCACGTACCGCGAGTAACCGGACCAGTTCATCCCGAACTGGAACTCCTGTACTATACCGGTGACCACGCCCATGATGAAGTTGATAAGGAAAAGCTTGCCCCAAAAGATGGTCATCTTCTTGTAGGTCTCATTGCCGGTGCGCACATACATGGTCTCCATGATGGCCACCAACAGGGATAGCCCCAGGGTCAAAGGTACAAAGAGAAAGTGGTAGATTGAGGTGGTGGCAAACTGCAAGCGGGCCAGTATAAGTTCCACAGGCACAACCCTCCCCATATGTTTTGCAGGAACCCCGATAGGAGACTACCTTCCCCTTTCCTCACCTTCTTTTCTCATTTTATTCGGGACCGTCAGGGCGCTGGACGCCCGGGGCTCATTAAAAATATAACACTTAAAAGGTCTATTTAGTATATTATATTTACCCTGAGGCCTTCCAGTCAAGGGAAAGGAAAAAATATTTTCGGCCGGTACGGGAGCGTGGCGGCAACGCCACCCGGCCCGCCCGCCATATAAGCAAAAAAAGGCGGCCCCTACGGACCGCCCCAACCCGCGGTAGTGCAACTACCACCCTAACCGGAAAACCACGGTAGAAAATCAAGAAACTCCACGCCAAGAAATCATTTTGCCTTTTTACTGGTTTTTATTTTGTACATTTGTTCATCGGCAACTCGAATCAATTCATCAGGAGTCCCGGCTTCATCCGGAAATATCGCCATGCCAATGCTTATTGAGATTGTTGCTCCGTAAAAGTCTTGAAACTTTGTGTCCACCGACCCTGTAATACGAGCTATTATATCTCTGGCTTGGGCTTGATTGCTGTCGGGAAGCACAACGGCAAACTCGTCTCCTCCCCATCTCACCACCACATCCGATGCCCTCACACTCTTCTGTATTGTTTGTGCCAGCTCCCGTAGGAAGATATCACCTACCGCATGACCCATACGATCGTTTACCGCCTTGAAGTTATCAACATCGATATACAACAAAGACAGTTTTTGCTTTTTACGATTGGAACGTGCGAGTTCCAATCGTAAAAAGCCTTGAAAGCATTCCTTGTTAAAGCAACCAGTAAGTTGGTCTATATTACTACTGGCATACAACTTCTTAATAAGAACTATAAAAGTTATTCCTACGTAAATACCGGCTATGGCAATAAAAGCATCTGTCAAAACATATCTTATTATCCATGGCAACCTGTAAATATCGTTAATTGTTTTAAGACACGCTGCCATAAACAACATAATAATACCAGGCAATATACCTCGCGTTATTTGTTGCGCACCGTAAGACTTACGAAACATAACCAGGGCAACTGCGACAAAAACTATAACTAACAGTGAAACAATATCGGCAAACAGATCGGATTTTGCAATATCCTGGCTGGTTGTATGGAAAATAGAAAATAATATCATATGTCTCTCCCCCCGTTGCGCATCGATCACAGCGTCTTCCATCATGAGTCTTAAGAGATGATTGCGGCGTGCGGAACACAATGATGCCCAGTCGTTGGGATTGTCGCTGCTGAAGATTCTTGTTCCTGGAGAAGCTGAACCTGATGGCCTTCCCCTCTATGTGTTCCTACAGCGCCGCAAGAATCATTTCACGCCGGAACTGGCCGCGACCCATGTACCGCCGCCAATACCCGTGGTTATTGAAGGAGTCTCCAGCAACGTCGCAGAATCAACTTGCTCCGGATAAATCTAAACTATTATTCGGCACCTTGCCCCCGCGTCTTTCGCCATATTTCGATACATTTTGCGGCCTGATCCCAGAGGGGCTTGCTCCCCACATCGAGCGCCGGTGCAGGAAGCGGTCTTATCCTGCCTCCCCGTTTTTAGCCGGGTCTAAAAGACGCCTCAGGCGTGAAGGCGTACGGCGGGACGGTCCCGCTCGCCGTGCGAATGCGCTAAGGCGGCCCCTGCGGTCGCCGAAAAAGTACCTCCAACCCGGGGTTTTCTTCCTGCGTTGGCCTCCTCGGTAGAGCAAGCTTTCGAGGAGAACCCACCATGGTAGCCAGGCCGCCGGCCAAGCGGCAGGCAGACAATCGCTGTGACGGGCTTGAAGAAGTACCGGAGGCCCCGGCGGCTTCTTGAAAGTCTGCCTTGTCCCGCCAGCCAACCATACCGTGAACCGGCGGACGTAACACATTACGACACATGAATGTGACAGTATTGTAAAACTAATACCCCTCTTCCCCCACCATCACCGCGTATAAAGATAGCGAGAGACAGATCACGGGACCAAAGGGGGTCAGCACTTTTATTTTGCTACCCATATAACCAAAAATATGAATTGGAGGAAACTAAGAATGAAACGACAAACAATTGTATCAGCCATCGCCGGTGTCTTCCTTCTCGTTGCTACCGCAGTTCCCGCCTACGCCATGACATCGGGAGCATCATCCGGAATGACTGGCACCCATAATCAAACTGCAACATACATGGATTACAGCCAAGGATCCCCTAGAACATCAACGCAGAGCGACCTCGGCCAACATTTGAACAACCTGATGCAGGCCGCACGGAACAACCCGCAAATGATGAGCAATTACCAGACTATCGGCCAGTTGATGAACCAGATGGGCGAATACGGCATCAAGGTTTTCGCCAACGGCAACCAGGTCGATTTCAGCACAATGGGTGTCCAGCCGATGATTCGCGAGGGACGCACACTCATGCCGGTCAGGGCCCTGATGGCTGCCCTGGGGGGGCAGGTGAATTGGGATCCGTCCACTCAGACTGTGACCGCGACTAACGGCAATACCACGATCTCCATGCAGATCGGCGCCGGTAATATGCTGGTCAACGGCCAGCCCGTCTCCCTGGACGCGCCCGCAACCATTGTCAACGGCCGCACCATGTTGCCCCTGCGTGCCATGGCCCAGGCCATGGGCATGAATGTCAACTGGTACGGTCAGTCAGACATGGTGGTCCTTACCTCCAAGTAAGTCACGGCCGGATCCGGCATCGGCAGGTGATCCGGCAGGCCTTCGACAACAAGTTATCCCCTAACCTCCTCCTTTCCTCCGCCGGCTGGAACCCCGGTTCAGCCGGCGGCTTTTTTTCGCCCGCCGCCGGCCCACAATAACCGGGCCGCCGGGATCCTTCCCACCGCCGGACATCTCTGTTGGCAAACCACCGGGCGGCTTGCCCGGCGGCCTTAGCCAGTGCTATAATGCTAGTTAGACTAGCAAATCAGAGAAGGTGCGCGATGGCCATGGATGACTATAACTTCAAAACAATAGATGCCGACCTTGAGGAGTTTCGCCGGCACCTGCGCGTCCGGGTGCGCCGGGCCCTGCGTGAATCCATCGGCCAGGGCGTGGGCAGTCCCGCTTTTCACATCGTCGAGGCTCTCGTCACGCGCGGTCCCGTGTCCCCCTCGGACCTGGCGGCCGCCCTGGAAGTGCGCACGAGCACGGTGGCCGCCCACCTGGACCGGCTGGAGGAACTCGGTTGGGCAAAGCGCGAACCGGCGGCGCCGGGGACCAACCGCGTGGGCGTCTCGGCCACCGCGGCAGGCCGCCAGGCGTTTGACCATTACGTAGCGGTGCGTCGCGCCGTGCTGGTCGATATGCTAAAGCCCCTTTCTCCGGAGCAGGTCACAGCACTCGCGCAGGTGCTGCACATCTGCGTCGGGGCACAAACCGCCGCCGCTAGAGCGGCTGGGGGAGGCGATCCCAGATGAGTGTTCACGGACCGATGGGATTGGGCGGCGGCCCGCTGCGCGCTGTCTGGGAGCAGCGCCGCTCGCTGGGCTATTTGGAGGAAGGCTCCCGCCCGACCAAGGAGACGGCGCGGCGCGTGCTCGGGGTACTGCGCCCCCACGCCGGCAAGTTGCTCGTCGCGCTGGGCCTTACCTTGCTGGGCGTTCTGATCGGCCTCGTGCCGCCATTATTGATGCGCCAGATAATCGACGTGGGGATCGTTGACCACAACCTGAAGTTGATCTACTACCTGGCGGCTGGTCTCGTGCTTTTTCCGGCGGCCCGGGCGATCACGGCCGTCGGCCAGAACTACCTGAACGCGGTGGTGTCGTTGAGCGTAGTCCACGACCTGCGCACGGCGATGTACGAGCACGGTCAACGGCTCGGTATCGACTTCTTCACCCGCACGCCTGGCGGGGAGATCCATTCCCGCCTCGTCAACGACCTGAACTCCATGCAGCAGACCCTCAATACAACCATGACCGGGCCCTTCGTCAACGCGCTCACGATCATCTTTACGCTCGCCACCATGGTCGCGCTGGACTGGCGTCTCGCCCTGCTGAGCGCGCTCGTCCTGCCCGCCTTCGCCCTCCCGGTCCTGAGCTTCGGCCGGCGCACCTACGACGCGGTGACCCACACCCAAGAGGCCCTTTCCCACCTGACGGCCCATCTGGAGGAAACCCTCACCCTCTCCGGCATCATCGTCGTCAAGAGCTTCGGCACGCGCCAGCGCGAAGCGGACCGCTTCCGCGACCTCAGCCGCCGGGTGCGCGACGCCCGGGTAAAGCAGAGCATGATCGGGCAGTGGCTGGTACTCGTGGTATCCGTTATGTCGGCGCTCGGCCCGGCTCTCCTGTACGGTTACGGAGGCTACCTCATCGTCACCGCCAAGGTGCAGCTGGGTACGATAGTGGCCTTCTCCACCTATCTCGTGCAACTCTATAACCCGGCTTCGTCCCTGGCCGGCTCCAACACGACCCTGATCGGCGGTCTGGCGCTCTTTGACCGCATCTTTCGCTTTCTGGACGCCGAGATCGATGTCCGGGAACCGGCCGTGCCCGCGCCGTTTCCGGCGATTCCGGGAATCACGCCGGTCGGGCTCGAGTATGCGGACGTCCATTTTTCGTACCGGAAGGACGAGGAGACGTTGCACGGGATCTCCTTCACCGCCCGCCCGGGTGAACTTACCGCTGTCGTCGGCCCGAGCGGCGCCGGTAAGAGTACGATCCTCTTCCTGGGCGCCCGCTTCTACGATCCGGCAGCCGGCGATATCCGCTTAAACGGCGTCTCCCTGCCCTCCCTGGACGAGGCCACCTTGCGTCGGCTGATGTCGGTCGTCACCCAGGAGCTTTTCCTCTTCCACACCACGTTGGAAGACAATATCCGCTACGGCAGGCCTGACGCCGCCGGCACCGAAGTCGCGGCGGCGGTCGAGGCGGCGCAACTCGGCGAGCTCGTCGCCTCGCTGCCTGCCGGACTGCAAACCATCGTCGGGGAACGCGGCTACCGGCTGTCCGGGGGTGAGAAGCAGCGCGTCGCCATCGCCCGCGCGATCCTGCGCAACCCCAGCGTCCTGTTGCTGGACGAGGCCACCAGTTCACTCGACAGCCACGTCGAGCGGCTGATCCAGGAAGCGCTGGCCCGCTTGTTCCGCGGCAGGACGGTAATCGCGATTGCCCACCGCCTCTCCACCATCCTGGCCGCCGACCAGATCCTGGTCGTCAACGGCGGCCAGGTCGCGGAACGGGGGCGCCATGCCGACCTCTTGGCACACGGCGGCCTGTATGCCCGCCTCTACCACGAGCAGTTCGATCCCGGCCAGAGCGGGCCCGGGGGTAGCCCCCCCTCCTGCTGAGCAAAGCCTAAGCCGGTCGCCCCACCAGGGCCGACCGGCCGCATTTTCCGATGGATAGCCCCGGCTATCTGATCTAATCTAAACCAACCGGGGTTTTGCCAGACTTGACCTCTTGCGTCCAGACACTTATGATAGAAACCAGCAATGTGTGCGATAATAATTAAACAATAGGGAGGGCATGGAAAAAACGGTTTATAGCTAGGAAAGAAAGTTTCCGAGAAACCGCCATCTGATCCGAACAGTCACCTGGGACTTTACCGCCTGTTTGAGGATGTCCTGTCAAAATGAGATGGCTCATTCCCTCATTCTCATCCAAACCGGGCATAACATGGGAACGGAAATACTGATACCCGCAACCCGGTCGATGCGGTTGCGGGCAGTAGAGTTGTGCCCCGGGCAAAGCGGCCAGACCCCTTGAAGCCGGCCTTACTGGAAGAGGCTACTTTTGTAAAAGTAGTGCTTTATCCTTTTGTGTCCCCTGCAGCCTTCCGCCCTTAAAAAGGGCGCTGTCCGGGGAACCTCTGCGATAGGCCCGAAATTGGTCTGAGACTAAGGGCGCGACTTCCGTCCGCAAACCATGGAAGCCCCCGGAAAGCAGGAGCGGACTGCTCCCGTTCTTCCCGGTCACCAGTTATCATGTCGCAAGGATAGGAGAGTCATGATAGTGCATAATTACTCAAAAGCAGAACCATTCAAAATCAAGATGGTTGAAACAATCAAGCTAATCCCCAGAGAGAAGCGGCAGGAGGGACTGATTGAAGCCGGCTACAACCCGTTTGCCTTGAGGGCGGATCAGGTCTACATCGACCTGTTGACTGATAGTGGGACCGGCGCCATGAGCGATAACCAATGGGCAGGGTTAATGTTGGGCGATGAGTCCTATACCGGCAGCCGCAACTTTTATAAGTTGGCCGAAACCGTTGAAAGTATTTTCGGGTATAAGTATGTTATTCCCGTTCATCAGGGTCGCGGCGCCGAGAGGGTACTATTCCCGATCCTGGCAAAAAGAAATCAATACATCCTTGGTAACATGCATTTTGATACCACCAAGGCCCATATCGAGCTGAACGGTGATATACCCTGTAATCTAATAGCGGACGAAGCTTTCGACACAGCGGCTCATCATCCGTTCAAGGGGAACCTGGATGTAAACAAGTTGGAAAACTTCATCACGGCAAAAGGCCCGGAGAAAATCGGTTTCATCTTGATAACCGTGACCTGTAACAGCGCCGGCGGTCAACCCGTATCGCTAGCCAACATCAAGGCTGTCAGCGCCATAGCCAAAAGATACGGGCTGGGTGTATTTATCGATGCGGCCCGCTACGCTGAAAATGCCTATTTTATTAAACAAAGAGAGGATGGTTATTCTAACAAGTCCATCGAAGCGATCGTAAGGGAAATGTTTTCTTACGCCGACGGTTTCACCATGAGCGCCAAGAAGGACGCCCTGGTCAATATAGGAGGTTTGATCGGTATCAAGTCCGACCAGGCGCTCTACGAAGAAGCCTGTGCGATGACCATACCTTTCGAGGGCTATCCGACTTATGGCGGTCTTGCCGGCCGGGATATAGAGGCGATGGCACGTGGGTTAGTGGAAGGAATCGATGAAGAGTACTTAGCCTATAGGATCTATCAGGTCAAGTACCTTGGCGACCGTCTCCAGGCGGGCGGAGTCCCGATTCAATGTCCCACGGGCGGACACGCCGTATATGTAGATGCCAAAAGAATGTTGCCCCATATCCCCCCCCACCAGTTCCCCGCGCAGGCACTAGCTAACCAGCTATATCTGGAGGCCGGCGTCCGGAGCGTCGAAGTTGGCTCACTGCTCATCGGCCGGGATCCTCTAACCGGAAGGCAACAGGAATCCCCATTCGAGTTTCTGCGGTTGACCATCCCACGCCGGGTCTATACGAACAACCACATGGATGTCGTTGCCGATGCGTTGATCACCATTAAGGATCAAGCGCAGGCGTTAAAAGGCCTGGAGTTTGACTACGAGCCGAAGATTCTCCGTCACTTCAGGGCCCGGCTCAAGCCCGTCGGGAACGGGACAGGGGCCTCTTAGACGGCCACAAACTGGCACGCGCAACCGGCGGCGGGGTGGGGGGATTCCCCCTCCCTCCGCCGGAGGCCCTACAGGCCGCCACACCGGTGATGCAGGGGGCTGGCGCGTGCCCATATGATTTTATCGCAAAATTTATCCTCCAAACTCCCTCGTTGCACACACTTAAGGCTATCCCCAAGTAACTCCGCCGGGTCTATTCAGTTGTTCGAACACGTCCGGTACAATTCCGTATTTCTCAAGGGCAAGTGCACAGGCAAGACCAGAAACCCCGGCACCAACAACTGCCACTTTCAAGATTTACTTCACCCAAAAATCTATAATCCCCCTGTCGGTCAGAATCATGCCGCAATTCATGAGCACACAAACTTCCTATGTTACAGCCATGGTCCCGCGCTGGTTAGCCCCCCGCTGCCTCCGGCGGGACTGCGTGGAACGCGCCGTCCTTTCCATCTGTATCCGCCATTCCGCCGCCCCGGGCTCCATTCAGCTGCTTCGTCAGGGTCGGTGCCGGACCGGTACGGCACCGACCATAACCCATAATCTCCTTAATGGTTACAAAGACCGCCAATACACACCTCGTTTTCTTAGCTGCACATACCAGCCATGACTGAGTATTCGACGCAAAGCCAAAGATTTTCTTCCGGCGACAGAAAATCTTGTTTAGTCTGAGTCGAATTAGTGACATGTTATCGCTATTGCCTATGCGGTGACGATCAATAACACCTAGAGTCGAGAAACAGCGGAACAATTCCAAGGTAGCCTGGAGGATTATTCCAGTATCGCGAAGAATATGTGTCACGTCTATTCCAACATGGTTGGTTTACTGGGGGTAAGCATCAAGATTTTTGCAAAACCGACTACCCCGTCCATATAAAGGGGAGTGACGGTTAGTGAAGTTTTTCAGTCTGTCCGGGAAACTAACCCACCGAAATGTCATATTAGGCTTAATGGTTGTTGCACTAGGCTTGTTAACGCTTTTTGTTTCTTTCTTCGGAGACCGCGCGCTGGCCGTCACGGCCGGCAGCAGTCCCATCACTCCTCCGGCGAGGATTCTGCCTGGTGGAGGCGCTTCCCCCACCGGGCCGGTAACCTTGGCGTCCCATGACGGCGCAGGGAATTCCGGGGCGCTGGAAGCCATCACTCTGGCGCGGTCATCAACTTTGAACGGGTCCCTACCAACTGCTGTATCATTTAATATCGGAAGTTGCCAATATAGTAGTGATGGTATTTTACATACCATGGCTGTGGCTCCTTTCCTAAAGGATAACCAGGCTTACTTGCCACTGCGCTACATGGCCTATGCCATAGGAATGAACGATAGCAATATTAGTTGGAATCCTGATATAAAGACTGTTTCGTTAAAATTTGATACCTACACAGTGGTCTTTACTTTAGATAGCACGATTTATACCATTGATGGGTCAGCCCATTCTATGGATGTGGAGCCAGTGGTGGTAGACGGTTACATGAACATTCCCGCCAGGTATTTTGCCGAAGCCTTTGGCTACAATGTGATTTGGAATCACGAAGCTGCCTCCCCGACCGTCAACAACCCCGACCAGGCTCTTGATCCCCCGGAAGTTCTTGTGGTAGTCGATACCAAAATCCCCGAACAACTATATGTATGCCGGGGTACCAGCGTTATCCTGGCTACCTACTGCAATACCGGCATACCGCAGGCCCTCACGCCGACCGGTGTTTTCAAGGTTTTTACCAAGCTGCCCAGCGATACCATGGCCGGCAAGAACCCTGACGGATCAAAATACCTGGATCTTGATGTACCCTGGGTGATGTATTTTGACGGGGGTTGTGCCATACATGGTTTTGTGCGGGCCGGATACGGGTTTCCGCAAAGCCTTGGTTGCGTCGAGTTACCCGTGGAGACGGCCAGGAAGGTTTATGACCTGGTGCCCCTCGGTACAAAAGTGTATATAAGGTAGGTCGATTTAGCCTTCCGGAATTTCTCTCAGCCACTTTGATTCAAGGCCCCCCTTACCTGAGGGCGAACGGGTTCGGCACGGCTTCCTTTTGCCCGCAGACGGGGGAAAATGTATGCTGACTCATCTCATACTGCCGGAGGTCTTAAAACCCCGGAAAACGGAAATATTTGCCATAGACAATTGCTTGACAAACGCCGCCTCGGACGGGTATGGTTACCAATGATTGAACAGTTTATTCAAATATGAAGGTGATGCGATGCCCAGGACCGAAGAGGTCAATCAACGTATTCGCGAAGCACAACGGGCCAAGATCATGGATGGTGCCAGGAGGGCCTTTGCACTCAAGGGCTCGGCAGCTACCATGGCTGACGTTGCCGCTGCCGCCGAGGTTAGTCAGGGTCTGGCCTACCGCTACTTTGCCAACAAGGACGAGATCTTTAGACACCTGGTGGAGAAGTCCGTGCAATCCGGCCCCGCGGTATTGGAGCGCATTCTGGAGATGCCCGGTACACCGGGAGAACGCCTTGACTCTTTTGTTTCAAGTATATTGAAAAGCAGGCGCGAAGGCCTCGAATTCCACCGGCTTTTCCTTGAGGCGCTTGATGATGAGGCTACGCCCGCCGACCTCCGTGAGCTTGTGCACAGGCAGGCCCGGACCTATCTAGACGTGGTGAGGCAACTCATCGTTCAGGGCCAGGGCACCGGAGAGGTCGCCGAAGGTGACCCGGACCAACTGGTAACAGCCGTTACCGCATGTCTGGACGGCTTGACCCGCTTGGCTTTACGCAACCCTCAGTTCCAAGAGCATTTTCCCGACGCCGGAATTATCCTGCGGATGCTCAAACCATAGATGTTTCTTTTTTGCGCAGTTTTTGAATAATCAATTCACTCATACAGGAAGAAGGTATAAAATGCCTCCGACTGAAGAAGCGAATCAACGTCTTAGCGACGCAAGAAAAAAGTTGGGCCTAAGCCTGGTATCGTTCCCCTGGTGCTGGTTATGTCGTTACGTAGTGTTTTCGGCAACGACACCATCGCCCTGGCCCTTGCCGGAGCTTTCCCGGCCGTGCGGACCATTGTCCTGTGGGTACGCCGCCGCCGGGTTGACTGGATCAGCGTCATTGGTGTCCTTGGCTTCGCCGGCGCCTTGGCCGCCTCAGCTCTCCTGGGCGGGGGCTCTTTGCCGTACAAGCTCTATCGCCGGTGATAACCGGTGTGGCCGGGCTGGCCTTCTTGATCTCCGTGGTCATAGGCAGGCCGCTTTTGCTGTCTTTATCCCGGGCCTTCATGGCCAAAAACCCTGAACTGGCGAGTACCTTTAACGGTACATCCGGCGACCCGGCGCGGCGCAGGGGAATGACCATCATGACTACAGTGGTGGGTTTCACGCTCCTCGCTGATGGCGTAGCCCACATTATCATGGCGCTTACATTGCCGACGGTCACGTTCCTCGTCATGTCCCGCGTGGTCACGGTGGCCGAGATAGCCGTATTCTTAGGTGCAAGGCGGATTGTCCAGCCGCTTAGGCAACGGGCAGACGAAAGGGGAAAGTTGAAATGAGTACGACGCAGGCCGGCACACTTCCGGGCAAACACGGTCCTGATACGCTAATCCGGAACATCAGGGTCTTCGACGGTGAGCGGGTGGTCGAGGCTGATGCGGTAGTCCTGCACGATGGGGTTATCGCCGGGGTCGGCAACGGTATCAGTGCACGCAGAGCCAGAGTTGTCGACGGGCGTGCGGCACCCTGCTCCCGGGGGCTGATTGACTCCCACGTGCACGCGGAGCTTATTAACCTGGAGCAGGCGTTGGTGTTCGGGGGACGACGGAGATGGACATGTTCAATACACCAAAGGTCGTCGAGCATGCGCGGCACTCGGTGAGTGCTCCCCGCCTTGCGGCATCAGTGTTATCCTTTCGCCTAATCCCCGACAGGTCGTAGCGAGTTCGCCCAGACAGGTATTTGTTTCCAGGCGTCGCGCATACTGCGGCGAATCACCTCACTTCCTGGTTCGTATTGCTTGACCAGCGCCCAGAAACGCGGCGAGTGATTGGGTTCGCGCATGTGGCAGAGCTCATGAATCATGACATAGCGGACAAATTCGGGGGGCAAAAAGAGTAATGCGCAGTTCAGGCTGATAACGCCGGCCGTCGAACAACTCCCCCAACGGGTCCGTTGGCTCCTGATTATAAATTTCTGAAATCTGATTCCGGTCTCTTTAGCTAGCAGATCAAGCCGGGCCCCCATGGCTTCTTTGGCCCTGAGAGCCAACCAACGCCGCAACACTCCCTGGCACAGTTCCGGGTCGCTAACCCCACCGGTGACGACAATCCTCCCCGGCTGCTCCGTGCGGGCGGTAACGCTATTGCGGCCCGTGTCCCTGTATGCCACCCGCCACGATTCGGCGAGAGCCGGAAGATCGAACGATTCAGGGCGCAACGAAGCCCTTGCGGCAACGAGGTTACGCACCTCACTGACTTCTTGCAGTTTTCTCATAATCCAATTGGATTTCTTCCCAACCATCTCCGTGATCCGGCCGTCATCCAGCCCTTTGGGAACGGTGATAACTAATCCGTCTCGATCTGTCACCTTGAGTCCCACAGTCTTTCTGCGCCCGGAAACCAGGATCATAAAATCGAGCCGCCTGCCGTCAGGGAGATATATATGAGAGGATCTCGCCATCCTTCTAATCATTCTTTCTAACCTTATTTATGCAAATTAACCCCTGAAAACCCACCCCCTCGTGGGGTGGGATGAAAGGGGCATCGCCCGCAGGGCGATATCTCTGTACAAACTTTTTGAAAAAACGTTGACGGGCGGTGGACGCGCTGGTATAATTACCCTATGGAGAGAAAA
>DATKUX010000126.1:0-2646 GCA_035530395.1 Spirochaetia bacterium
TCATGACTACCCTGGTCGCCTTTATTTCCCGGCCGGTTACCTTCAGGGCGTTAATCAGCCCGGCCAGGACCACAATGGCCGTGCCGTGCTGGTCGTCATGGAACACCGGAATGTCCAGCAGTGCGGATAGCTTTTCTTCAATTTCGAAACACTTGGGCGCGGCTATGTCCTCCAGGTTGATGCCACCGAAGGCCGGAGCCACAGCCACCACGGCAGCTATGATCTCCGCCGGTTCGTGCACGGAAAGACACAGCGGTACGGCATCCACCTCACCGAAGCTCTTGAAGAGCATGGCCTTACCTTCCATGACCGGCAGGGCCGCCTCGGGACCCAGGTTGCCCAAGCCGAGAACGGCCGAACCGTCCGTCACGATGGCTATGGTGTTCCCCTTCATGGTCAGGTCGTAGACATACGCCGGGTTCTCGTGGATCACCTGGGATACCCTGGCCACACCCGGCGTGTATACGACGGCCAGGTCCTCCCGGTTGAGCAGTTGACGCTTGGGCACCACCTGAATCTTCCCGCCCCGGTGGGCTAAAAGAACCCGGTCCGCCACATGGAGAAGTTCGCTGTCCGGCAGGGTCGCCAGCTTATCCAGAAGGGGTTGGATTTGCTGGCTGTCGTGCAGGCCGATCATCAGGTCCCGGACCTTGTGACCGGGAGACACGGAAACCAGGTCGATGGAGCCCAGGTTGCCCCCGTACTCGGCCACCGTGGTCAACACCTTGGCCAGGGTACCAGGCCGGTTGGCCAGTTTCATCTGCACCATCACGTTGAGCGGCATTACCATTTAAATACGCACCTCGAAAAAAGTTTGTCCAGCCGGAGGGCGCAAAATCCCCCGGTCAGGCATCCCCGATTCCTTTTCCAACCATTGAATATCTTGACATGCCAAGCCATAGTTGTCAAGGCGGCTAGGGGATCCGGGCGGTTTTTGGTCATAAACTTAATGACCACCTGCTCCGAGCAGGTGGTTTGGGGGGACCCTTCCTCGGCGGGTTGGGGTCAAGGAACCAGGTGCTAAAGCTTCCCGGCCGAAGGTTTTAAACCTGGCGCGTGGAAAAACGATTATCTTTTTCATAAATGCAGTACGCTGCCGATACATAGCCCGCTTACATGGCCCCGAAAAGGTCTCCCGGCCAGCCTGTAATCGTCGACCATATTGAAAAAGGAGATAGTTCACTTGCTCGCATCATTCATCATCACCTTGCGCGAGGGACTGGAAGCCGGACTGGTTATCAGCATCCTCCTGGCCTTTGCCGCCAAGACGGGCCCGCGCCTCAAGTCGCAAATCTACCTGGGAGCCGCCCTGGTGGCGGCCGGCATGCTCACGTACATGATTTTCTGGATGGCCGAACAGGGAGGGAGAACTGGAACGGCAGGCGGCGGCCCTTTCCGGCTCCGGCATGGCCCTGGCCACCCTGGCCTTCATTTCGGTATTCCGGGAAGGCACGGAAACAGTCCTGTTCCTAGGCGGCCTGGCCGCCAACCAACCGCAGCAGGTGTTGGATGGAACCGGCCTCGGATTGGTAGGCGTACTGATCCTCTCGTTTGTGCTCTTTCGCAGCACCCACCGTTTGAACATAGGCAAGTTTTTCCGGTACACCGGCTACCCGCTCCTCTTTTTCGCCGCCGGCATGGTGGGCACGGGTACCCTGGTCCTCCAGTCAGCCGGGTGGCTGCCCCAAACAATCGTGGCCTGGAACAGCGAAGGCATTTTAAGTCAGAAGACCATCTTCGGCAATCTTCTGAACGCCCTTTTCGGCTACACCAGCCAGCCTTCGGTGCTGCAGGTCATTTTCTACGCCGCCTACCTGGGCCTGGTGATATACCTGTCCTCACCCGCCTTCCGAAGGCCCGCCCCGGCCAAGGACTCTCCCCCGGTCCACTCGCCCGTAAACGGCGAAGACGATCCCTTCGTGCCCCTGAACGGGGCTGCGCGTGGGGATCCGCTTCCCCGGATCGGAACTGCAGAAGCCCTACGCCCCCGAACCGGGCGAAGCAATGTTCATCGCCGGTCTCATGGGCATGTACGTGGCCGCCGCCCAACAGGGGGTCCTCCTGGCCCAGTACAACTTCGGCCTGGTCCTCGTCGGGCTCACCGTTGCCGGCATGGCCGGCTATGTGGTTCTGAGTTCGCTAGTTGCCTGGTTGGGGAACATCTCCTGGCAGCAGTCGTTCCTTAAGCTGGGTCATGCCCTGCTGCCCCTGGAGATGGCCACCGCCCTGGTAGCCTTCGGCGACGACGCCTAGTGCTTCCTGGGGGGACGGCACCGATTCGTGATTATTCCGCCATAAGACAGTTGTTACCAGTTATTCAGATTCCGGGGAGACCGCCGAGTAAGTGTCAGGAATAAATCTATAACCTCGGTGATCGGGTATCAAGAAATAGGAATTGAAAGTCTATTCTGACGCGATTTGGCGCCTGATCCTGACGTCCGGATAGGGTATAGTTTAGGATAAAGGGCGGCTAATCCTCGTCTTTTTAAAGGCGGGATACAGCCGCCACCTACCATGTATGGTTAACTTTTCCTTGGTGACACTTGCCTTTTTACCTATTTTGTGTTACCATGTGCTTGTGAAACAAGATCATTGGGTACCGGCAAGAGGGTGTGTCTACAACGTCTATTACCACCTGGTTTGGTC
>DATKUX010000127.1:0-14417 GCA_035530395.1 Spirochaetia bacterium
AAATCACTCACCCGGTTCGGCGCGGCGCAGGTGGTAATGTCGTAATCCTGCGGGGGGCGGCTCAGCAACGTATCCCTGACGCAGCCACCAACCAGGAAGGCCTTATGGCCGCCGGCCTCCAAGGTGTTCATTACGGCCAAAACGTGTTCCGGTATGTTCATACGTCTAACTTCTTTCCAAGCTGCGCAGCGTTAGATCGATCAGCAATCCGTTTACTGTCTCCTCATCAGGGCTGTTAGGCAAGCTCGACCGGACGTAGGCTTCATCGAGCAATGCGAACAGCCGGTCGGCCTGTTGGTGAATGTACTCCAGGGGATACTTGCCGTGCCGGATGTCGATCAGGTATTGGTTCTCCGGACGCAGGACGTGGCAGTCGCCTTCCGTCAGGATTTCAATACCCATGTACAGCAGCCTGATTAAGTGTGAGGCGTGTTTGGTGTCGTAACCGTATTCGTCGATCAATTCCTTGTGGCTGCCATGGGTGTTGTGGTTACCGCCACCGATCTGGTGTCTTATCTCGTCCATTTTCTTATCCAGCGTCGACGCCCGGTAGGTGTAGTCTTTGATTTCCGTTTCCATGCCCATGACAAGAAGAGCCTCATCATCCGTCAGTTCCCTGCCCCTCATGCCGTCAAGTCTGCATTGTAGTTTTGTGACGTGGGTCAAGTATCCCTTCTTGTTTGCCTCCAGGGTAGTAAGTTTTTCCCTAGCTTCCTCCATTGGCAGTTTATTGTGCAGTTTTCTAAGTTGGGCGATGGCATAGCCACCGAAGGTATGCCGGGCCTTTTTAGAGAGAAACAGGTGGCGGTTTTCGAGCAATTGGCGGCCGTATTCGTCGCAATGAAGAATATGGGTAGGGTCAACGAAAAGGTGCTCAATGATGTTGGGGTTACAGTTGAAAGCAAGGCGCACAAACTTGTGCAGGCTGAAAATAGTAATCTCGGCCGGCGTCTTAGCCTTGTTGTATGCCGGGAAGTCGGTATAAGCCTTACTTTCCCACTGCTCAAAGTCCTTAAAGCCGATCAGGTAGTCCTTGGGGGGTAGACATACGCCTCCCAAGTCTATATCGGATTTGGCATGGTTTGTACCGTAGGCATGACTTCCCCGGTAAACCTTCAAGATAGTTCGTTGGTTGATCCATTTATCAATCTCCAACAAGGTTGTCACCGCCCTTTCGACAAGCGACCTGGTCCTTTCCATGGGCTCATTGTTAACATTATACTACTTTATTGCCCGGAACTCCACATAAGCATGCTTTTAGTTCATGGCCGGCGCGTGGGAAGACGCCTCTAACCGAAGGGTTTGCCCACGTAGGCAATTCGACGGCATGGCAATTCCACCCTCCGCCGGATGGCCATAAGGGCGGGATCGGGAGGCCGGTGTTATGCCGGGGATGTCAGTTGGTTGGAGACACAGGTAACGGAGATAAGGGAGGGCTTCAGCAACTGCCTCACGGAAACCAGGTAGCTGTTTTCAGGTCGCATGATGTCCTTGGCGCGGTGAAATCGTTGGTTCCAGTTGTTCCTTCTCTGTTTCAGCCAACAAATTATACGCGTTTATTATATCCCCGGAAAGGATTTCCGCCATGTCCCTGCTGAAGGTTTCTCTGGCCACGACGCGCATAATCGTGGTATCACTCGCATTTGCGGGGAGATTGTAGGCCGGAAGCATCCAGCCTCTTTCGCGCAATTTCTGCGAGAGCTGGAACGGGGTAAAATTCGTAGCCTGCTTGAACTTAAAGGTTACTATCGGGAGTTCGAGGGTGCTCATTAGCTCAAATTTATCAGAAGTGACAAGCTTGTCCGCAAAATATTTGGCGTTTTCCAGGCAGTTGTTCATAATACTCTTATAGCCGGAATGGCCCAATCGTAACAGATTGTAATACTGAGCCAGTACCATATCCGAGCCGCGGGAAAAATTGAGTGTATAGGTCGGCATGGTGTCCCCAAGATAGTTTACGTAAAAAATGAGGTCATCGGGAAGATCAGTTTGGTCTTTGAAAATAAGCCACCCCAGACCGGGATAAACCAGGCCGAACTTATGTCCCGATACGTTGATGGACCTTACCTGTGGCAGACGGAAATCCCACTCCAGTTCCGGGTTGGTAAAGGGAAGGACAAAACCTGCGCTGGCCGCGTCGACGTGAATGGGAATGTCCCAGCCTCGTTCTTTTTTAACCCGGGTAAGTAACTCATCAATCTCTTTAACGGGTTCACAGGCTCCGGTAAAAGTGGTTCCCAATATTGCACCAACGCAAATGGTATTTTCGTCGATGTGCTCTTGGACTGATTCCGCGTCTATAAAAAACCTGTTCTTTTCCATGGGTATTATCCGGGGCTCCACGTCAAAGTATTTGGCGAACTTGTCCCAACAGACATGAGCGTCCGCGCCGAATACAATATTCGGCGCAGCGGGGTTTTTGCCCTTCCCCGTGTCCTTTTTCTTCCATGTCCATTTGTGGGCCAGGAGGCCCAATTGAATAGCCTCGGAAGACCCTATGGTGGCGGTGCCGCAAAACTCGGCCTGCTGCGGCGCATTAAACAGACGGGCCAGCATGTTTACAATTCTCTGATGAATCTCGGTGGTTTGCGGGTACTCAAAGCGGTCGACAAAGTTTTTGCCCAGGTTTTTCATGATCAGTTTTTCCACCTCGGGTTCCATCCAGGTGGTGGTAAAACTACCGAGGTCAAAGGCGGAATTACCGTCGAGGTTCAGCTCATCATGTACCAGCTGGTAAGCAGCGTTGGCGGGCATGCCGTCCCTGGGTATTTCGTACTTCGGCAGGCTTTCGGTGAAATATCTCAAGCTATAAGTAGGGGAAAGCCCCTCTTCGGCGCTGGCCATGTCATGCAGTTCAACCTTGTTCGATATCATGCCATGAATCTCCTTTATCTGGGGACTTCTCTCCGGCCATTATTATTTCCCGGGCGAACAGGAAAAAAGCCTTGGCATTTGCCAAGGCCACAGCAGTTTGAGCCGGGAATTACCGTCTACCCGGTGCCGGCCGACAGTCCGGCGTCCGTACCGTCAGGTCCGTCTTGGGCTGCGGGCGGGCGCAGCCGCCTTACCAGCCTGGCTACCAGGGGTGAGGTTAGCATCTGGACCACGGCGTAAAAAACGGCCGGAATGGTCATTTCCCGGGGGAGTCCCATGACGGCCGCGGCCGCCGTGGCAATACCGAATTCTTTGGTGCTGGTGAGAAAGAGAAAAGAAGCGGTAGCGCCCTTATCCCTGGTCAACAGTAGCGAGGTCAGAGCCAGGAGGTAGCCGGCCGCATTCAATAGCAACGCGGCCAGTAAGATCCACAGGGCATGGCTTCCCAGCCCTTTTATGCCGGGTGCGTTGGCGGACACTACGATTAGCAATAACAAAAGATAGCTTAAGGAAGACAGGGCCGCATAGACGGGCTCATAGGAGCGGAGGCCGGTAAAGCGGTTGTTCATAAGCACGCCCAGGAAAACCGGCACGACAATGATGATGAACAACTCGGACATTAAGTAGGACACCGGTATGAGCAGCTTGACGTGTCCCAGGGAGGTCAGCAGCAGGGGAAGCATCAGTGGGGTGATGGCCACCGAGGCCGTCAACACGGCCGTGGCCAGGGCGGTATCGCCCAAGGCCAGGTAGACCATGAAGGGGGAGGCGACATCCGCGGGCAGCGAGGCCACCAGTAGCTGACCGGTGGCCAGACTGCTGCCGGGGGCAAAGAATACGTCTCCCAGGGCCAGACCCAACAAGGGCATCGGCACAAAGCCCAGAAACAGGTTGGCTGCTATCAATAAGGGCCTCCTCAGGGATGACTTCAGGTCGTCAAGCTTGATGGTCATGCTCATGCACCATACCATTAGGGCCAGGACCGGTGTAACCAGTGCTTGCAGGCGGGTTCCCGGGCCCGGAAACGTCAGGCCGAATACGGTGGCCAATATAACGAGATAAAGCAAGTTGTCACTGATTACGGTTAGCTTTTGTAACTGCAATGTTTTACCACCTGTTTTCAAGAGCAATAATTATCTTCACTGGATACGGTAGCGGAAGGATGGGGGCGTAGTCGCTTTTCCCGACATGTCCCATAATCAAGCGGCCGCCTCGCCGGTGTACCGGGGTGGTCGACCGGAAAGACGGAGTCGGGTTTAAGCGCAACGAAGATGGACGAGACTTCACGCGACTGTTGACCATGCTGACGGAAGGTCCGAGTCAACCAGCGCTGTGATAATGGGGAGGGTACCGGCCTGAGCTGGCCGTCGGTTCTTCCTGGACGGGGCAGCCGTCTAATGCCGGAAGCTGAGAAGGACAATCACCAATGCCAGAATCAATCCCACACCGGCCGCCCCGTAGATCCAGAGCAGAGGGGATTTCTGGTCGCGCAACACCGAAACCAGCGGTGCGTCTTCCTGGCGGATCCATTTCAGATCCACCTTTTCCGGATTACGCAGATCCACAGCCATTTCCCCGGCCGTGGCGTAACGTTCGTCCTTGCGCCGGCGCATGGCCCGGCGGACGCAGGCCCAAAGGCCGGGCGGCACATCGCGGCGGAGCGCTGTCAGGGGAGCCGGCTCGCTGGTCAGGTGCTGGTGCATGATGGCCAGGGGATTGTCGCCGGAAAACGGGGGCTTGCCCGCCAGGAGGTGGTAGGTCAGACAGCCCACGGCGTAGATGTCGGTCTGGGCGCCGCCCCGTTCCCCCTTGATCTGTTCCGGCGCCATATACTCCGGCGTCCCCATCAAGCTGGAAAAACCCCGCCATGTGACGCGGGGACTGCCTTCCATCATGGCGATGCCGAAATCGATGATCTTCAGCCGGCCGTCCGGGGAAACCAACAGGTTCTCCGGCTTCAGGTCGCGGTGGTAGACTCCCCGCTGGTGGCAGTAGTCCAGCGCCTCCAGCAGACCGGCCACCATCCCGGTGACTTCGCCGACCGGAAAGGGGCCCCGTTCCGCCATGATCCGGACCAGTGATTCACCCTCCACGTATTTGAGGACCAAAAAAGGTGGGTTTCCTTCGGATAGCAATACGGCTCCGGGCAGGTCGGGATGATCAAGCAGTTTGGCTATGGCCATTTCCCGCCGGAAGCGCTCGTAAACAGCCGGATCGCCGATCTGGGCCAGGTCGGGAAACTTGAGCACGACCTGCGTCCCCGTTTCCTGGTCTTCGGCCAGAAAGACGCGGGAGAAACCACCCTGTCCCAGCGGACGAACCAGCTTGTACCTGTCTTCAAAAACGCTACCTATTTCCGGTGCCGGCAATTCACCAATCACCCCTGTTTTCCCTTATGTCAGTGGGGTAACGCCTTTACCGCCATGATGGTCATGTTGTCCTGGCCGCCCCTCTCGTTGAGGCGGTCGATCAACTGACTTAAGGTCGTCTGCAGGTTTCCTTTTTCCATCAACCAGGATTCCAGCTCTTCTTCAGTGGCGTGTTCCAGAATGCCGTCGCTGACGAGGCAAAAGACGTCACCCGCCAGTATGTTGCCGGCATACATGTCTACCGGCGTGATCGGGTTCCCACCCAGAGCCCGGAGGAGAACGTGCTTGTACGGGTGGTTGCGGGCCTGTTCGGCCGAAACCAGCCCCGTGCGGAGCAGTTTAGCCACCAGGCTGTGGTCTTTGGTCAGTTGCCATAGTTTGCCCGCGCGGAGCAAAAAGGCCTTGGAATCGCCCACGTGGGCTATGTGGTACCGGTCCTGCCGGATCAAAAGCGCCGTCAGGGTGCACTGCATATTGGAAAAGCTCTGATGATGGTGGCCCAGGTCGAATATGTGCAGCGCCGTGTAGTTGAAGGCGTCTTGCAACCGGTCCGGCAGCTTTGCCGCATGGTCGCCGAAATAGTATTCCTGGAGGAGGACGTTGACCGCCTCCGCGCTGGCCGCCTCACCGGCCACGTGGCCGCCCACGCCGTCGGAGACGACGAAAAGGCTGCCCCACTTCTCCTTCATCTCCTGGTCGGCGGGCATATAAAAGCCGTGATAATCTTCGTTGCGCGGGCGGACTTTACCTTTGTCCGTACAGCTGCACACCTGAAATTTCTTCGGCCATACGCTTCCCTTAGCCGCGGGCGACGCGTCCCGCAAGAAAAACACCCCCCCAATCAGCAACGGGGCGCTGCTGAAGCGCCCTGATGCTATGGCTTTAAACGAACCAACGAGCTTATTTGATTGTCAGTCTATAACATATCTTAACCTGCGGTCGGCTAACTGTTGTGCGCTACGCGTGTCTTGCCGACGATCTGCCGGTTCAGCTTCTTCGAGTTGCTGAGGAAGTAGACCACACCGACGATTGCCCAAGCAAGCGTGCCCACGAGGGCCCAGATGGCCGCCGTCTGGGTGATGCCGCCGCCGGCGATGCCCAGGTAGAATACGGCCAACAGCATACCCAGGTTGGCGATAAAGCCCAGGACAGGGATGATCGTATGCTTGAAGCTGTTGCGCTCGGGATGGCGCAGGAAGGCCACCAGGGTGATCAGGTTGGTCATGCCGTAGAGCAGGAAGGTACCGACGTTGGAAAACAGGGTGACCGCGGTCAGGTTGGTGATGGACAGCACGCCGAAGGCGCCGATCACCGCCGAGACCGTAGCCATAATCCAGACGGCGGTGTGCGGGGTGGCGAACTTGGGATGCAGGGCTCCCAGAACGCTGGGCACTTCGCTGTCCTTGGCCATGGCGTAGGTCACCCGGACCCCTGTGTTCATGCAGGCCAGCGTGGTGCCGAACACGGCGATGGCCACGGTGACAGCGACGATGATCATGAAGGCGAAGCCGCCGCCGTGGAAAAAGACATTGCCCAGGTTGGTGACCATGTCGCCGATGGGGGCGCCGGAAGCGGCCGCCGCGGCGATACCATGGTTTACGGTCTTGCCCACGGTCACGGTGTAGGAGTTATTCAGCCAGGCGTTGGCGCCGAAATATTCGAAGAGGTAGAAGATCAGGCCTTGTAAAACCAGGGAGATGATCACGCCCCGGCTGACGTCCTTGTGCGACTTGGCCTCGGCGGTCAGGGCGGTGGCCGACTCGAAACCCACCAAAAGCAGGATGGCGATGGTGGCCTGGAACATTATCGCCAGAAAGTTATGTGGCGCTACAACGCCGGGCAGGGTCTTGTGTACGAACGTAACGTGCTCCGGGTTGGTGAGCCGGTAGATGATCGCCAGCACGGTGACAAAAACGAGAGTGATGATCTGGATGACGTTGATCAGGATGCTGGTCATGGTTGACCCGTTGATGCCGCGGAAGGCAACGTAGCCGGTAACGTAGGAGAAGACTACGGCAATGGCGATCTCGGCCGGGACGGACAGGGTAACTCCGAAGGCGCCCACGATGTACACGATCATGGTCGCCATCATGGCGACCATGACGCCGGGGTAAACCCAGTAGTAGAGGTGGGAGAACCAGCCGACGATGTACTTGGATACTCTGGCGAACTTGGACAACATGGACGGGTCGTTCATGAAGGCCTTTTCCGCAAAGTAGTACGAACTGCCGGTACCGGCGTCGGGGTACAGTTCCGCCAGGTAGGAATAGGAGAACGCTGTCAGGAAGGCCAGCACGAGGGCGAATACCAAACCGGCGAACATGTCCATGGCGGTGGTGTTACCGGCCAGATCAGCCTGGGCGGCCTGCACCTGGTAGGTGATCCACAAAAACGCGCCCGGAGCGATCAACGCCATCGCGTTTACCGTTACTCCGGTCAGGGATAAACTCTTCTTCAGTTGAATTTGTTCAGCCACGATGTTTTGCTCCTTTCTCCAATGAAAGAAATTCTCCAGTGAACGTAACACCAGACTTAGGCCAGGGCTAACGCTCTAAAAAACAGCTCACCTCCTTAAAAAAATAAAAACGGGCCTCTTTCGAGCCCCGTTGCCCTTGCCTAATGCTTATGCAGGTCCTTTTTCCCTCTTTGGGCATGCTTTCTAATCCTGTGAAAGCCAAAAAGGGAGCCCACAATGTGAGCTCCCTTGCCCTTCAGAGGATCATCCCTCTAAATATTCAATTACCGGGCCAAATCTTCTTTTAGCAACTTGTTACAAACCCATCCTAAGAGCTTCTTCGCTCCCGGTCAGGACTTCCTGACCCCGGACACCGATGAAATTATTATAGGGGCAGTTCAAAGGACTGTCAAGAGGTTTGTAAAAAAATAATAAAAATTTCCGTTCTGTCGCTTAGGGTGTGTTTTGACCTGTCATGCCCAAGAATAACCCAGAGTTGTTCTTCCTCCGGGACGGGTTTCTTTACGCCGTCCCCGGGCACCCGGTCGCATCTTTGTTCGGTCAACTCCGGGGAGAAGGGCAGGGAAAGGGTGTACGGAAAGAGAAATACTAAATCAATAATCGAACGGGGTTTCAACGAGCGACGGAGCCCGGTAGCGGGCGGGAGGAGAAAAGGAGTGCTGCAGGACATCATATTTCAAGAGAATGTCTTGGAAGACCCTGGCGATCACGAGTTGGCCGGGCCGGTAGACGACGGTTTTTTATTACCGGGCCGGCTTTCACCTGGCACGGTAGCCCTGATCGTAGGGGCCTTGCTCGGCGGCGGTCTGGGACAGGATGCCCCGGGAGACCGGGGCAGGGCGACTGGCCTTTGGAAGAAGATGGGCCTTTTCAAATTGATGGCGGGTCGGCAGAACTGGCGCTAGAACGCTGCCAGGGATATTTCCGGTTCGGTTCGTGTTTTTTAGATTTTTCACCTAAGGGGGATGGGATGTTGGACGAGGTCGGCTTTAGCCGGGAAGAAGCTTTGCTAGCAAAAGAAGAACTGATAAAAAAGGGCGGTCAGGCCCGCTATCACGAAAGCAATGCCCAGAAGGGGAAGATGTTTGCCCGTGAGCGGGTGGCCCGGCTGCTGGATCCCGGGTCTTATAACCTGGAGGACGGGCTCTTTGCCAACAACCTGGCCGGGGACCTGCCCGCGGACGGGGTGATCACCGTGCTGGGGCGGATCCACGGGCGGCCCGTGTGCGTGATGGCCAACGATTCTACGGTCAAGGCCGGTTCCTGGGGACGGCGCACGGTGGAGAAGATCCTCCGGCTGCAGGAAACCGCCCTGGACATGAAGGTGCCTATCCTGTACCTGGTGGACTCCGCCGGAGCCAGGATCACCGACCAGGTGGAGATGTTTCCGGGCCGCCGCGGTGCCGGCGCCATCTTTTACAACCAGGTGAAGCTGTCCGGCATGGTGCCCCAGGTCTGTCTCCTGTTCGGACCTTCGGCGGCGGGCGGTGCTTACATACCCGCCTTTTGCGACGTAGTGTTCATGGTGAACGGCAACGCCAGCATGTACCTCGGTTCGCCCCGGATGGCCCAGATGGTCATTGCCGAGAAGGTAACCCTGGAAGAGATGGGCGGCGCCTACATGCACTGCAGCGTCAGCGGTTGCGGAGACCTGCTGGCCGCCAGCGAAGAGGAGGCCATCGAGGCTTGCCGCCGCTATCTGACCTACTTTCCCCAGAACTACCTGGGCAAACCGCCCCTGGTGAACGCCGCCGAGGCCCTGCCGGGCCGGCCAGTGGCGGAGATAGTGCCGCTTAAGGAAAGCGTTCCCTTCGACATGTACGAGTTCATCGACCGGATCATCGACGACGGCAGTTGGTTTGAGATCAAAAAGCTTTTCGCTCCGGAGCTGATATGCGGGCTCGCCCGCCTCGGCGGCCGGGCGGTGGGGATCCTGGCCAACCAGCCCAGAGTGAAGGGCGGCGTCCTCTTCGTCGATTCGGCCGACAAGGCGGCCCGCTTCATCGCTTTGTGTGACGCCTTCAACATTCCCCTCCTGTTCCTGATGGACGTACCCGGCTTCATGGTCGGTTCGGCGGTGGAACGCCAGGGCATAATCCGGCATGGGGCCAAGATGATTTCGGCCATGTCCGAGGCTACCGTGCCGAAGATCTCCGTGGTAGTGCGGAAAGCCTATGGGGCCGGCCTCTACGCCATGTGCGGACCGGCCTTTGAACCAGACTGCTGCCTGGCCCTGCCCACGGCCCAGATCGCCGTCATGGGGCCGGAAGCGGCGGTCCAGGCAGTCTTTGAGAACCGGATCAACGCCCTGCCGCCGGAGGAGAGAGAATCCTTTATCCGGGAAAAACGGGCGGAATATGTCCAGGATATCGATCTTTTCCGCCTGGCTTCCGAACTCGTGGTGGACCACCTGGTTGGCGGAGAGGAACTGCGGGAGGAACTGATCGGCCGCTTTGGCCTGTATGAATCCAAACGGATTCGCTTTACCGAACGCAAGCACCCGGTTTACCCGGTGTAATACGGAGGGATTGCTATGGATTACGAGACCCTGAAGGTGACCAGGCAGGACCACGTAGCCATCCTGGCCTTCAACCGGCCCGAAGCCTTGAACGCGCTCAATACGGCTGTGGCCCGCGAGCTTCCGGTCGCGCTGCGGGAGGCCGCCGACGATGATGAAATCTCTGCGGCGGTCCTGACCGGGGAAGGAGACCGGGCCTTTTGCGTGGGAGCCGACCTGAAAGAGCGTAAGACCATGAGCCGGGCAGAGGTGGCCCGGCAGCGGGAGCTTTTCGTCCACGCCTTTACGGCCGTGGTGGAGTTTACCAAACCCCTGGTGGCGGCGGTCAACGGTTTTTGCCTGGGAGGCGGTTTGGAGTTTGCCCTGGCCTGTGACTTCATCATCGCGTCTGAAACCGCGGTATTTGGTTTGCCGGAAGTCGGTCTGGCCATCATCCCGGGCGGGGGCGGAACCCAGCTCCTGCCGCGCATTGTAGGGCGCAACCAGGCCAAGGAGCTTATTTTTACCGGCCGGCGCTTTCCGGCCGCGGAGGCACAGCGCCTGGGACTGGCCAACTATGTAGTGCCGGCCGGCGAACTGAGGGAAAAGACTCTCGCCGTGATGCGGGAAATCGCCGGCAACGGGCCGATCGCGTTGCGGCAGGCTAAACGGGCGATCAACCTGGGCCTGGAAGTGGAACTGAGGACCGCCCTGTTGCTGGAGGCGGAATGCTACAACGCCTGTCTTCATTCGGAGGACCGCGACGAGGGTTTGCGGGCCTTCAACGAAAAGCGTCCGCCTGTTTACCGGGGACGCTGAAATCTCAACTTTGGGCAGGGGGGCTTAACATGTTCAAATATCCGCAAGAAGTGGTTATCGGTGACATCACCGTACGCGACGGGTTTCAACACGAGGAACGGTTTATTCCGACCCGGGCCAAGCTGTGGTGCCTGGAAGAAATGATTCTGGCAGGCTTTCGCCGGCTGGAGGTGACAAACCTGGGGAACCCCAAAGGCATGCCCCAGTTTGCCGATGCCGACGCATTGCTTCGCGAACTGCATAACTCCAAGCGGGTGAAGGACCTTCTGCCCGCAGTGGAATTGACGGCCGTGACCATCGGTGAGCGGGCGGTGGACCGCGCCATCGAGTTGAAAAAGGAGGGTTTCGGGCCCGACCGGGTCCTGCAGATGGTTTCCACCTCGCCTTCCCACCAGTTGAAGAACTCCGGCCTGGACCACGCCGCCTACTGGGCGATGACCGAGCGCTGCATCAAAAAGGCCCATGACGCGGGCATGAAGGTGTGCGGGACGGTTAGCACCATCTGGGGATGTCCCATAGAGGGGCCCACCGAACTGAAAAAAGCGGTGGAATTTACCAAGCATTATCTGTCCCTGGGTGCGGACGATATAGAGCACGCCGACCACGACGGCTCAGCGCCTCCCGACCGGGTTTACCGCTACTTTTCCATGATTCTGGACGAAATGCCGGATCCGGCCCTGCATGTGGCCCATTTCCACGTCACGCGCGGCTGGGGCCCGGCCAACGTGCTGGCCTCCCTTTTGGCCGGCATAACCCACTTCGAAGGTACCATGGGCGGGATGGGCGGGCAGCCCACCAACTTCATCGACGGCTATCCCGTGGCCGGTACCGGTGCCTACTACTACCAGGACCCCAACATCGTCGGCCTGGCTTCCACCGAGGACATGATGGTGATGATGGACGAGATGGGCATCCGGACCGGTCTGGACGTGGACCGGGTCCTGGAGATCGGCCGGATGGTGGAGAAGATCGCCGGCCGGCGCCTGCGGAGCGAATGCATCCGGACAGGGCGGATTCCGAAGGGAAAGACCGGGTTCTAGAGCCGGCCCGGTTGCTGGTGCAAAGCGGACCTTTTACTTTCCTTCAATTTGACCGATTATATTAGGTAGGGCCGGTCCCGTTGCGCTGCCAGGCTGGAAAAACAATTGACAGCGTAATATTGATAGAGTATAATCGGGGCAGGAAGGGGGGGACAGTCATGCCAATTTACGAACTCAAGTGCGACAAGTGTGGGCACCAGTTCACCATGCTCGGCTCCTATGCCGAAAAGGAAAAAACCAACTGCCCGCAGTGCGGCAGCCCGGACCTGCGGCAGGTGTATTTCGGTGTTTCTTCGCCCAAGGGTAAGAGCAGCAGCAGTAGTTGCTCGTCCGGTGGTGGATTCCGGGGCGGGTGAGGGTTTTAGAGAATCGGAACCGGTTGGTTCCATACAAGTAAGGAGCGGCCTCTTGATGGGTCGCTCCTTCGCTCTCGTGTTCCACTGTTATTAACATCGCGTTTATACTTCTTCTCACCCTGGTTGTCCACCTGATCCGCGGCTGACATTGTTGAACCCCTAACTGCAGCAACAGCTAGGGGTTCGCCTAGCAGAAGAACTAGTTCTCCATCTCCTGAATCGCAATGGGCAGGGCGAAGAGGATGTTGGGAATGCCCAGGGCCGGGGTCAGGATCAAAATGGTACTGATGATTTCTTCCCGGGTGGCGCCGCACTTCAGGGCGGCCTGGATGTGTTCGCGGAGGGCCGCCCCGCTCTTCATGGCCGTGGCGGCTCCGATGATGATCAAGTTGGACGTCTTTTCATCCATCGGGTTGGTCTTGGCGATGGTAGACCGCAGGTTCTTGACCGCATCGGCTACCAGGGGGTTCTCCTTCCGCAATAACTGGAAAAACTCCGGTGTGGACACAAACATCCCCGTAACACCTTCCCTGCTCACTAATTTACCCGGGACCGTTCAGTCCAGGGCTTCGGCCAGCACTTCGCTGATATCCTTGACCTGCATGGTTTCCGCGTAACCCATGTTTCTGGCGCTGTCCTCCAGCATCACAATACAGTAGGGGCAGGCCGTGGCCAGCACCGTGGCTCCTTTTTTCGCCGCCTGGTCGACTTTCTGATCGGAGAAGCGCTGGCCCGGCTTGGTTTCCATCCAGATCCGGGCGCCGCCGCCGCCGCAACAGAGACTGTCCTGACGACTGGGCTCAAAATCGACCATGGTCAGACCCGGCACTGCCGCAAGGAGCCGCCGCGGCTCGTCATAAATCCCGTTATGGCGTCCCAGGTAGCAGGGGTCGTGATAAATGACCGTTGTTTCGGGCATGGTGCGGAAAGACAGCTTCCCCTGGTCCACCAGGTCTGCCAGTAGTTCGGTATAGTGCAGAACCTCGAATTCCCCGCCCAGTTCCGGGTACTCTTTCTTCAAGGTGAAAAGGCTGTGGGGCGAGGTAGTGATGATCTTACGCACGCCTTTCTTCTGAAACAGAGCCGTGTTGGCCTCGGCCAGCTTGGTAAAGTCCTCCTCGGCGCCGGTCTTGCGTAAGGACTCGCCGCAGCACTGCTCTTCGTTGCCTATCACCCCGTAGGATACCCCCGCCCGTTCTAAAAGACGCGCGACGGAGCGGGCAATGCTCTGGCTGCGTCCGTCATAGGCGGACGTACAGCAGACGAAGAGAAAATATTCCGTTTGGGGGGTGAACTCGGGAACCTGGCGGTCTTTCATCCACAGGGTACGGTCGGCCCTCTCCTGGCCCCAGGGGTTGCCGTTGGCCTTAATGCTGCCGACAGGGGCGCGCAGGGTCTTGGGAATGGAGCCCGTTTCACCGATGACGTTGCGCATGGCGCGCACCACGTCCACGATCTTGACCTGCCGGGGACAACGGGCCGCGCAGTGGCTGCAGGTGGTGCAGGCATACAGGATGTCCTCGGTTTCAAAACCCTCGTAACCCAGCCGGCCCATGTGCATCATGGCCCTGATATTGAAGGGGCTCGGCTCATCCAACCTGCCCCAGGGGCAGGTTGCGCTACAGACACCGCATTGAAAGCAGGTGTTGATCGGGTCGCCGCCGGTGGCAATTATGGCTTCCCGCACTTCCGGAAATACGCAAATATCCGACATAGACAAGTCTCCTCTCCCGTCGGCGCCGCACAGGAAACAGCCGGCGCCTTCCTATACATTATAAGAAAGTTCGCCGGCCTTGGCCAAAATCCTGCTAATTCGGAGCAACAGTGAATGAATACTCAATCAGAACCCACGGTCACGTTTATCGTTATGCTCTGCCCGTTGCGGAACAGTTTCAAGGCTGCCTGGGCCCCCGGCGAGGAACCCTGCACCTTGGCCACGAGATCGTCCGGCCCCTGCACCGGCTGGCCGTTAAAGGCTACGATGAC
>DATKUX010000128.1:0-2513 GCA_035530395.1 Spirochaetia bacterium
GCCCACCGACGCGGCCGGCCCCGTATTTCCATGTATCCCACCATTCCCGCAAGTCCGGAAATGCCAGGACAAAGAATCTGCTCCGGCCAATGAAGCCATCAGGATGAGCGCGAAGGCTCCGGTGGCGTGGCTATCCGCCAACTCCTCGTACTGCTGCTGATCTAACCTGGACAGAGGCCACCGTTCCAGGGCGATCTCCTTGGCGTCAAAGGCCAGCGGAACGCTATGACCGTCCAGTTGGAGGTGGCCAATGTAGTCTACGGCGGCCTTCTCTTCGACCTTGGCGCCGTTTATCCCGCTGTGACCCCGCAGGGGCAACCAGGCCGTGGGAACCTCGCCGACCTTCCGGGCTCGGTAACTCCGGTTGGCCAGGGTGATCAGGGATTCGAGGGGGGAGCCACGTGGTCATTGAAAATTTTACGTGTTATCACATTACAAAAAATTACTCTTGCTGGCACTAAAGCACCGGAATACTCCGGCCGACTAAGCAATTGACATGATCATCACAGTGATAGAAGGCTGGCAGGTAATGGCAATCCAATGGCAGGAAAGTCTGGCGACCGGATTCAAAGAAATCGACGACCAGCACAAGGAATTGTTCAAAAGAGTTAATGCGCTCCTGGATGCCTATTCGGGAGGCAGAGGCAAAGACCAGATTCCCAAAGTGCTCGAATTTCTGACTGATTACGTAGTTACTCACTTCGGCACCGAGGAGAGCTATATGGACCGGCACAGCTACCCGGACGCGACTGCGCACAAAGCCCTGCACTCAGAATTCACCAAGAGCGTTGCCGTCTTTAAGGCAGACCTTGCCAAACAGGGTGCGAACCTCAATCTGACGGTGACCATCAACCGCCTAGTGGTCGACTGGTTGATCCGGCACATCGGAAAGGTCGATAAGGCCTTGGGAGCCTTCCTTGTGGGCAAGGTTTAAACGTTTTTTCCATACCGTTCCCTCATCTCGCCCGCCTTCCCGCATCCCAGCTTACCCTCTGGGCACGGCCCGCTCACACAGGCCGGCCCGGCCCCGGCGAACAGGTGCGGGGCCCGCCCCTTTGCCAAACCACACCCCCGGATCCAGCTAGTCTCCTTGTTCCACCTCTTCCCGACCAACAATCTTGGCCCGCCAGTTCCACACTTCTGGCTGCCCGACAAGTCCAGCAGGTACCGTCCGTCCAGCTTGCCCGGCCGGACAAACTTGGCCAGGAAATCCACCCTGCCGTTCCACCCGCCAAACCGCACCCTCCGGCCCGTCCAGGGCCCAGTGCCCACCCCAGCCGGCCAGCAGATCCTGGATCCGCTCGAGGGAGCACGGCCCGCCATCATGCAGAAGGTGCGGGATCACGAATTTCCCCTGGACCCGCTGAGTGAACTCGGCAAACGGGGCCCGCTCGTGCTCCCGCATTAGGTCAAAGGCCACGAAAGGCTCATGCTGTAGAGCATACCTGGTCCCGTGGGCCTGGCCAGCCATTCCCCGACCAGCCGTTCCCCCTCGGCCAGCAGGGTGTCGAAGCGGATGTAGTTGGCGTAAACCCAGTTGGCGAAGAGGTGGTGCTGCATGTATCGGGAGGACTTGGCCCAGTATCCGGCCCGAACCAGGGGGATGATGACGCCGCCTAATTTGCAGGCAGCACAGTTGCTACCGTCAACCTTTTCCTGGACGACAATCCGGTCATGCCGACCCCGCGCTTTCTCCAGGCAGATCCGGGCCTGACCAGGGGTGACCTTGTGATCACCTGGGCCGAGGCGGCTGCCGGGCAAGTGAGGAATGTGGCCGTAAGTTTTGGTGCCCAGAGGTTTGTCACTGGTCCTTTCCATTACCGCTCCTTAAGATGATCACCGTCTCCGTCCGCCGGCCCCAGGCCAACGCATCTTTCCGGTCCAGGAAAAACAAATCGACATGCTTCCCCTGGACTGCCCCACCGGTATCTTCAGCGCGCGCTAGGCCATACCCAGGCACCCAGAGCAGCGCACCCAGCGGGATCACCTTGGGGTCCACGGCAGCCACCCCCGGCCTGGCTCGGGTACCCGTAAAGGTTATGCCCTTTCCGTCCTCACCCAGGTCGTGGGCAGTATACCCGGTGGTCAGGACTTCCATGGTGATCGACTGCCTTTCTTGGACCCTCGGAGGTACGGCGGGAGCCGCCGAGGCAGAGGGAAAAACAAAGCCGGCCGGCAGGGTAAGAAGAAGCCTATTCTTGCTGTTGACCATGTACCCCCCCACTTTTTTTCTTTGCCCATCTATACAGACCAATTTAACTAAAACTATTTTGACCATTGCTCGACTTCTTGCCAAAATAACAAGAAACCCGACAAATAGCTTGCCGGGTTTATATGCCTTATTGCGGACAAATAGATATCTATAATTCGGTTATACTAGATTGACAAACCTACTCAAACAATTTACTCCGTCTAATGGGCGCAACAGGTCCACAATTCAGACAAATATAAAGATTCACACTGGAACCGCATTTCGGGCAAACCGCATCGGTAATTCGATCAAATACTACATG
>DATKUX010000129.1:0-6412 GCA_035530395.1 Spirochaetia bacterium
ATATTTGTAACGCCGTACAATTAATGCCTCAAATAGACTTTGACGCTAAAATTAATTTCGGAGATATAATATTCTGCTATCAAGGACCAAGTGCTCAAGCGCTCGAGAACTTTCAACTCTCAAGTTATTATATAAGCTATAAATGAAGATGTGTCAAGAGGCCTTTTTAATCGTCTAGCGGGATGAACCATATAAATTGTCGAGAAATGCCCTGCCTGGATTTCAGGGAACCATATGCCTATGGGATTGAGGGTAGTGGTAGATGATGGATGATGGGTGATGGCCCGGAGCCCTTGCTATCCGGGGCTTCCGGGGTTCGTTTTTGGTGTGTCTGCTGGTGTGCCGGTTGGTGTGTCGAGGTCCGGGAAGGCCCGGAAAATAAGGGAGCCTTACATTATCCCTGTCCAGTCCCTCGCTTGTTATCAAAATGCGAGAAGCCTTGATTTTCAAGGCTTCTCGGTAGTGGCTTGGTGCGCCTGGCAGGAATCGAACCTGCGCGCCCGGCTCCGGAGGCCGGAGCTCTATCCCCTGAGCTACAGGCGCATGTGGTTTGTTTTGGTCTCACCTAATATTATAACGCTTTTTCCGTCCAATGCAAGCGGCAAAAGCAGTGCCTGTTCAGGCCAGCCCGCTGGAGGCAATAACGGACTTCAGGACTGTAGCCGAATCGCGCAAGGCCGCCTCCTCCTCCGGGGCCAGGGTCAGGGCCAGGGCCTTATGTCGGCCGGAGCGGTTCAGAATGCAGGGCAGGGACAGGCAGACCCCGTCCAGCCCGTACTCTCCCTGCAACAGGCTGGACACGGTGTGGATGGACTGTTCGTCGCCCAGGATAGATTCGATTATGCGGCGCACCGCCAAACTGACCGCGTAGTTGGTAGCTCCCTTGCGCGCAATGATGGCATAGGCAGCCGATCGGACCTCGGCCTCGATCTCCTGGCGGGAAAGCGGTGCCAGACCGGTCAACCGGGAGTACTCGTCCAGGCCGACACCGGCGATGTTGGCGATGCTCCAGGGAAAGACCTCGGAGTCACCGTGTTCCCCCAGAACATAAGCATGGATATTACGTGCCTCCACCCGGCAGCGCAGGCTGAGGGCCTGGCGGAAACGGGCGCTGTCCAAAACGGTGCCGGAGCCGATGACCCGCTCAGGCCCCAGGCCGGAAATCCGCAGAGCCGCGTATGTGAGGATATCCACCGGGTTGGTCACCATGATCAGCACAGTACCGGGAGCGACCTTGAGGATAGCGGGCAGGACGTTTTTGAGCACCGCCAGGTTGCGGTTGATCAGATCCAGCCGGGTCTCGCCGGGTCTCTGTCCCGCTCCAGCGGTAAAGACTACGGCGGAGGCGCCGGCGAGATCGGCCCACTCGCCGTCATAGACCCGCACGGGCCGGACAAAGGGCGTACCGTGGGCCAGGTCCATGGCCTCCCCCGCCGCCCTGTCCCGGTCGGCGTCCACCAGCACCAGTTCACCGGCCAGACCGCTGACCAGAAGCGCGAAGGCGCAGGCCGACCCTACGGCACCAACTCCGACGATACCTATTTTACGGCCCTGAGCTTCCACCGGCAGCATCCTTTCTGCGGGAGCACACCGGGTAATCCCGGTCGCCGGCCCTTTTTACCTAGGATGTGTTGAATTTCTCCGGCGTATGCCGGCCGGCGGGCAGCTTCGGCGTTTTGTCCACCACAACCCCCGCCCGCTATTAGGACGGACCGGAGAGAAAAGGCCGGAAAATCCGGCCTTTTCCGCTATTCAACCCCCCGGCATCAGCCTTCGCCGAGCGTAGCCAGGATCTCCGGCGGCAGTTTTTTAACCAGGAGCACCGGCCGGTCGGACAGGTTTACCACGCGGTGGGCCACGCTGCCCAGGACCAGCCCCTTCAGGTCGCTGGGCCCCTTGGTGCCCATGATGATGAGGTTGAAGTTCCCTTCCTGGGCGTACTCCACAATTCTTTCCGGTACGCCGTCGCCACCGTCAACCACCACGCTTTTCACCTTGATCTCCCTGTCGTCAAAGACCTTTTTGGTCTCCCGCAAGATCTGCCGGCTAACGCCGTCAACGGCTCCGGCCACCGACCAGGCCTCGTCCCACACTGCAGCCGCGGAACCCTTGACGGGCTGGGAAAGACTGATAATGGTCAAATTCACGTGCGGATTGCCCTTCATGAGCGCCGCGGCATAAATGGCCGCCGACAGCGATCTTTCCGAACCGTCCGAATACAATAATGCGTTAATCCTCATGGCCGCCGGTACCCCCCTAATGGCAAATCATCGCGGGACTTTCCCCATGATAATTAGTCACCAGGACCATTTTCCCTGCTATGGGAAGTGGCCCCAGGCGTAATTTTTTACCGCCGCTCCTCTGCCGTAGAACCGCCGCCCATATCCAGCCACATGATCAGCGCGTCTTCCCCGGTGTCCTGGTAATAACGGGGACGCACACCGGTCCGGCAAAAGCCCAGACTCTCATAAAGGAACAGGGCCGCCACGTTGGACACACGCACCTCCAGGGTCATTTTTCGGGCGCCCTGAAAGACGGCCCGCTCAATCAGCTTTTCCAGCAACAGGCGTCCCAGTCCCATCCCCCGCAGGTCCGGTCGCACGGCCACGTTGGTCACGTGGGCTTCGTCCAGGATCAGCCACATGCCTGCGTAAGCGGCCACCTTGCCTTGCCGCAGGGCAACCAGGTAATCCGCCAGGCTGTTTTGCAGAATTTCCTGGATAAAAGCACGCAGCGGCCACGGAGCCGGGAAGCTGACCGCTTCGATGGCCGCCACCTGCGCCGCGTGTTGCAAAGACATCGGGGCGAACTCAATCACATCCGCCACCGTGCTTTTGCCGCCAGACCACCTCCGCCTCCGGCAGGCGGATATAGCGGGGGAAAACCGCTAGGGCGTCGGTGCCCAAACCATTCTCCAGGAGAATTGCGCCCAACTGGGCCAGGGAGTCACCGCGCGGCGCCCAGGCTACGGGCGGCGCCTCCCTTACGTCCCTCTTCAACTGAGCCAGGACCAACCGGCAAACCGGCAGGCCGTCCCCTACCGCCACGAAAGGGCCGTCAAACGGCTCCAAGAGAGCGGGCAACCCTTCGGGCGCCACTGCCGCCGGACCGGCCAGACAAACCGGCCGGTCCGGCCCGGCACGATAAACCCCGGCGTAGACCTCGCCCCGCCGCGCATTCAGCATGGGTACCACAAGCGCCCCCGAGCCAGCAAAGGGAAAGGCCAGCACTTCCAGGGTGGACAGGCCGGCCAAGGGCAGTTGCCAGATGCGCGCCAGGGTCCGGGCGCAGACCAGGCCGATCCGCAGGCCGGTGAAGGAGCCGGGGCCGGTGGAAACGGCCAGACCGCTCAAATCGCCCGGTTGGACTTGCCCCTCGTGCAGAACGTCCCGGATCATGGGCATAAGCCGCACGGAATGGGAACGGCTACCGCTCACCAGCCGGGACGCCACCAGGCCGTTTTCGTTTACCAGGGCCACCCCCGCCACGGGTGTGGCCGTGTCAATGCCCAGTACCAGCAACCTTCAACAACTCCCCGGCTATTTTCCGATAGTGCTCACCAAAAGCCGTAATCTCCACGAGCCGCTCCTCTTCCCGGCCGGGGACAAAAGAAAAGCTGATCTCGAGACGCTCGGCCGGCAACAGGGGGCCGGCCCTCTCTCCCCACTCGATGAGCGTGACTCCCCGTCCATAGAAATACTCCTCGTAGCCGAGGTCCACCAGGTCGGCCCCATCATCCAGCCGGTAGGTATCCATGTGGTACAAGGGCAGCCGGCCGCCCTGGTATTCCCTGACCAGAATGAAGGTGGGGCTGGTTATAGGCCCGGACAGACCCAGACCCTGTCCCACGCCGCCGGCAAACAGGGTTTTGCCGGCACCCAGGCCGCCGCTTAAAACCACCAGGTCGCCAGGACCAAGGAGGCCAGCCAGATGTCTCCCCAAATTCCTGGTCTCCTCCGGACCGGCGCTGTACAGGGTACTCATGCCGTCCCTCCGTTACAACCACCTGCCGGCGGGAAATGTTCGAAACCGCCGGGCAAGAGGGGAGCCCTACGGCCGTCCGGCCACACGACGTACAGACCTTCTTCGCGGGCAGCGATGCGGCCGACGGCCGTTAAGGCGATGCCCGCCGAACGGCAGACCTCTTCCAACCCCGCCCTGGCGGGCGGCACGCAGGCAACCAGACCGTAGTCTTCGCCCCCGTGCAGGGCCCATTCCCACACGGACCGGCCGGCGACGGCAGCAATTTCCCGGACCGGTGTCTCCACCGGCAACCGCTCCACTTCAATAAGGCAACCTACGCTGGAAGCGCGGCAGATTTCATGCATCTCCTGCGCCAGCCCGTCGCTGTTATCATCCAAGGCGCTGGCCCCGCCGGCGGCCAACAAATTACCCGCCTCCAACTGAGGCACGGGGTCCAGAAAACGCCGCTGCACGAAACGACTGGCCTCTGCGGGCCAGGGGCCCGGGTTTTCCAGCACGTACAGACCGGCCGCCGCCGCTCCCAGGGAGCCGGTAACGAAAACCAGGTCTCCCGGGCGGGCCCCCTGCCTGGTCACCACCGCTCCTTCCACGGCCTTACCGGTCAAGGCCACGTTTATGACCAGCGGTCCGGGACTCGCCACCGTATCGCCGCCCACCACACTTACCTGAAACTGCCGCGCGGCCCGGTCAAGCCCCTGGTACAGGGACGTAACAAAGGCCGCAGGCATGGACCCCGGCAGGGCGAGCGAGACCACGGCCGCCCAGGGCATGCCGCCCATGGCGGCGATATCGCTGACGCTTACGGCCAGAGCCTTGTAGCCCAGCTGTTCGGCTGTGCCGTAACCGACCCTGAAGTGGATCCCTTCCACCAGCATGTCCGTGGTAAACAGAAGCAAGCCCGGCGGGGAACGCAACACGGCCGCGTCATCGCCCACGCCCAATACTACCTCCGGCGACAGTGTCAGCCGGCGGGTAATCAGGTCGATGAGCGGGCGCTCCCCCGTGTCGGCCACCGTACGGCCTGCCACCAGGCCGGGCCGCCGCTTCTCCCGGTCCCCATTTTGTTCTTCCATAACCCCGGCTTCCACTCCCCGGTCTACGACCGCACCATGACAAGCAGCATTTTGAAGCGCTCTTCGGCGCTGACGGCGTGGGGAACGTTGGCCGGCAGTAGCACTATGTGGCCGGCCGGAACATGCACAGGGCTCCCCCCCACCACCACCCGGGCTGCGCCCTCCACCACGATTACCAGGGCGTCAAAGGGGGCCGAATGCTCGGAGAGCCTTTGCCCTTCGTCGAAGGCAAACAAGGTGACGGTACCTTTTTCCTTGTCCACCAGGGTCTTGCTCACGATAGCGCCGGAAGCATATTCTACCAGACCGACCAGGCTCAGCGCCCGGCCGGGAGGAAGCAAATTCTGCACCAGATCACCCCGCTTGATATTCTATCCATTTTCCCTGTCGTGATGAACGCGGGACGCCACTGTCTGCATGGCCCGGGTTACTTCCCTGACGATGTCCGCCTTATACTGGATGACCAGGGCGTACGACCGCTTTTTCACCTCACCCTCGTAAGTAACGACATAGGTGGGGGGCAAGGTGTTCAGAACTATCGCCGCGATGTCCAGCCTGCACCTTTCACAATGACAGGCGTCTTTGCAGTTATCGGAGTTGAAGATCTCCTCGATGGTTTCCAAAACCACATGCTCCATGACATTGGTGAGGATCAACAATTACCGTAGCCCCCTCAAAAAATTACTCCCGGATCCTTTACTGCGTCTATCGTTTCTACTCTACCAAAAATTTCTCAATTAGGCAATACGGCTGCCGGCAAACGCCCTGCCATTAAATGGATGGGGGTCGGATACTTTAGGCCCTCATTAGGAAAACTTGACAGTAGAAAATTATTTTGGCATATGATGTTTATGTGCTCTTTTCCCTGGTTATAATTACAAGTGGAAGGTAAAAAATGCAGGAGGTGAAAATGTTGGCGTTCGAGGTTTATGTTCCCCGTAGAAGCGAAAGGAAGGCCAGGGCCAGGCTGCCTGTGGTAAAACTGTCCAAGAACTCTATCGTACTGAACAAGATAGCCCGGGAGAAGTTGAGCAGCAATTCCATCCAACTCGCCTATGACCAGGATACCCGTACCATAAGGATAAAGCCGGTGGAAAGTGGCGGCATCTTGATTAAGAAGACCAAGATTTTCGGCAAGGGCTTCTTCAAGCAGTTCGGCATCGAGTTCAAGGGGGCCTTCCCCGCGAGCTATGACGAACAGGAAAACGCCCTCTACGTACCGGTTACCCGGCAGGCGTAAAACAGGGAGGGAACCCTGGCGGGCTCCCTCCGCAGCAAACCAGTTACCTAGCGGAAGTTTCCTAGTTACAGCTTGAGGGGGCTTGAAAACCGCGTCGTTAGGGCGTTTGGGCGTA
>DATKUX010000130.1:0-8128 GCA_035530395.1 Spirochaetia bacterium
GTCCGCACTGCGGACATGTGGTGAACGCCGACTTCAACGCCAGTGTGAACATGCATCACAGCTTTTACAACGAGTTTCACTGGGAGAGGAAGAAGAAGCCGCCGAAGGTAGCGGCGACAACGCCCTGCCCGGCTACACACCCGGTGGGATAAGTACTCCCGGAGGGGACACCCCCGTCGATGGGATACGTTAATGCCCGCATGCAAATGAGCATTGCACGTTAAAGTGGTGGGGCTATAGCTGAGGTCGGGACCCGCCGAAGGTGGGTGCGTGAGGTTTCAGCCCAGGTCATCTTCTCACCTTTACCTTTCAATATCAGTCACCTATCACACCTGGCAGAGACTGGGATAGGCGTACCCACGAAAGGGCGGCTAAAACACAGTTATTGGTAAATGTCCTACTTTGTCGCAGACAACCGGTAGCTGTTGACACCACTATGTCAGGAACAGATGGCATGGTATCCTGGGTTGCTCAGGCCCTGGCCCGCCGGGGCCGGGCTGAGACTAATCATTACTTCCCCCCTGCCCTGCCGGGCTAGCCTCCTCAGCGCACAGGTAGTCGATAAACTGTCGGGCGCTTCGGCCGGAACGACCGTTCTGCCAAACCTCCCAGAGCAGGGCCCGGCGCTCCAGTTCGTCCACGGGCACGGTAATTCCCCTCCGTCCGGCCAGGCCCCGGACAATCTCCAGAAAGAGGGGCTTGTCCGGCGCAATGAAAAGCACGGTGATGCCGAAGCGGTCGGCTAGGGAAAGCTTCTCCTGGACGGTGTCGCCGATGCGGACTTCCCCGTCTTCTCCGTACTCAGGCTGTCGGTCGGCAAAGTGTTCCCGGACCAGATGGCGCCGGTTGGAGGTAGCATAAATCACGACGTTGGACGACCGGCTCTCCAGGCCCCCTTCCAGGACGGCCTTCAGCTCCTTGTACTCGGTTTCGCCTTCCTCGAACGAAAGGTCATCCACAAAGAGGATAAAGCGCTGCGGCCGATTGCGTAACTCCCGCATAATCCGTGGGAAATCCTTTAGGTCGCTCTTGGCCACCTCTACCAAACGTAGCGCGCCCTCCTGGTACCGGTTCAGTAAAGCCTTGACCGTAGAGGATTTGCCAGTGCCCCTATCCCCGTATAGCAGGAGGTTGTTGGCCGGCCAACCGGCTAAAAACCGCTCGGTGTTGGCTAGAACCTCCGCGCGTTGGGACTGGTAACCGAAGAGGTCCTCCATGGTTACGGGATCGGGTTCCGCAATGCCCTCCAGCCGGCCTGCCCTGCCGAGCCAGCGGACGGCGCGGAAACGACCGAAAAGCCCTGCCCCAGCCCGCCGGTGGTAGGCGTCAAGTTTGTCCAGACAGCGTCTCCAATCCGGTGCCTGCTGCAACAAGATGCGGATGGCGTCGGTTGGGTCTCTGTCTGCGGCGTCCGGCCGGCCAGGGGCCAGGTCTCGCCACGAAGGCCGTCCGCCCGGCACTCCGAGGTTTTCCGTCTGGCTCCAGACCGCCGCCTGGGAGGCGTCCAGTCGGAACATGTTTTGTAGCCGGCATAGATCTCCAAGGGCCGCCTCTCGCACCGAAGCGGTCACCCGGTCCGGACCTGCGGCTGCCGCCCGGGTAAAAGCGTTATCGTCGTAAAGAATCAGGTCGAGCAAGTGATTTTGCCAGGCGTCGCCCGGCCGCTCCGCTGCCTGGGACAGCAGAAAAAACAGCTTGCTGAAAAGCTCACCGGTAACCTGCGGCTCCAGCCGGTCCGCGCAAGCCTGCACAAAGCGAAGCCAGGCCCCGCAGACATGGTCCTCCAGAACACCCCGGTAAAGCACCATGTTCCTGGCGGAGGCCAACGCTTCATCCAGCACCATGAGCGAAGGGTTCCCGTCTGTTTCGGTGATCATGTGTTCGCATCCCCTCTCCTGACTGGTTATTCTCCTAACCCCGTCTTTCCCCTGCCGGAGCGGCGGATTTCTCAAACGGCCCGAAGCGAGGAAAGCATATAGGCAAAGGCGTTTGGCACCTGGTAATATCCATAGCTGCGGTTGTACACCACGTCCTGCGGCGGTCCGACTAAAAAGGTCATTGTCCTCAATCGTAAGCCGAGGGGCCCTGACCCGCAGACCTCCCGGCGACCGCCGGAGCCATTCCCACGGACAATCAATCCGCCAGTAGATCCGGGCGGTCCAGGACCCTGAGGTGCGCCGCCAGAGACCGGCTCACTAGGAGATTGGCCGCCTGGACGGGCAGCCCCAAGGCAGCCACCACCAACCGGGTCAGTTCTCCAGTTGCGGGCGGATGTTGCCCCGCAACTTTTCGGACCGCCTCATGCACCTGTTGCAGGTAGCGTAAGCCCTCGTCCATGACCCCGCCGGCCCGCTCCCCTTCCTGCGGGGCGGCCCAGGAAGACAGGAGGCAACGGACGCCCGGGAGCTTTCGGAGCCTCTTGATGGAACTGACCGATGACGGGACATCGTCGTAAACCGGCATATCCCCCGGCACCGGAACGGCGTCCCCGCAAAAGAGAGCCCCTTCTTCCCGCAGTAAGAGGGAAAGCGAACCCCTGGAATGCCCGGGAGTATGGAAAACCTCCAATTGAAGGCCGTATCCCAGGTCCACGGCGTCCCCGTCCTCAAGAATACGGTCGGCCCGAACGGAACCACCTACAAGACCGAAAAAACCGGGAACCGGCCGTTCCCTGAATTGCAAGTCCGGATTCTCCAACCAGGCCTTTTCGGCTGAGTGGAGCATGACTGCGGCGCCGGTGGCTTCCTTGATGAAGCGGGTGGCTCCGATGTGATCCGCATGGGCATGGGTTTGCACGATCTGGGATATCTCCCCGGGCTCACAGCCGGTCTTGCGTATGTACTCAAATATCGTCTCAGCCGACGAGGCCACCCCGGTGTCGATAAGGGAAATGCCCTCACCATACACTAGATAGGCGTAAACAAAACGGTCAATTGCCGGGCCGGAGCCGTCCCTTAATTGAAAAGGAATTTTAATACCATGGACATGTTTGGTAATCTGCATTAAGCAACCTCCTTTGGCACCCGGCCTGAAAACATAAATCCCCGGCCCGTAAACGCCAGAGCCGGGGCGTACTGTGATTGTACCATAGCGGACCGTTTTTCATCTATACCGTCAAGGTCAAAGGAATCTGTACCGACAGTCGGGGACTCAAGCCTGTTCCGGCACGACAGGTAGTAGCAGGTAGGAGTTTTTTGTTCCTCCTGCATGCACGGAGACTCTTTCACCGAAGATCTCCAGGGGCCGGTCACGCGGTTCGTCATGCCAGAAGGGACCCGAGCCCTTGATCTCTTTCCCAAGGAACATCCGTTTTTCCCCGTCGCCTGCGTTTTCGTAGTCCGATCCGCGAATGGTAAGCCCTAAACGGTAGCCCGGTGGTATGACAATGGACGTGGGCCAAACCTCGACATCCAGCCCGTAGACCTCACCGGGAGTCAGCGGCTGCAGTTCGTCGTGAGTGTGGTAGGGACAGTACTCCGTGCTCAGTTCGGGATCAAGCTTGCGGTGGGAAGCCCGCAACCAACTCTGGGTCAAAGGAATAAACAAATCCGTCGCCCCGGTGAAAAGCACCTCCCCGCCGTCAGGATCAAAGAGTCGCATAACCAGGAACAGGTCCGCATCAGTGGTCGATGACGCGACAAACATCTTCGCCGCCGCCGGACCGGTAATTTCCGTTTCCGTTTCGAACTGTTCGGTGATAAAGGTGACTCCCTCACCTATGGGCTCATACTCCACGCAACCCTCCGTAACAACCGGATCCCTGGTCAAATGCCTGTTGGCGGGGTCAAGGTAAAACCGCGTCCATTGGGTGCGGGCCAGCGGCCACTCCTTTTCCCGGCGCTCGACGAACCCGTCGACAGTCCGGACCTGCAGCAATACCGATGGTTGATCCGGCCAGCCGCTTTCCACCCCCTTGAGAAAGTAATCGAAGAAACGCTTTTGAAGCGTTACGCCGTAAGGGGTGTAGAACTCGGTCCAGTGTTCCAACCCGTGGACTTCAAGCCATTTACGGGGCGACGCCGCCCTGACATAGCCTTCGAAGTTACCCCGCGAATGCAATCCCTGCCCCCCCCCAGTTGGCACAGGAGAGCAGGGGAACGGAGATCTTTGACCAGTCAGGCAGCCGCTCCAGGTAATAGGCGTCGCTGGCAAGGGCATTCCTGACGATCTCCTCCCCGATGTCCGTCCTGTTGGCTGCCAGTTCTTCAGGGGACAGTGTTTCCGGTCCGGCCACCGGCTCACCGGTGTTCGGGTTGACCGGCCCGCCGGCCCCGTGCTGGACCTTTGCGACCTGACCCTTGTACCAGGTCGCCCAGAAAGTGGACACGATACCTCCGTGATGGGTGGCGTCCCGGTACCAGTCGGCCGCTCCCTCCCAGGGGCAGGCGGCCGACTGGTACCGGCGGCTGGAGCGCCGCCACCTGCCACTGGTTCATCGCGTAATACGATATCCCCAACAGGCCCACTTTGCCGTTACTCCACGGCCTGGTTCCCGCCCATTCAATACAAAGGTAAAAGTCCCGCATCTCCCGGGGAGAAAAGAAATCAAGATAACCCGGCGAGCGGCCCGCCCCCCGGCAATCCACCCGTACACATACGTACCCGTCAGGAACCCACTTTTCCGGATCCACCGTCTCCCAGTTCTGATACTTATTCGTCGAGCACTCCAAGATCTCCGGGTGATCGCCGACCATGCTGTTCCACTGACCGGGATACCCTTCCTGAAAGGATAAGCCCTTGCCGTAAGGGCCATAGGTGAGGATAACGGGGTAGTGCCCCTCTCCGGCGGGCCGAAATACATCCGCCCGAACAATTGCTCCGTCGTCCATCACAATGGGTACATCCCAGTCGATTCTCATTCCATCTCTCAGTTCGCACTGCTGCTCCACATCCACTCACCTCGGAATAGTTTTTTGGCCAGAACAGCGATATTCGGAACCTCTGGCCGGGCAACACTGTCGTTCCTGGTTCGGCAGCCGGGTCAACGGCCGGTTCACGCTCCGCAACCCCACCTGGGGAAAAGTCCGGCCACGTTAAGACGGCACATTTGATCGGCCACCGACCGGTCGACCGCGGCCTTCTCGATCATTTCCAGGGGCTTTGACGGACCCATGTCAAAGGGATAGTCGCTACCCACCACGACCCGGTCGCTGCCCACCAGGCGGATCAAGAAGGACAGGGCTTCACGCTTGAAAGTTATCGCATCATAGTAGAACCGCCTCAGGTAAGCACTGGGCTTCTGCAGGCAGGTATGGGATTCCGGCCTGACTTGGTAGCCGTGGTCAAGCCGGCCGATCTGATAAGGCAGAAAGCCTCCGCCGTGGGCCAGAATTACGCGCAGGCCGGGAAACCGGTCCAGCACGACGCCGAAAATCAACGATGCCGCGCCGATGGCCGTATCGAGCGGGTTGCCCAGAAGATTCGTAAAATAGTAGTCGCGGAACCCGGTTTTTGCACCTACGTAGTAGGGATGAAGAAAGACCGGCAGGTCGAGTCCCTCGCAGGCGGCAAAGAAGGGCCGGAATTGGGGGTGATCAAGGTTTTCCCCTTCGATGGAGGAACCGATTTCCACGCCCACCACCCCGGGCCGGGAAGCCACTCGCCGCAACTCCCGCACGGCCAAATCCGGCTCCTGCAGCGGGACCGCGACCATAGCCGCAAAGCGTTCCGGCTGGGCGGCCGCCATTGCACAGATCCCGTCGTTCAGTTCGCGGATTAATTCGGCCGCCGGACCGGGCTCCAGGCTGTACAAATAGAACGTCGGGGCAGGCGAGAGCACCGTACGGCTCAGGCCCGCCTTTTCCATGTCGGCCAGTTTGACTGGTTTCAGGGTCATAAAACTTATCCAGTAAAGGATAGGCAAATCCCCGCTCGTGGACCATCCACTCCCGTCCGTCGCGCGTTTCCACCCTGGCCTGGTAACGGTCGTCGCCGCTCCGCACGGCATCGACTATGGAGCGGGGTATAACGTGGCTGTGGACGTCAACCGGCATTCGACTTCACCCGCCTCTGGAAGGGATCGTAGGAGGCTTCGACACCGGCACCAATGACTCTCATGGCCAGCACCCTTTCTGTTCTTTTATCGGCAGGTAACGGTGAAGGATTTGCGTCTGAGGCGATCGTCCGCTGGTTCACCACTACTTGCCGGAGCCGCCCCTGGCGACGGGCAGCGGGGCCCGACGGGACCGGCCTGCAGGATCGGACCAGGGTCCCGTCACGGATCCGCTGCCAGCCTATGCCAATTTCAGTCCCTTGGTTTCCCGCAGGAAGAAGCTGGCTACGAGACCGATCACGAACATTATCGAGAACGCGGCGGCGGCAATGGTCAACCCGCCCAGAGCCTTGACCAGGACCCCTGTCCACAACGGGGCCAGGGCTACCAGGTAACGGCTGATGTTCAGGCAGAAGGAAGAACCGGTGGCCCGCATGTGAGTTGGATACACTTCGGCCATGTAGATGGCCAGCCCGCCGAACGCCGCGAAGACAAAATAACCGAGGAACGGTGAGATGTACAGGTAGGCCGCGTAGCTCTGATGGCCGAAGAATAGCACCGGTGCCACCACCGACGCCCCGACGAAGCACATGATGAACGCGGGTTTGCGCCCGATCCTGTCGGCGATGAAACCCCAACTGCAGTAACCGATCAAGCCCCCCAAGTTGTAGACCATGCTCACTATACTGACATGTTTCACCACCTCAGCGGTCGCCAGGCCCTGCTTGGTCAGGATCAGGTTGACTATGGTGGGGATCCACGCGCCCACTGCCCAGCTACCTATCAAAGCTGCCAAAGCAATCAGTATATTCAAGATGGTCAGACGGCACCAGGAGGCCAGGACTTCCGGCTTCACCATGTCATTCGGGACATCGACACCGTTTTGAAAATCATTCCAGGCATGTTCGAGGATCAGGAGTTTATCCCGAAAACGACGGTATTCCGCCAAATGACTGCTCTCGTCGGCCGTAAAGCGGGTAACCATGGCTGTATCCTCCACATTCTGTGGTTTCCCCTAATCAGAATGGGTCTTCCGCTCTAAGACAGCGGCCCCTTTGCCGGTCTGCGCACTGCCGGGCCTGACATTAAGCTGCTTGCCCCGTGTCACACAGACACCAAAGAACCGTCGGGAAGTTGCCTAAGGGTGAGGTGTTCAGGAAAAACAATCCCTTTAATCCTTAACCCGGCAACACCACGGCCCGGCCGGTGATCCTGCCGGCCTTTAGTTCCGCCAGGGCCGCATTGACCTCCGGAAGGGCGAATTCCCGGGTTATCACCGGCACCACATTTCCAGCGGCGACCAGTTTGATGGTCGCGCGCAGTTCTTCCTTACAGGAAGCCCGTACACCGCGCACCTCGATTTCCCGGTTGACACAATCCAGCGGATCCAGAGGGAAAACGTGGCCCGGCTTGTAGCCGATCACCATGAGTTTGCCGCCCCGCCCCAGCAACCGGACGTTGGCCGCCAGCGTTTCCGGTAGGCCTACCGTTTCAAAAACGGCGCTGACCGGCTCACCGCCGGCCAGTTTCCCAACCTGCGCCAGGTAGTCCTGCGCCTCGAAACGAACGGCATGGTCGGCCCCCAGGCGCCGCGCCAGATCCAACCGGGCCTCGTCGACATCCACTACCGCCACGCAGGCCCCGGCGACCTTCGCCATCTGCACCAGGTGCAACCCTACCCCGCCGGCCCCCATAACCAGTACCAACTGCCCAGGCTTCACCCCGGCGCGCTGCACGGCGTGGTAGCCGGTGGCCACCGCGTCACCTAGAATTGCGGCTCCGGAAAAGGAGACTTCCGCTGGCACCTTCAGGCAGTTGTCGGCAGGGACCGTCAGGTATTCCGCAAAACCGCCGTCCAGATGAAAGCCCAACTGGCCCACCAGGTTGGGACAGATACTCTCCCGGCCGCCGCGGCACCAGGCGCACCGCCCGCAAGTGACGTAGAAGTGCACGCAGACCCGGTCACCGGGCTCCAGGTCCTTTACGGCGGAGCCCACCCTGGCCACCGTTCCGGCCGGCTCGTGTCCCATCACCAGGGGAAGCCGGGTTCCAGGCAGGATCCCGGTAGATATCTTGAGGTCCGTGCCGCAGATCCCACAGGCTTCTATCTTGACCAGAACTTCGCCCGGGCCCGGT
>DATKUX010000131.1:0-10968 GCA_035530395.1 Spirochaetia bacterium
GTGGCCGGGCCATATCCCGAAAGGGGTGTGTGCCGCAGAAATGCGGAAACCTTTGGGGGGCACCTAATCACGGACTCCCCGGCTCTCAGAAGCGGAATCGCTGAGATGCCCGTCACTTCTAGTGGCGGGAGGAGGTCACTGAATCCTTAACGCCTCCTGATTATAACCCCTCTTATGCCGTCAAGGTTACAACTGAGTTTGACGTCGCCCCCCCAGAGGTCGATAAAATAGCTGAGGGTTTGTTCCGCATAGTGCCTGTCCATGTCCTCGTCGCCCACCTGCCAGAGCACCAGCTCCCCTCTTTGATCCTGTGATTCGGCTACGGCCTCGATCACCGGCAACGGCGGCTGTGCGTATTTGGCGGCCAACCAGTCACGGACATTTTCCCAGCCGGTCTCTTCCACCACCCATTTATGCCCCTTGGGGTAGCCGGGATCGTGATCTTCTTTCTTGACCCATTGGTAAAGGTCAAGTTCCTCCACCATTTCCGTGGTGAGGTGGTTACGGATAAACGAAGAGTCGCTCTCTTCGCTGGCGATTCTGATCACTTCCTCCTTTCCTTTCTCTCTTTCGATCATCTCCAATATCTTCCAACCAAGATAATAGGGGTTTAGGCCGAGCAAGTGGGGCACAGCCACACCGGCATGGGTGATGGCCGCCTCCAGCCGGTCCTCCTGCGTCAAATCAAGCATGCCCAGTATCTTTTGGTGCGTCCAGACGGCGAAACCCTCGTGCAACAACTTGGTGCCAAAGTACGGCTTAAGGTAAATACCTTCCTGACGGATGACCGACAGGACATCTTTTTCCCAGGGGGTGAGAACCGGTGAGTAGCGGATGATATACCCCAACAGATCTTCCGTTGGGGCGGGCAACCGGTTGAGATGGCCCGGACCCACAGAGTTCCCGGGCTTGGCCGGTTTGGGGTCCGGGTGCACAGCGGCCTGATTTCCGCCCGCCTCGAACAATTCGTCAAACTCGGTCCGCTTTTTTACTTGCCGCTGTTCCAGGACCGGCTCGTGCTCTTCATCGGCCACGTGGAACTGGAGGGCGAGCCCCTTGTCGATCAGCCGCTCCACCGGCATCTCGCCGTAAACCTGTTCATATTCGGCAAACCTGGCGCCGGCGGCCGCCATGTACTGCGGCATGTCTTTCCTGGTGTCCTTCCAGTGCCAGTTGCACTTGAATATGTGGGAGTGGCCCATGACGTGCGCCATAACGAAGGCCTTTTGCACATCGTTGTTGTTCTGGAGAATATAGGCCAGGGCCGGATCGGAATTGATCACCAGCTCGTAGATCCGGCTCATGCCGTGTTCGTATTGCTGCTTCTGGATCCAGTAATTGCGCCCGTAAGTCCAGTGGCGGAAATGGTTCGGCAGGCCGTAGGCCGCCACCTCGTACAGAACGTGATGGGGTACCACCTCGAAGTGGACGGGGTGCGGATCCAGCCCGAGTTCCACGGCGGCATCCCAGATCTCCCCGGCCAGGGCATCGATGTTCATGCCATGTTCACCTCGCCCCCCATGAGAATTTTTATCGCTTCCCACACATTGCGGCTGTCGGTTATCCTGGCGGCCCTCCCATACCGCCGGAACAGTTCCCGCTCCCCATACACCGCGGATAATTTACTGCTCCAGATATGACGGGTACCCTCCGGTTCTATCTCCACGTAGCCGAACATCTGAAACCACGGCAGGATCGTCTCGAGAAACCCGGCCGCACCCGTACAGTCGAAGTCCTCGCCGTCCGAAAACTGCAGGCCGTAGATGTTCCACATGTCCGGCGGGTACCGCTGCCCGATGATCGTCCTAACCAGTTCGAACGCGCTCACGCATCTGGTGCCGCCGCCCATCCCCTCGTGGAAAAAGCGGTCCTCGTCCACCTCGAACGCCTCCGTGTCGTAGTTGATGAACACGATGTCCGCCCGGTCGTAGCGCCGGCGTAAAAACAGAGTGATCCAGAAGCACACGGCCCGGGTAAGAAACCGTTCCTCCTCGCCCATCGATCCGGAGATATCCCGCATCAGGAGGATGACGGCGTTGGACACCTCCTTCTCCTTTTCCTGCCAGGTGCGGAAGCGCAGGTCGGCGTTGGCGATCAAAACCGGATCTGCCCCCGCTGCCCTGCGCTTGATGACCTCCTTGAGGGTAGCTCTCTTGTCCAGGTTGGCCAAGGCCCCTTTTTTACGCCGGTCAGTGTATTCCTGGTCCACGATCACCGATTTCTTGGCCGGGTCGAGGTTGGGCAGCGAAAGCGCCTCGAAAAGGTATTCCGCAAGCTGTTCCACATCGATTTCAACGAGGTACTGAAAATCCCGGTGTTCCTCCCCGGGAGCGCCGTCTCCTCCGGCCGGCCTTCTTCCGATCACGTCGCCCTTGGCGCTCTTACCCCTGCCCTGACCCGCACCTTCCTTCCCCAGGCCCTTCGGGTCGTAGCGGAACCGGTATTCATCCAGGTATTTTATGGGCACGACCACTTTCTTTTGCCCGTCGGAGGAGATGATATTCTCGTTGGCGACCAGTTCCTTCAGGTTGTCTTTGATGGCGCCTTTGATCTTTTCCAGGTGACGCTCCTGATCCCGGTTGCCTTTTTGCTGAATATCATAGATGTCTGTTTTGGGTTCCACGGTGTTCATGCGCCAAGCCTCCTTTTTGTTGCCGCGGAATAGGGAAAACAATGCCCGGGCGGCGGAATCACCGGGTACCGGATCGGGGAAAGTCCGGAATCGGGTGAACGGGCCTAATTCGCCGGAAGGAGCAGCAACAGGCTTTTTCAGTTGTCGCGAAAAGAGGGAACGGGTTCGGGCCTTCACTTACCGTCGCGGGATCCGCCGGACAACAATGAAGCCGAAAGGAGCCTTCGGGTTTGGATGGTTTACCGCCGTGTCAGCAGTGAATCAGGAAGCTGGAGGGGTCCCAAATGGGCAGACGTGCTGGTTCGGAATTTGGGGACATGTCGGAACCAGGGTTTGCTTCCACTGGAAAGGGTATATAGAAACAACAGGCTCGCAGGAATGCCGCGGTACCCGGGTGCACTTTCATACCGGAAGGCGAGGATATCTAAACGCATTTCCTACAACGATATTACACCAGTTGGCGGAAAATGAAAAGACCCTTTTGTATTACTTCGACGACAGCTTGTATTAAAGCCATAAAAAACGTGAAACTGGTCGAAACTCTTGTTGTTTGTCTTAGACGTTGGCCAGGAAATTTTGTTCCTAAAAAACATTGACTAGTCCCCTTCTTTGTGGTAGGCTTTCTTGCATAGATGTCTAGAGTGCCGGACCACTTTTCTTTCCCCGGTTACCGAACAACTTCCCCGACAGGATAGAGATGAGTATGAAAAACGAACTCAAAACCATCGACAAGAATTCGGCCATCCCGGCCTATTACCAATTGGCCAAAATATTCGAGGAAAGTATTTGTCAGGGCGAATTGAAGCCGGAGGAGGCCCTGCCGCCGGAACATAACATCGCCGCCCAATACGAAATAAGCCGTATGACCGTAAGGCAGGCCATCGCGGAACTCGTGGCGGCCGGTTTGGTGTATACCATGAAGGGCAAGGGCACTTACGTGGCGAAGCCGGCCATCGATAACGTCGCCTTTGAACTCCGTGATTTTTACACCGAAATCAGGAAAAGGGGTCTCGTGCCGGCCATCAACCTGCTCCAGGCCAGAATCCTGAAAGCGGACGAGGAACTGGCGTCGAAGCTCTCTGTACCCCCGGGCACCCGGTGCCTTTTCTACCGTTTCACCCTTTCGGCCGAAGGGGAACACCTGGCTTATGAGACTAAGTACGTCGTCTATGCCAAGCAAAAACCTTTCCTGGAGGTGGAGCTGAAAGACCCTTCCCTTTCCAACCTGGTGGCCGCTTATGGCGACAAAATGCCGGTAACCTGTAAAAGGATCCTGCAGGCGGCCATGATCACCCCCCAAGAGGCCGGCATATTGGAGGTGCCTGCCGACACCCCGGTTTTTTTGGTGGAACAGACCCTATACGACTTGGATAAGAAACCCGTGGGCTGGGGCAAGTCGGTCTACCGCGGCGACCGCTGCAAGCTGACCAGCTATGAAGGATGGCATAAAGAAGACTTTTATTCGGGGATGGTTCGCCATGAACAATGACCTTGTGGACAGCCTGGCCAATCTCGACGAGGACAAGGCTCTTACCCTGGTTCGGCAAGCCGTGGACTCCGGCGTCAGCGCCCTGGAGATCGTGGAACAATGCCGCCTGGGGGTGGAAATCGTTGGCCGGAGATATAGCGACGGAGCATATTTCCTGTCCGACCTGATCATGTCGGAAGAAATCCTCCGGTGCATAATGGAAATCGTTGAGCCGCTTATCCCCAACAACGGGACCGGCAACGGCAAGAAGATAGTTATGGGCACTATTGAAGGAGACATCCACGACCTAGGGAAAAGCATAGTGATATCCCTTTTACGTTCCAACGGTTTTAAGGTTTACGATTTGGGTGTGGACGTTGCGCCCGAAGTCTTTTTACGGAAAGTCAGAGAAACCGGTGCCAGGATGGTAGGAGTATGCGTCCTCATCACCTACTGCATCAATTCCATCAAAAAAGTGGTCAGCCTTTTAAAAGAAGATAATCTCAAGGACAATGTTTCGGTGGTAATTGGCGGTTACCCGGTCAACCAGAGAGTGTTGGAGTACACCGGAGCGGACTATTTTGGTTGCGACGCCATAGAAGCCGTAAAGATTTTTACGAAACTATCCGGAATGAATGCCGGGAGCAACGGTAATTAACAGAAAATTTTTTCAACATCCCTGTCTATACATCATAACAAGGTGGTGATATGCCGGAATTGCTTTGAACCTCAAGGTTCACGTATATGGGGTTTCTGACCGTCCGTTGGAGGAAAATAAACTTGAGGAGGATAAACATGAGTGAATTGACTATACTTGCCAGGGCCCTGGTGGAATTAAACGAAGATGAAGTCACCACCCTGGTGAACCAACGGTTGGCTTCGGGAGAAGATCCCCTGACCATTATCAAGGAATGCAACGAAGCGATGGTAGAGATCGGCAGGCTTTTTGAGAAAAAGGAATACTACCTGAGTGAGCTGATCATGTCGGGAGAAATATTGAAGGGCGTCATGTCCGTCCTGGAACCCCTGCTGGGAGAAGCCAAAACGGGCGATTCGGAGGGGGCCGTGGTAATCGGGACGGTCAAAGACGACATTCACGACATCGGGAAAAACATCGTCGTTACGTTATTGAAGGGTACCGGTTTCGAGGTCATCGACCTGGGCGTAGACGTTCCGGCCGCGGATTTCGTGGCCAAGGTGCGGGAAACCGGCGCCAAAGCGCTGGGCCTCTCCGCGCTCCTCAATTTTACCTTTCCCCAGATGAAGAAAGTGGTCGACGACCTTACGGCCGCGGGACTGCGGGACCGGGTCAAGGTCGTAATCGGCGGCGCTCCCTGCAATGAACAGGTGCGGCAATATGTCGGAGCCGATTATTACGCCCCCGATGCGGTGGCCGGGGTGAACATTTGCAAGGAGATTTACGGTGCCGTCCGCTGATGGAGACCGGCATCTGACAAGGGGGGATTGACGGAATGGAAACAAGGTTGTCAGGGAAAAAGGAAATAGTCATCAGCGGGGGGAAACAAACAGTCCTCATCGGTGAACGCATAAATCCCACCGGCAAACAACGCCTGGCGGAGGCGCTGCGAACAGGGCAGTTGGAATACGTCCTGCATGAAGCCAAAGAGCAGGTTGCCGCCGGTGCCGACATTCTGGATATTAACGTCGGGGCGGGCGGCATCGATGAAGCGGCCCTGCTTCCCGAAGTCGTAAAGCTGGTGGGGAACGAGGTGGACGTCCCTCTTTGCCTGGACAGCGGTAATCCCATGGCCATTGAAGCCGCTCTCAGAGTATACACCGGGAAGCCGCTGATCAACTCGGTCAAGGGCGAAGAACAATCAATGCAGACCATCCTGCCCCTGGTCAAGGAGTATGGCGCCGCGGTCATCGTGCTGCCGCTGAACGAAAAGGGCATACCGCCTGATGCCGCAACCAGGTTGCAAATTGTGGACCGGATTATTGAGCAATGCGTCAAGATCGGGATACCGCTTAACGATATCGTTGTTGACTGCCTGGCTTTATCGGTAGGAGTGGACCCCAAAGCCGCCCTGGTCACCCTGGAAACGATCAGGGAGGTGCGGGAAAAATTCGGGGTGAACATTACCCTGGGGGCCAGCAATGTTTCCTTCAGCCTGCCGGGACGGGAAGTGATCAATACTTCTTTCCTGGCCCTGGCCATTGCCGCCGGTGTCACCTGTCCGGTAGTCGACGTGGCCAAAGTACGCCGTCACGTCCTGGCCACGGACCTGCTGCTGGGGCGGGACAACTATGCTTTGAAGTTTATCCGCTACTACAGGTCCAACAAGGACCGGTTCTAGATGCGGGCAAAGGCAGGTGGGCGTCAGTGACCACAGCGCGAGTGACCTTTTGGCCGGCAGGAGTAACGACAACCGTTCCCCTGGCGACCACCCTTCTCGAAGCCGCCCGCCAGGCCGGCGTGCCGGTCGATGCGGTGTGCGGGGGAAAAGGAACATGCGGCAAATGTGCGGCCAGGCTTTTGGAAGGTCAACTAAGCGAAGAATCGTCCAGCGAAAGGGATGTACTCCCGCCCGGACAGCAGGCGCAAGGCTTTGTCCTGCTTTGCCAGCGCAAGGTGCTGGGGGATGCCATGGTGGAAACCCAATACGGCCCGGAGACGGGGGGAGATCCGAAGAGCGCCAAGGAGAAATATCCGGCAACCGCTTTTTCCATCGATCCCCACGTCATCAAAACAATACACAGATTGGACCCGCCGGACCTGGAGGATCAGACAGCCGACATGGAAAGAGTTCTGGCGGGGCTGGCGGCTCCCGTGCAGGTGGACATCGGGTTAGCGGCCAGACTCCCTGAATTGCTCCGGGACGCCGGTTTCCAGGTCACCTCGGTCATCGAGGGCGGTGCCTTGATTTCTTTGGAACCGGGAGATACAACAACCAGTGCTTACGGCCTGGCCGTGGACGTAGGTACCACCACCGTAGCCGTATACCTGGTGGACCTCCTGCGGGGCAGGGTTCTGGCCTCGGCTTCGGCCCCCAACCGGCAGGCTGCTTACGGTGCCGACGTGATAACCCGCATAACCCATACCATGGAAAATCCCGGCGGTCTCGCCGAAATGCAAAAGCTGGTTCGGGAAACGGTGGACGAAATCATTGCCAGACTTCTGGCCCAGACCGGAGTTCCCGCGGACAGCGTCTATCTGCTGACCTTTGTCGGCAACACCGTCATGAGCCACCTACTGCTGGGCATCTCCCCCCGCTTTGTCGCCGCCGCGCCTTTCATCCCCGCTTTCTGCCGGGATCTGAGTGGAACGGCCGCCCAGCTCGGGTTGCAAAGTCTGCCGGGATATGTCCGTTTCCGTACCCTACCCAACATCGCCGGTTACATCGGCGCCGATACCGTGGGAGTCATGCTGGCCACCGGCATCTACGACCTGCCGGGGGTCTGGCTGGCCGTGGACATCGGCACCAACGGGGAAATCATTTTGTCCCGTGACGGACGCCTGTATACCTGTTCCACGGCCGCCGGCCCGGTCTTTGAAGGAGCCAGTATCAAGCAGGGCATGCGGGCGGAAAGCGGCGCGATCTACCAGGTCAGGGTGGCGGACGATTGCCATGTCCGGGTCATTGGCGACACCCCTCCCCGGGGAATCTGCGGCTCGGGATTGATCGATGTTGTCGCCGAACTGGTCCGGTTGGCTGTCATCAACAAAAACGGCCGGCTGAAAAAGCCGGGGGATCTCCCGTCCGGGTTGCCCGGGGCAGTGCAAAGGAGAATCGTAGCCGACGGCAAGGGAACGAGATTCATCCTGGCCGAAGGACCTCAGGAGATAGCCCTCACCCAGGGGGACATAAGTCAGTTGCAGTTGGCCAAGGCAGCCATCCGGGCCGGCATAGAGATATTGTTGGAGGAGGCCGGCCTGAAAGCCTCTGCCCTGGACGGGATTATGCTGGCCGGGGCCTTCGGCAGCAATCTGGATCCGGCCAGCCTTTTAGGTATCGGCCTGTTGCCGGCCGTCAACCCCGCCGCTATTAAAGCCGTTGGCAATGCTGCGGGCATAGGGGCGATTAAAGCCCTGTTGTCCGGGGATCAGTTCGCTCTGGCCGGTGACCTGGCCAAACGCGCTAAACACCTTGAACTTTCCGCCCATCACGGATTCAACAAACAGTTCGCCCGGTGGCTGCTTTTGGAGAAACCTGATTGAACCGGGCTTTTAGCGTAATAACCAACATATCCGGGAGACCCAAGGTCTAAACGAGGAGGTCGTACCGATGTCCGAAATGAAAAAACTCTACGAGGAAAGGCTGGGGCGCTACCAGGCCACCATCGCCCTGGAACCTGTCGACCGGATGCCCATAGCCTCGGGCAGCAACTATTTCGCCGAGGTGTACGCGGGCAACACCAACCAGGAAACCATCTACGACGCCGAAAAATGGCTCCGGGGCGAGGAAGCCTTCATCAGGGCCTTCCCCGAAATCGATGTCCTGCGCAACAACCGGATCTGGGGGCCTCTTTATGATGCGGTGGGTTGCGTCAGTTACAAGCTGCCGGGACGGGAACTGCCCTCCCGGTCGCAGTTTCAGTTCGTGGAAAAAGAGTATATGAAGGCCGACGAGTATGACCTATTAATTGATAATCCCGTGGAATTCATGATGGAGCGTTTCATTCCTCGGATTTTGGGAGATACGGCCCAACCAGGTTCCGCTCGAGCGAACATGGCTTTTCTAAAGGGCGGCATGGCCCAGATGATGATGTCCCAAATCATGAGAAACAGGTCTATCCACCTGCAGAACGAACTCGGCATGCCGCAGCCCATGACCGGCGCCTTTTTGGCCCCTTTTGACGTATTGGCCGACGCACTGCGCGGTTTGAAAGGGATTTTAACAGACATTCTCCGCCGGCCGGACAAGGTTCTGGCAGCCTGTGACGTCATTGTGCACGAAATAGCCAACTTTGCCCTGTCCACCGCCGACCCTTTCCGCCGCTACCCCATTTTCGTACCCACGCACAAGGCGTGCTTCTTATCGCCCAAACAGTTCGACACCTTCTACTGGCCGTCGTTCAAGAAAACCATGGATATCCTGATCGAAGCCGGCTACACTGTCCGGGCCTACCTGGAAGGAGACTGGGGCGCCCACTGGCACCACCTGCTGGAAATGCCCAAAGGAAAGGTCCTGTGCGATATCGACAACCAGGGCGACGTCTTCAAGGCCAAGCGGGACATCGGCCACCATCAATGCCTGGCCGGCGGCGTTGCCGATTCCCTGTTCATACTGGGCACGCCGCAGGAGATGCGGGAGCGGGTGAAACTGTTATGCGAGACCGTGGGTAAGGACGGCGGGTTCATGATCAACGGCGGTTGCAACATACCGTACGATACCCGCCCGGAGAATTACCGGGCCATGATCGATGCCATCATGGAATACGGCCGGTACGACGATAACGTCAAAGCGGTTCCCAGGCCGGCCGCTCCCGGCCAAGCCCGGGTGCCGGCGCTCAACCGCCAGAGGATGGTCACTCCCTGGGAGGACAAGCTGGCCGAACTGGGCGGCGTTCTTGGCGACGAGGGCCTGATCAAACGGCCGTGGGAACTGTTTGAAACCATGGGCTACAACTGGTTGTGGCAGTGGGTAATGTAACGATCTGTGCCTTGTTGTGCCCTGAGAGAAGGGGTGGGGGTGTTCCCCACCCCTTTTAGCTCGACCGTCCCCGGCGGAGCGGTGAACTGTGCCGCGCGACCGTACACCTCCCCCCTGGAAATTACCCCCGTGTTTGACCTGAAAATATACCGGAAAGTATATGAAAAAGGGCTTGCCAATTCTCTACCGAAATGGTATACTAATGACGAAAACATTAATTTCCAAGGAGGGGCTGTCAAATGGAACTGCACGAGCACGTCAAGGGTAACATAAACGGCGAGACTTGGGAGGTCACCCACTACCTGGCCATGGCCCTCGAGGCCGACCACCGGGGGATGCCGGACGTAGCGGACTCCCTGCGCCGCATCGCCATGGATGAAGCGACCCACGGAGCCCGTTTCATCTACCTGAACGGCGAGGTCAGCGATCTCAAAGGAGAAATCGAGAAAATGCTGGCCGGGGAAAAGAAAGCTTACGACGGCAAACACGAAGGAATGAACCAGGCCATGGAGGCCGGCAAGAAGGAACTGGCTTCCTGGTTCGACACGGCCGCCCACGACGAGGACCGCCACGCCAAGATGCTGGAGGGGATCCTGGGAAGGTACTTCAGGTAAAACCGGCCTGGCGGCGGGAAAATGAACCGGTAAGTAACCTTATTTCACGGACCACCAAAAGGCCCTGCCAACGCCTATATGACGTCAGCAGGGTCTTTTTCCGCGCACAGTTGACCGGTGACATACCGGTGGTAGGTGATTCAAACTACATGAAAATTTCCGTACGCTAAAAAAAGGAATATATAGGTTCCTGTCGAATGGTAATTTCCGGGATATCTGTTTGGTTATATATTATCCACTTTCATGAAAACGTCTTTTTCTATTTATTGTTAATGCCTATTGCATTTTATAATATCTTATAATATCTTATAAGGAGTGGCATGATATTGATAACGCCATGGGTAGCTTTACTCAGAAAAGCGGTGGAGCAACGGACTCACATTATTTCCAGTCATGCCAGGATCAGGATGGGAGAAAGAAATGTTTCAGAGGTCGATGTATCCGACTGCTGTTTATATGGGCAGGTAATCGAAGAACAGGACCACGGTAGGGACGTCAAGGTCCTATTGCAAGGGGTTGATACCAACGGAGAGGCATTTTTCATTGTGGTCGCACTGAAATATCCCCGGCCGGTAATTGTGACGGTTTCCCGCTTCTTGGACGACACATGGGGCGATTTAGGGCAGTTCAAGAAGAGGC
>DATKUX010000132.1:0-19666 GCA_035530395.1 Spirochaetia bacterium
AGTTATGTAAATCCATTATGCTCCTCTCTTGGGCCCGGTTGATCGCAACTGTCGGGAAATCTTCCGTCTTCTCAAGGGCAGGCGGAAAACCCCGGTCCCGGTGGGGGCACGGGGGCGCTCATCTGCCGGTTGAGCCGGTGAAAGGCCCGGCGGTTGCGCCGGTAGAAGCCGGTGTATTCCTGGAAGAGCTTCTGGTAGAGCGGCACCACCTGGGGACGGGGTTCGTAAACGGGACCGCCCAGCGCGGTGGCGTGGGCCGCCTCGAACGAGGTGAGGCCGAGGCCCACGGAAGCCAAGACCGCGGCGCCGCGGACGTTGGCGGACACCGGGTCGGCCAGCGGCTGAACGCTGCGATTCAAGACATCGGCGAAGATCTGGCACCACAACGGGGAGCGGGCCCCGCCGCCGATAAAGGTAAGCCGGTCCAGGCGGCGACCGAGAAAATGCTCCTCGGCCTCCAGGAGCCAGCGGCTGTTCAAGGCCACTCCTTCAAACACGGCGCGCACCAGATCCGCCCGGGTGGTACCCAGCGAGAGGTTGTGGAACCCCGCCCGGAGATAGGCGTCTTCGACCGGGGTTCGTTCGCCGACCAGCCACGGGGTGAAGAAGACCCCGTGACTGCCGGCCGGGACGCCGGCCGCCAGGTCGTTAAGGATGGCGTGGGTGTTCGGGGGTCTTGCGCCGGTGCAGTCCGCGGGAAAGAGCAGCGCGTCGGCGAGGAAGTTGAGGCAGGCGCCGGCCGTTTCCTGTTCGTTGGCTACCAGGTACCGGCCGGGTATGGCCGAAGGCAGGGAGGCCATGTTGTGCAAAAGGTCCGTCTTCTTGAACGGAACGTGGCACGTTATCCAGGACGACGTGCCGACATAGAGGTGGGCGGCGTAATCGTCGGTGGCCCCGGAACCGACCGCGGCTGCCGGCACGTCCGGCGATCCCGTAACCACGGGAATACCGGGCGGTACTCCCAGGGCTTCCGCCGCCCCGGGCAGCACGGGACCTAAAACGTCCACCGACCGCTGCAGCCTGGGTAACCGGTCGGCGGTCAGCCCGGCCAAGTGCAGCAGGCCGGGGTCGTAGTGCACCGCCGCCGGATTGCGGTTATCGGTCAGCCAGTAGAGGGCGATGGAATCATAAGAGGCCGCGACGCGGCCCGTCAGCCGGAAGTTAAGGAAATCCTTCGGTTCGAGAAAGTACCTGGCCTGCCGGTAGATGTCCGGGCGGGCCCGGCGCAGGAAAAGGATGTGGGCCAGCGGATCTTTGCCGCTGTGGGCCGGGGCGCCGCCGGTCAGCCTGATCCACCGCCAGAGCTTAAAAGCGGCGTAGCCCTCGATGCTGACCAGGCCGCCGGTCAGGGCCCGGATGTCTGGGGCGCCCCGGGTGTCCATCCACAGGACGGCATTGCCGAGCGGACGGCCGTCTTCATCTATTGCCACCGTAGTCGACCACTGGGCCGTGCAGCCGATGCCGATCACCCGCTGAGCCTGGCCGGACCGGGACAGGAGGCGGCGACAGCCGAGGGCGATCTTTTCCCACCACTCCCCGGGATCCTGTTCCACCCCGCCGTCGGGGGTAAGAAGCAAGGAAACGGGCTCCGTGTCGGATGCCACAACCAGGCCATCTGTTTGCACCAGGGCCAGCTTGACCGAGGACGTGCCCAGGTCGATGCCCAGGATATAACCGTCTTGGGCGCCCATGCCGCCGCCTCCTTATGGAACGTACAGGGTGTCCAGATAGAAATGGAGGATATCCCGCACTACCTCCGCCGGTGCGCTGGCGGCGAGCCCGTAAATAGGCGCCATGCCGGTCCGGCGGTCGGGATTGGCCTTGACCGTGGCCACGGCCCGGGTCAGGTCGCCGAGGAATCTTTCCGGGACTCCCGGCCGGGTGTGACGGAGCGTGAGAGCCAGATGAAAAGCGGCAGGGTTTTGCAGCCCGTTCAGACTCCAGCCCAACTGTCCCATTTCCTCCATGACCTGATAGATGTTCAGCACGGACGAGGTCAGGGCGATGACCCAGAGAGGATCGCCGACCATGGCCAGTTCCGGGATGGCCCGGAGGCCTTCCTTGATGCGGGCGGCGGCCTTTAAGATCCGGTCCGTGGCGTCGAGGTAGCCGGCTTCGCCCATAGACACCAGGGCTGCCCAGCAGGCGGCGCTGAGTCCTCCCGGCCGGCTGCCGGCGAAGCTCGGCGAAAGATAAAATCCCCCCGGCCAGTCGGTGTTGATATAGTACTGGTGATGCAGGAGATGGTGCCCGCGATAGAGAACGACCGAGGTCCCCTTGGCGGCGTACCCGTATTTGTGGGTATCGCAGGACATGGAGGTGACCCCGGGCACCCGGAAGTCGAAGGGAGGTACCGGGTAGCCCAGTTTTTCCGCCCAGGGCAGGACGAAACCGCCCAAACAGGCGTCGACATGGCAACCGATGCCCCGTTCCCGGGCCAGGGCGGCGATCTCACTTACGGGGTCGATGGCGCCGTGCGGGAAGGAGGGCGCCGAGGCCACCACCACAGCCGTGTGGTCGTCCAGCGCCCCGGCGAGGGCGGTGACATCCGCCCGCCCGTCAGCCGCCACCGGCACCTTGACGATGTCTATGGCGAAATACTGGGCCGCCTTGTCAAAGGCGGCATGGGCCGATGCGGGGATCACCATTTTAGGGTGGGCTATGTTACGGTCCCGGACCGCCCAGTCCCGGTATGTCTTCATGGCCAAAAGGATGCTTTCGGTGCCGCCGGATGAGACCGTGCCGCATACCTGCCGGTCGGGTGGGGCCGACAGGTCGTCGTCGGTGGCTCCCAGCATGCGGGCGGTCATGGCTACTATTTCCGCTTCGAATTTGGTGGTGCTGGGCCAGATGTCCGCATGGAGCGGGTTGCTCTGGGAATGGTGGGCGTAGGCCTGGTTCAGGAAGGCGATATGCCCGGGGTCTCCGTGATAGACGGCCCCCGACGCGTAGCCCTGTTCCCAGCGCTTCTCCTCCCGGGCGGCGACCCCGGTCAGAATGTCCAGCACTTGGTCCCGGGCAAGGCCCCGGGCAGGCAATTCCGTAAAGGCGGGGAGGTCATGACGGTACGGCTTCAGTTGTGTTAGCAGCGAGGTCAGGAAATCATCGGCCTCGTCCATGGTGGACACCTCGATTCATAGTGAAATATTGGCGGAACCCCCCGGCGCGGGGTCCGCCTTGAGGGTCAAGGCCAAACCCAGACCGGCGGCCGCGGCCAGGGCGATCACGCCCAGAGCCAGGTAGGGATTGCCGATGACCGTTTCATCGGCCAGCACCAGTACCACCCCGCCCAGGTTGCCGGCCAGCATGACCAGGCCGACTGCCGAAGCCTGCTGACCCGCGGCCACGTGCCGCTCCACCCAGCTCAAAAGAACAGGCAGGGCGCTTAAGAGGCCGAGCCCTTCAATGCCCATCCAGACATAGAGCCAGGCCTCCCGGTGGTAGGCGGCAATGGCCGAAAGAGTGGCAATGGTGACGAGGAGAACGATACTGAGGAAGGTACGGGAGCGCCGGGCGCAGGCCACCTGGGCCGGGAAAACCGCAGCTCCGATGATCCCGGCCAGGGCCATTTCGGCGAGCAGGTTGCCGCTGGCGGACGCTTCCCCGAAGTGGTTCAGGATGGGCTCGAGCCAGGTGCTGAGGGCGTTGAAGATACCCATGCCGATGAACAGCAGGCCGCTCAACTGCCAAACCAGGCGGTCGGGCCGGAATCGTTCCACTGCGGTGATTTTCCCCTGCCGGCCGGCATCTCCGGGTACCGCCAGGGCGGCGGCGACCCACAGGGCTCCGGCCACGGCCGGGATGGCTTCCACGATCAGAAGGAAGGACAAGCCGCCAGCCTGCCAGAGCGGGCCGGACAGCCCCATGGCGGCCAGAATGCCGATAAATAAGGATGCACTGCCGATGGCAATGGCGGTAGGACGCTCCCGCGGCGGGAAATATAATTCGGCCATCTTGGTGATGGCATTGAGAACAAAAGGCTGGCCAAGCGCGATAACGGTCTGCCCCACCAACTGGACCGAAAAATTGAAGGGCGCGGCGACTCTGACCAGGGCTCCGGCACCGGTCAGAGCGGCCCCCAGCAGAAGGGCCCGCCGGAACCGGAGGTCGAGAAGCCGTCCGGCGGGAATGCCCAATATCACGTACAACAGGGGGAAAACCACGGCCAGATTGCCGACGTTGGCCACCGACGTATGCAGCACCCGGGCGGACTCGGTGGTAACGGGCGCATAGGTCAGCCACAGGAGCTGGGTGGAGGCGGCCAAAAGGCTGTAGCCGGCCAACCGTAGCCAGCGGGACGGGGCAGGTACCGCGAAGTCCTCCATAATGCCCCTCCTTGGTCAAAATCAGCTGGTCAATTACCGAAAACGTTAGCCCCAAGTTGAACAGGCGCCGATCATGTTGTACTATAGGCAGGAGAAGTTCGCTAGATGTTTTTACCAAGATCAATATACCATCGGGTAGCTGTGGGAGCAACACCCTGTCAAAGGGGCGGAATACGGGAGTACTGCACCATGAATCGGCAAATGGAGCAAAAGAGACGCCGGATGGTTCCTGGAAGCGCTGTCCGGTCACGACACCGCCTGTTGGCCGCTTACGGCAGGGAAAGAGCCGTTCGGGGTCTGCTGCCCGCCGGGGATGATTAAGGTATCTACCGGAAAACGAAACCGCGTCCTCCCGGCTGGTTCCTCGCCGGCCTTGCCACAGGACAGACGCGGGTTGGCAGCTCCGGGTGGGATAAGAGACGGGGGGAAAGCCAGTGTCTCTCCAAATATTGCGCGGCAACCTGATACTGCCGGACCGGCTGTTGGAACGTGGTTTACTGGTAATAGAGGATGGATTGATAGGCGAGGTTAGGGAAGGCGATACCGGCGATCCTACGGAGGATTGGGGTAACTGCTTTATTGCCCCTGGCTTTATAGATGTTCATGTGCATGGAATCGCCGGTGCGGATACCATGGACGGTGGGGAAGGGTCCCTGGCGGCCATGGCCGAAACGCTGGCGCATCATGGCGTTACCGGTTTTTTGCCGACCACGCATACCGCGCCAAAGGATCCGGTTGTTAAGGCCATAGAGCGGGTCTATCTTTACATGCAGCGGCAGGAGGGCTTGCCGGGGGCGCGGGTTTTGGGAGCCCATATGGAGGGACCCTGGATAGCCAAAGAATTTAAAGGCGCGCAAAATGAAAGATATATTGCGCTGCCAACAAAGGAATCAGTAAACGATATGCTGGCGTTCCATGGCAGGCAGGTGATCAAGGTTGTTTCTCTGGCTCCGGAGTTGGCCGGTGCGGAAGACGCCATTCTGACCCTGCGCCGAAACGGCATATATGTTTCGTTGGGCCATACAGGCGCTACCTATGAGCAAGCCCTGCACGCTGTTGCTCTCGGGGCGACACATATCACCCATTGCTTCAACGCCATGAAGGGATTGCACCACCGCCATCCCGGAGTTGTGGGTGCCGCCCTGATTTTGGAGCAGGTGTTTGTTGAGCTGATTGCCGATGGCGTACATGTTCATCCTGATGTGATGCGTCTCCTTATCCGCAGTAAGGGGCGGGAGAAAATCATGTTGATAAGTGACGCCATTCCCGCCGCAGGCCTACCGGAGGGAAGCTACATGTTCGGGGGGCAGGAGGTATGCGTCCATAACGGGCGGGCCTGCCTGAAAGACGGTACCCTGGCCGGAAGTACCCTGACGCTTGATGAGGCGGTGCGGAATATTGTTAGAATGTGCAATATGTCTATTCCGGACGCGGTCTATATGGCTACGGCGGCGCCGGCCGAAGCCATGGGGTTGGGAGAGAAAAAGGGAAAGATCCGGGCCGGTTATGATGCCGATATAGCCATTCTGGATCAGGACCTGCAGCCTGTTGAAGTATTGATTGCGGGGGAAAAGCAGTTTGGATCCGGGAATGAGATTTGAAGGTGAAGGCCGGGCGTGCGCCGGGACCGCCGAAACTTCGCCGGCCACCCATATTTCACCACTATAGGCGGGCAAGAAACAAGCTCTAGAGAAGGATAACAGACTATTCATTGGGAATAATGCTGTAATCTTCCCAGAATGGCTATTCTGACTATCACTTACTATTGCACAATGTTGACCTGGAACAAATTTATCTATCCGGCCGGATTTTGCAAAATCGCTCAAGCACCGTGCCAGGTCCCGCTTAATTCCGGTTGCCGAGTTGTAGCGGTCGTCCGGATCTTTGGCCATGAGTTTTTGCACGATGTCCGACAGGGCTTCGGGAATCCCGGGGTTAACTTCGTGCAGAGGCTGCGGATTAACCGCGATATGGCTGTAGATGAGTTCCATCGGATCCTGGGTCTGGAAGGGGAGCCTGCCGGCCAGAATTTGATAAAAGGTGACTCCCAGCGAGTACAAATCACTGCGGTGGTCGGTCGTCCGGTTCATCCGGCCGGTCTGCTCAGGGGAAATATAGGTCAGGGGGCCCTCCGGCATATCCTTGTCGCTCCAGGGTGGAGCCTTTGAATAGGCCTGCGAGCTTGAATCAAAGTCTATGATCCTGGTTTCTCCGGTTTCAGGATTGCAGACGATATTGGACGGATTGATATCTCTATGGACAATCCCTTTTTCGTGTATCTGCTCCAAGCCCCCGGTAATGTTTAGGGCCAAGCGGAGGAAATCTTCCAGGGGGATGATGCCTTTTGTCATCCATTTCGACAGAGGTAAGCCCCCAAAGTCACCCAGAACGATAAACATCATATTCCTATAGCTCTCAACGGCATATGCCCTAACAACAAAAGGGGATTGTATCTTAGTTATTGCTTCATATTCCCAGCTTATCCTGGCAATGTCTTTTTCGTGTGGATGTTCTATTTTTAAAAGTTTTATCATTACCGGTAAATTATCAAGGTTACGTCTCGCGCGAAAAACAAGGTGTCTTTCGCCGTCGTAAACGGTGGACAAAGTTGTGTAATTGGGAAGCGAGAGCATAAGCTTATGCTCCTTTCGCCTTAAGTCCCCTGGGCCATAACCGGCAGTCCTTAAGTGGCGATAAATGGTTGGTCTGGATACATTATTATCGGTTTGGACCTTGACTTACTTTATGGTTGGCCCGCTTTTGACGCGCCCGACAGGAACCGCTAAGATCCCCTCGGCACCCTTTCATAAGGGATTTCGCCCGTAAGCCCGCGCGGTGAGTGGTCGGTTTGGCGGTGCGAACCGTCGCCGGCTGGGGGTGAGCGATTGAGTGTACCACCTGCCGGCCACGCCCCTGCCCTTCACCGTGGTGGACCTGATGGCCCTGTTCGGGGCCGTGGCCCGGGCACCTTTGTCCGTAATGTTCATGCCGGGGGAGATGACCGGCGGCTACGAAATGCTGGTTCCGGCCATGATCGCCGTGGGGCTGGCCTACATCATGGGGGGTCACAACACCATCTACGAGAGCCAGGTGCCCACCCCGGCCGATTCACCAGCCCACCGCCTCGACTATTACTTTCCCGTGCTCAGGGAAACCAGGGTCAAAGACGTGATGAGGGCCTGCGCAACCGGGATCACACCCCGGACGCCGCTGGCGGAGGCGTGGACGATGCTCTTCAATGGGAAGATCAAGGGTGTGCCCGTGGTGAGCGCGGAAGACGGCCGTTTGGAATGTATGATCACCATGGAGGACCTCATCCGGGTGCCGGAGGAAAGACGGGCCCAAATGACGGCCGGTGAGGCCACGAGCGAACAACCCATTGTGACTGGACCGGAGGAGACCCTGGACGAAGCGCTGACCCTGATGTCTGACCACGACATCGCCTTTTTGCCGGTGGTGGCAAGGGACAAACTGGTCGGGGCTGTTACCCGCCGTGCTATTGTCCGTAGCGTCATCCCGGCGGTACGCCGGGTGGAGGAGGATGTGTAATCCCGGGCGTAGCGGAGGATAATATTGGAAGACATAATTTTCCCTTGCTCCCGCGTTTCAGGGCAGGATTCCCCGTAAAAAAATAGTATTGTTCAAGGCGGAGAAACACAAGCGGAGCAAGGGGGCCCAAGGGCGGTTGAAGAGTATATTAAGGACGATTTTGCGGAACATAAGATCAATTGTAATTGGCTTCGGCGGTGTGGTGGCATATTTATCCGTAGCCATTTTCCCGATCAGTCAGCGCGCCTCGGTGGTCAGCCTTACATGGACCAGAAACATGCATGTGCTCATAGTCCCGACCCTTCTCCGGGCGGCTCTCATTGTGGCGTTGACCCTTCTGGTGGCCTATTTTCTACCCAAGAAGACTTAAAGAGGCGGACCGGGCACAGGAGGGGCGGTGTAGACCGCCCTGGTTTGTGCTGATGATCACATGTATTTGCCTTATGAAAGAGTCTCGCCGGGTTGGCGGCCGAAATGCCCTTTGAAAAGTGCAATCGAGAAAATAGGAACATATTTTGCGATAAAAATACTTGCCAGAAGCGCAGGCGCATGATATATTTTAACTTGGGTTATTCGGATAAGTTTGGTCCCGTTACTTTTCTTTTCTACCCTGGAGGTTACACGGTCCCAATTGGCGGGCTAGGATCCCCGGCACAAAGAATGTTCGTGTATTCACAAGTTCTGCCCTGGGATGGGGCCCGGATGGATCGTGATAAACTTCACCTGGGTGACGCGGGTTGGGGGCGCCGCGCAAGTGGTGGCCAGGAGCCCGGAAGGGAGGAATGCCGGAGGCGGTAGGCTGTCGGAGGCAATCCCTGTCCCCCGCGGAATGCTTTGGGGGAGGGACTGCTGGTCAAACGTTGGCGGTGCTTTTGCTACCCGTCGGATAATAATTCGCCTTAAGAGAGGAGAGCCAGTATGAGCTTAATTGGGCACGGAAACAAGGAGATTGTGGAGCGGATTCTGCCGCCCGCCGAAGCGGCTGCCAAGATCAAGGGTATGAAGGCCATACCCGTGCGCAACCAGATCGCCAGCGAAATCCTGGGTCTGGCTTACGGATTTTTCTCCCCGCTGGAAGGTTTTATGGGTCTGGCCGATGTGGACGCGGTCTGCAAGAAGATGACCCTGGCCAATGGTGTTGTCTGGTCCATTCCCATCCTGCTCGACATGTCCGAGGACGAAGTCAAGCAATATGGCGTAAAAGAAGGGGAATCGGTTCTTCTCACCTATCAGAACCAGCCCATGGCCATTCTGGAAGTGTCCGAGGTCTATTCCTACGACAAAAAAGCCATGGCCAAAGCCGTGTACGGAACCGACGAAGCCAAACATCCTGGTGTGGCCAGAACATACAACTACAAAGACAAATTCGTGGGCGGCAAGATCACGCTGGTCAACAAGCCTGTTATCACTCCGCCTTTTGACAAGTTCTTCCTGACCCCCCTCCAGATGAGGGCTAAGTTCGCCGAGAAGGGCTGGGAGAGGACCGTGGCCCACCAGACCCGCAACGTGCCGCACACCGGGCATGAGTGGCTGATGAAGGGCTCATGGCTCCAGACTAACGGCGAACTGCCGGTGGAAAAGCTGCTCACGGGCGTAGTGGTCAACGCCATCATCGGCGACAAGCGTAAAGGCGACTACATCGACGAAGCCATCATCCTCTGCCACGATATGCTGCGCCAGGCCGGCTATTTCCGCGAAGACATCCATCTCACCTCCCTGACTCTGTGGGACATGCGTTATGCCGGACCCAAGGAGGCCATTTTCCATGCCATCCTGCGGACCAACTTGGGCTTTACCCACCACATGTTCGGACGTGACCATGCCGGTGTGGGTACCTATTACGACATTTACGATGCCCACCGCATTTTCGACAAGCTGCCGGAGGGTGCCCTGAACATCAAGCCGATCCGTGTGCTTGACTGGTGGTACTGCCCCGTCTGCGCCGAGGTAACCTATTCCGGTCTGTGCGGCCACACGAAGGAAAAGAAGAGCTATTCCGGCACGCTGATCCGCAGCATCATCCAGGACGGTGTCAAGCCGCCGCGCCTGATTTTCCGGCCGGAAGTGTTTGACCTGATCTCGGAAGCCGCCGAGAAGTACGGCTTCGGCTCGCCTTTCGTGACTGACGAGTACCTCCAGAAGAGGAACCCGGTCTTCACCCTGCCGGCCATGAGCTATTAATCAGGAGGTGGATTGAAATGTCTGAAGAAAGATATCCGATAAGCCTGTGGGTCAACGAGGACAGGCTGGAGAAGCTGCAGAACGTGGGTTTGGCCGGCATGGCCAAAGAGGTTCTGGCAGGTTTGAAGGTTCTGGAAGTGCCCTGCAACGACGCGCAAAAGGACAAGGTCCTCCAGGTATTCCCCATGGCCAAGTTCGACTCGGCCACTACCCGCAGTATCGAACTCTTGCCCAAAGACGTAAAGGATAAGATCTTCGATCTGGTCGTCAAGGAACAGAGCCTGGACGTAATGGATAAGTTCCTGGCCGCTTATTAATTCTTACGGCCGGTTGCCACTTTCGGTTCAACGCAGAGCCCGGAAAGCGAATAGGGTGGGAACTCTTTCCCGCCCTGTCGTTTCCCGGGCCTTTCTTTTAGATACGGGGCCATAGTGTGGTATAATCGGGAGAGAATTTTGGAAGGCGAACGATGTCTTCCGCCGGAGGAATCGGCTGGTATTGCTTGACTACGGATCTGGGCAGGCCACTAATTTACTCGAACTGATGCTGACGGTCCTGGGCGGTGGCCTGATGGCGGGCCGGCTGGCCAAGTTATTGCGTTTGCCGGATGTGGTCCTCTACCTGCTGCTGGGTATCGGTATCGGGCCGTTCGGACTCGGCCTGGTCCGGCTGCCCGGGGCCTCGTTGGTCAGCCAGCTGGTTCTCATGTTCGGCTCCGCCTATATCCTGTTCGACGGCGGCCGACTGCTCAATTTGAACGTCTTGCGCCGCTCGTGGCTGACGGTTGTTCTCCTGGCCACCGTCGGGGTGGTGGTGAGTGCCGCCGTAACCGGCCTGGCCGCCGCATGGCTCCTGGCATTGCCGGTTTTTCCGGCTCTCCTGCTTGGTACCGTGTTGGCGCCTACCGATCCGGCCGTGCTGATCCCGCTGTTCCGGCAGGTCCGGGTCCGCGAACGACTGTCCCAGACCTTGGTGGCCGAGTCCGCCCTGAACGACGCCACGGGCGCCAGCCTGACCTTTGTCCTGCTCGGCCTTACTGGCGGAGGCACGGCTGCCGTCCTGGCGTACGGAATTAAGTCTTTCCTCTGGCTGGCCGGCGGCGGCATTATCATCGGCGTGCTCCTGGGAGCCGTGGTGGCCGTCCTGGTGGCCCGCCACTGGCTGGGCGTGCTCGCCGAATTCTTTCCCCTCATGTCCGTGATTACCGTACTGGCTGCTTTCCTGGCCGCCCAGCGCATGGGGGCCAGCGGCTACATGGCGGCCTTCGCGGCCGGGGTTACCGTGGGCAATCTGGCCGGAACGCTCCTGCCCACCCGGGCTATCCACCGCCTGCGCCTGCACCATTTTGCCGACACGGTGGCCCTGATCCTGCGCATGCTGATCTTCGTGTTCCTCGGCGCCCAGGTTGATTTGGCCGCCCTCTGGGCGCACTTCGGCTCCCTGCTGCTGGTCGTGGCGGTCCTGATGCTGGTGGCCCGCCCTGCCTCGGTGCTGGTAAGTGTGTTGCCCTCCCGAAAGGCCTGGAGCGGGCGGGAGGTGGCCTTTCTTGCCTGGGTGCGGGAGACCGGTGTAATGCCGGCGGCCCTGGCCGGTATCTTGAGCGGGATGCAGGTACCCTACGCGGGAGACATCAGCGGGGCAGTGTTTCTGACCATCCTGGTCACCTTTCTCCTGCAGGCCAGCAGCACCGGTTTTGTGGCGGGTAAACTGGGGCTTCTGGTGCGCAAACGCTGATCCGACGCCGTTACTCGCAAGCGGTAAAGGGCAGTTCCTGGCGGATCATGTGCTTGATCCGGTTGGCACCGTCGACCAGTACGATTTGTGGCTTCAGCCCCGGCAGTTCCTCCTGCTGGAAGTAGCCGTAGGACATGATGATGACCAGGTCGCCGGGTTTGAAATGATGAGCCGAGGAGCCGTTCAGGCAGATGGTACCGCTCCCCGCCGGGGCGGGAATGAGGTAGGTGCGCCAGATGGCTCCGTTGGATACGTTGGTTACCTGGACCATCTCGTTGGGGACCATACCGGAGGCCTTCATTAGAGTTTCGTCGACTGTCAGGCTGCCCTCGTAGTTGAGGTTGGCTTCGGTAACCGTAGCCCGGTGAATCTTACCCGTGCATATCTGCTTGAACATTCACGTTCCCCTCCTCTTCGTGCGCTTGCACTTTCGGCAGGCCCTGCCGGGCCAGAAGTTCTTCCCTGCTTATAATGACCAGCTTCGGTATAAGTTTACGCCAGTGGTGGCGCACGTGCGTCAAGCCGTCCTGATGGTAGACGACCATGAGCCACCACTCGTAGAGGGCGATGGCCGCCCGTAGCCCGCGGGGGAGTTCATAGGTCGAGAACCCCATTCTCTTAACACCCCGGTGCAGCATGGTGTAGCCCACCACGGCCTTGACGTCCCGGAAGCGCGGCTGGTCCCGCAACACCGCGGCCAGATAGGGCAGGGAGTTTTGGGAAGCCCGCACGAGGATGACGGCCGCCTTTTCGGCCCGGACTCCCGCCGTCAGGGTCATGATGTGATCGTTCTTCATGTGCAGTTCGGCCACCAGGTCACCCCTGACCAGTGTGGTTCCGTCCGGAAGCACCTGGGGCTGCCCCCCGTACCGGTGCACGGCGAGGCGGAAGAGGCAATCCGGTCCGCCCGGGTCGGACACGTGGGCCAGCCTTTCAAATGCCTTTTCCCAGATTCCCCAGAGGGCGCGCAGGAGCCGCAAGGACGGTGGCGGCGCGTTTTCTTTGACCATCTCATCCATATTTACCACCGATAGACCTTTCTTCTGCAGTCCGGAAAGGATAAGGGGGAGGGCAGCGAGCATTTTGGCCGGGGAGCCCCGCGCGGCACCGAAGGTGGTGTCGCTATCGTGGAACACCAGGATGGATCCGTCCCTGATGCGGCGCAGGACCAGCCGGGCAATCTGTTCGGGGCTCTGTATCTGCCACCAGTCCTGACTCATGAAGGACCATAGGACCACGCGCTGTCCGTACAAGTACCGGGGCCACAGGGTGCAGGCGTTGAAGAGTCCCCAGGGCGGCCGGAAGAGGCGGGGCCGGTGGCCGGTCATTTCCTCTATGATCCGCGAACTCTTCTCGACTTCCCGGAAAGTGCCTCCGGGCCCCAAAAAACAGTACGGACGGTGGGTGTAGCCATGGTTGGCCACCTCGTGTCCCTCGGCCAGCAGGCGGTCGACCAGATCGGGGTAGCGGCTGGCCTTTTCGCCCAGCACGAAGAAGCAGGCCTGCGCGCCATGTGTACGCAGCACATCGAGCACCTGGGGAGTATAGATTGGATCCGGTCCGTCGTCGAAGGTCAGAGCCACCCCGCCCAGACCGGGTGAAGTGCGCCAGATGACCCCCACGTGGCCGCAACGGGCCAGCAGGGTCGGGACAATGGCGTAAATCCCGAGGAAAGCGGCCAGGATTTTCAAGAACCAGCTGACCATGAGTAGACCTCCGTCAGCGCAGCAGTTTATTGGCTGGATAAAGCAGGTAAAACAGGGCCATAACCAGGAAGATGACCGTACCGAAAGCAAAGGGAGCGTGGTATCCCAGATCTTTGGCCAAAACGCCCCCTAAAACCGGGCCTATGGCTGCTCCGGCCCCCTCCACGGTGGAGAACACGCCCCAACCGGTCGCCTGCCGTTCAGGGGGAATGGCCTTGGCCAGCAGGGAGTTCCAGGCGGGCAGGACAATGGCGTAGCAAAAACCAACCAGGGCTGCCATGACATAAAGCGGCAACATATCTTTGACCCTCGTGAAGAGTAAAAAAGCGGCCGATATCAGGCCGAAACCCACGAACAGCAGGTACTTCAGGGGATATCGTTCGGCCACCCGGCTCATGGGTACGAAAAACGCCACGGCGGTGACCCCGCCGGCCATAAGCAAGAGGCCGTACTGGCTGTGGGTCAAGCCCATTATTTCCATATACACCGGCAGAACGGGCAACAGCATGGCCGCGGTCATGGTCTGTAAAAACATGCCGGGTAGGATCAGCCGCGTTACCGACATTTCCCGGAATAGCTGCTTCAAGTCCCGCAAAAAGGCGCTCGCCGGCAGGTTCTTCGGTGGTACCGGAGCGGTTGAGCCCGTCGCCAGAAGCAGGGCGATGGAAAAGGTTAGAATAAGGAACCAGAAAGCCAATTTGTCATTGATGCCCAGCACGAAGTTGATGACTACCGGGCCCAAACCCGCGCCGCCCAGCCAGACCATGAAAACCGTACTGATTCTGGTGGTGCGCTCATCATGCTCAATCGGTGCCACCTGGCTGATAACGGCGAGCCAGACCGGAGCCATGGCCAATCCGAACACGGCGGAGGCCACGATCAAAACCAGGGAGACGGGATGAAAGCGCATGATCACCAGGCTGATGAGACCAAGTCCCAGCCCCGACAGCACAGTGGGGCGGCGCGCCCGGTCTACTTGCCAGCCGGCCATCGTGTTGTAAACCGTCTGGGTGCCGTAATGGATAGACGTCGCCAAGCCCACGGCAGCCACGGTCAGGTGGAGGTGGTAGACGGCATAAATCGGCAGGAAGGTCAGGAAAAAGGCCCCGCGGGTAAACTCGGCAAAAAAAAGGGTCGCCAACAGGCCCTTGTCCTGAAGGTTTAACGTAAGAGCATCCTTGACCGCCAAAGGTTTACCCCCTATAGTCTTCCCGGCCGCCCACCGGTGCGCTCATCCCCGGTCCGCCCAATGATGAGCGCCCAGCCACCGTGTTATTATACACCAAAATTGCCTTTGCTGTGAAGAAGCGGGTTCTTCTAACCTTATCGTTCCAGGGCAGGATTAATTTGATGCCTTTGCAAAGGAGAACGTATGTGCTATGATAGCAGACACGAGGGGATACATATCCAATACTGTTCGAGAATAAAGTTGTGGCACGGATTGCCAGGCTTACTGCCATACCGGCAGCGTGTAGCATTGACCGGAGGTACGGGTAGTACATGGCTGTTAGAAAAGGCTATCTGGCGCTTTTCTGTTCCCTGGTCTTTTTTGTATTCTTGCTCGCGTCCCCTGTAGTCTCCAGGGCGGCGTCCCTTTCTCCGCTCTCCCTGGGTAGCCGGGGAGAACCGGTGACCGAACTGCAGAACTTGCTGAAGACGGCCGGCTTCTACCAGGAATCAGCTTCCGGTTACTTCGGGTTGACCACCCTGGTGGCCCTGACCAACTTCCAGACGGCTCATCACCTGACCGTGAGCGGGGTGGCCGGGACAGCGGAGTGGGATGCCTTGAGCGGGCCGCCGGCTTCGGCCAACGGCAACAATATCGTACTGGGCTATTACGTTGATGACTTCCCCGGGGACAACGCCTCCTACGACTCGGTGCTCAAGTACGGTGGCAACGTGGATTACACGGTGACTGTCTCCTACCAGGTGAACAGTGACGGCAGCCTCAGCGGACAGGTTCCCCTGCAGGGGCTGGATCAAATCAAGAGTTCAGGTTCCACGCCGCTCCTACTGATCAACAATATTGGCAACAGCGGCGACGACGCCTGGAGTGTGCACGCCATGCTGACATCCGCCCAGGCTACCCAGTCCTTCTACGCCAACATACTGTACCTGGTCGGTAATTACGGCTACAAGGGTGTCAACATAGATTTCGAAGGTCTCTGGCCCCAGGACAGGCAGTTGTATAACCAGTTCCTGGCCGGCCTGAAAGCGCAACTGGCTCCCCACGGGTATCTCCTGACGGTTTCCATCCCGGCCGAAACTTCCGACCAGCCGGCGGACAGTTGGTCCGGGGCTTACGACTACAGTACCATAGGCCGGACGGCCGACCTGGTGGCCCTGATGACTTACGACCAGCACTGGAGCGGTGGGGACCCGGGACCGGTGGCCGCTCTTTCCTGGGTCGACAGCGTCCTTTCGTACGCTACCTCAGCCATGCCGGCGAACAAGATCCTGATGGGGATAGCGGCCTACGGGTACAACTGGTCTCCCAACGGCACCAACGTGGTAGAATGGAATCAGGCCGGCCAACTCGCCGGCGACGGCCAAATCGGCTGGGACAGCGCCAGTGACAGCCCCTACCTCTACTATTACAGTGGCGGAGTGGAACATGTGGTGTGGTTCGAGAACGACAACAGCCTGGCTATGAAGTTGCAACTGGTCAAGCAGTACCAGATAGCCGGTATAGCGTTCTGGCGGCTTGGCTACGAGAATAACGACTTCTGGTCGGTGGTTGACAGCTATCTGAGATGAGGGAGGCTCACCCGGCATCCCTCATCTTTTTTCATGCCCCGTCCGGCTTCTTGTATCTGACCCGGGATCTGAAAACGCAAGAAAGTATTGTTGCCTTGGACCGGTATCTCGGGATACAATAGAGACAGGGTGTCCAATAGGCAGGGTGCCCTGAAAAGTAACGATACATAAGAGGTTGGGTGGAATATTATTGTTCTTCCTAAGGAAATTTACGGCAGCACTGGCAGTCGCCTTTTTCCTTTTCACTTTGTTATCGAGCCCGGTCGGGGTCCGCGCAGACCAGGCGACCCCTGCGCCCCTGCCCGATCCGGTGGCGAAATCGGCCATTCTGATCGATGATACCAACGGGCAGGTCTTATGGTCCAAGGATCCCGATGAGCACCTGTATCCGGCCAGCACCACCAAGATTCTGACCGCGCTTATAGCTATCCAGAAAGGTAACCTGGATGATGCGGTCACGATTCCTAAGGACGCGGTGGGCGTGGAGGGTTCTTCCATCGGGTTGCAACTGGGGGAAACCTTTACCCTGAAAAACCTCCTGTACGCTCTCCTGCTCGCTTCGTCCAACGATAGCGCCGTAGCGATCGCCGACGATATCGGGGGGTCGGTTCCCGCCTTCGTGCAGATGATGAATGAAGAAGCCCAGCAACTGGGAGCGGTAAACTCCCACTTTGCCAACCCCCATGGCCTTTTCGACCCCAATCACTACGTCACCGCTGCCGATCTGGCCATAATCGCCAGGGCCGCCATGCAGAACCCCGTCTTTCGTGAGATAGTGGACACCCGTTCCTATACCCTGCCGCCACGGACCGATCCCAAGGCGCAGGTGGACCTGGTGAACCACAACCGCATGTTATGGACCTACCCGGGTTGCGTCGGGGTCAAACCGGGCTACGTGGTCAAGTCGGGCGAAACCCTGGTAGCGGCGGCCGACCGGAACGGGCGGGAATTGATCGCTGTGGTGCTGGACAGCTCGCCGACCGGCTTGTTTAGCGACGCGGCATCCATGCTGGACTACGGTTTCAATGCGTTTGCCCGCCAGGAGGTCGTGGCGCCGGATCAGGTGCTGACCAGGATGCCCGTCCGCTTCGGTACGGTTGGCGTGGACCTGGTAGCAAGTCAGCCTGTCTATTACGACTTCCCAGTTAATGTGGCCCCGGATGTGGATCGCCAGGTGGAAGTAAATGAGGCCCTCGTCGCACCGATACGCCAGGGGCAGCAAGTGGGGGTAGTGCGGCTGACTTGGCAGGGTCAAAACATCGGCTGGGTGCCCGTGGTAGCGAAGCAAACGGTCAACCGGCTGCTGTACGCGGATTGGTTTTTCTGGCTGATCCTGGTCCTGGTGGCCGCCAGCGGCGCTTGGTTCTACGCTTGGCGGGGCCTGGCCAGAAGAGGAAAGGTCTATCGCCTGCGGCGACGGTAGCCGCCATGTTCTCCATGTTGACAGTTGTTGCTAGTTGCAGTAAACTAGAGGCAGGTTTAACCATGTCGAGCGGGGGCCGCCACTTTTGCCGGGAGGGGAGGAAGGCAAGGGCCCTGTTTTCCCTTGCCGCCGCTCTTTGAAGAATGTCATTGCCGATGTGGAGGAAAGGCTAAAGTCCGGGGAGTATAAGATGACGCCCCGCCGGGCCCATATTTTACGCGCGTTGATCGAGAACCAGGGCCGTCACCTGAGCGCGGAGGAAGTCTACCAGCTGGTAAAGGAAAAGGAACCGGAGCTGGGACTGGCCACGGTTTACCGGACCCTGGAATTGTTTTCGGATCGCGGCATTATTCACGGCATGGATTTCGGTGACGGGCGGAAACGCTACGAGATGGGGTTGGGCACGGGGCTTTCCCACCATCACCACCACCTGATCTGTACCCAATGCGGGAGGATCATAGAGGTGGGAGAGGATCTCCTGGAAGACCTGGAAATGAGGGTGTACCGGGAGTACGGGTTTGCCGTGGCCGATCACCAGCTCAAGATGTTCGGTCTCTGCGGGGATTGCGACCGCGCCAGTGCTGGGGCCGGGGACACCGGGCGGTAGCCGGGCCGGTCGGAGAGAAATTATGCCCGCTTTACGGGGAGGGGAGCACATGGCGGTCGAAGAGAAGGCGGCCCGGTTGCCTGCCGGCTATAACGAAAACGTCTTGGTCCTTCTGGTACAAAACCCCAACGTAGTTTTTGCCTACCTGGAGATGTCGGATAATTTCTGGGGGGCGCTGATGGAGCAGGGACAGCCTGTTTTGCGTCTTTATGATGTCACCGGACTTGGTTCACCCGCTGGTCAGCCGGTAACGGAGGTGGGTCTACCTCCGTTACCGGCCAATTGGTACTTCAGCAGTCTGGTGGCCGGCCGCACTTACGTCAGCGAGTTGGGCTGGCAGGACGGCCAGGGCCTTTTCGTGTCCCTGCTGCGTTCCAACCCTGCTTCCACGCCTGCTAACGAGCGGGTTTGGAGCCAGGCCAGGAAGAAGATGGGTTCCGCCCTCGACAGATCGGTGGCCGCCCTGCGGCCCTGGGAAGATGAGGAGGATAAGGAAAAGGAAGACACCGGCATGCCCAGCTCGTATTCATCCTGATTTGGCGCAAGGATTGACAACCGGCCGGGTTGGCGGCTTCCGCAGCGGGGCGGTATAGGTCAAAGTAATTTGCACGGAGCTCTTGGGCCGTGCTTTTTGTTTTTTGCTCTTGCCAACGGAAGATGTCCGGTCAGAGATGCCGGTATCCGGTACTCAGCTAACGGGGGTGGTCATATGTTATTCGAACCTGTTTCTCTTAAGGGTGTAGCAATCAGGAACCGGTTTGTACGGTCAGCCACCTACGATGGTCTCGCCGAGCCAAACGGTTGGGTGTCCGGGGGACAAATGAGGCTCTTTGGTGGTAAGGACAATCTGATCGCTTTGCGAAAAAACGATATCTCTAAAGACAAGTGGCGTGAACTCAGAAGTGGTTCGTTTACTTCCATCGGCCAGGCAAACCAAAAAGGGTTGGCCGGCCAGCACGGTAACGCCAATACGGAGATAGTTTTTAAGGATGGCAACTTCGTGCTGAACATTTACATCCCGCCCGCGATCGGCAGCGGCGTCAAGACGGGTCACGGCGTGCCCCGGCGGGAGGGCGACTGGATAACCGTGCGCCTCACCATACCGTCCCGCTATACCGGTACCCTGATACGCCATCTGGCGATGGGCTACGCCTATACGGTGCAGGTGTTGAGACGGGACGGCGAGTTCTACTGCCACATCTCGCTGGCTCAGGGTGATGGTGCGAAGGTGGACAGGATTGTCCCCATGGCCGGGTGTGATCTAAACCCGCAGAACGTGTCGCTCACCGTGGTTTTGCCGAACGGGAACTTCAAGGTGTCCAAGGTGTTCCGGTGCCCTGACCTGCCGTACGTGAGAGCCGAAAAGCGCGACCAGATCATCGGT
>DATKUX010000133.1:0-5447 GCA_035530395.1 Spirochaetia bacterium
GTTTGTGTAGGTGCCTTCATGGCGGCCCTGGACGCCAGCATCGTCAACGTGGCTATGCCCACCCTGACCAAAACCTTTGCCGGCGGGATGAACACGGTGGAGTGGGTGTCCATCGCCTACCTCCTGACCCTTACCTCACTCCTGACCATGCTGGGCAGCCTGGCCGACCGCCTGGGACGCCGGACGTTTTACACCCTCGGCTTCGGTGTGTTCATCATCGGTTCCGCCCTTTGCGGCGCGGCCACCTCCATGCTGTACCTGATCATATCCCGCGTTCTGCAGGCCATCGGCGCCGCCATGCTGCAGGCCAACTCGGTGGCCATCATCACGGCGGCCATACCACCGGTCAGCCGGGGCAAGGCCATCGGTATCCAGGGATCGGCCCAGGCTATCGGGCTTGCCATCGGTCCGGCCGCGGGCGGACTCCTCATCGCGAGCATGGGCTGGCGTTCCATCTTCTACGTCAACGTTCCCGTCGGCATCATCGGTACGCTCCTGGCGGCCATGATCCTGCCCAAAGACATACCCAACCGGCTGGCCAAGCGCTTCGACTATGTGGGGGCGGTTGTCTTTGCTCCAGCCCTGGTATCCCTGATGATGGCCCTAAAAGACGGCTACAATCTGGGCTGGGCGTCCCCGGCCATTCTGGGCGAGTTCGGCATCGCGCTGGTTCTGTTTGTGCTGTTCGGCCTCTGGGAGAAAAGACACCCCAATCCCATGGTTAACCTGGACCTCTTGAAGATCCCGGCCTTCACGGGCGGCAATATTTCCGGCATGCTGTCCTATTCCCTGATGTACGGTGTCCTGTTCCTGATGCCCTTTTACCTGGAGTGGGTACTGAAGGTTCCACCGGCGACTACCGGCTTTCTGCTCACGCCGGTGCCGCTGGCCATGGTCGTTATGGCGCCGCTCTCGGGCTCCATGGCTGACCGAATGGGCTCCCGGGCCCTAACCACCGCGGGGATGGCCATAGCTTCGGCGGGTGCGGTGCTCCTGGCCACCCTGTCCCAGAACACACCTTACTATGTATATATTGTCGGTCTGGTCCTGATCGGGGCGGGATTGGGTATCTTCACCCCACCCAACAACAGTTCCGTGATGGGCAGCGCCCCGGCCGAAAACCTGGGCGTGGCCGGCGGCATCCTCAACATGTCGCGGTCTCTCGGTATGAGTCTGGGCGTGGCCATTGCCGGCACCCTCTTCGGCACCTTCTACAGCCATTTCAGCCTGCTCATCCACCATATTCTTTATGACCGGATTATGGCTTTCGACTGGAGCTTCTGGGGCATGGTGGTCATAGGCGTCGGGGCCGCCCTGGTCAGCATCATGCGCAACCTGACGAACAAGGGCCAGCAGCACGCGGTCGAGTCCATGCCTCTGGAGTGGTAGTATAAGGAGTTCCGCTCAACCTGTCTCCCGGCAAGCCGCCTCTTGCAGGCGGCTTGCTTTTGTTTGGCCTGAAAACTTCAAGGTTTCTTAATAAGGCGATGGTCGCCGGGCATACGCTTGCATCCGGCATACAACGGCCCCGTCGGGGGACCTGGCCCGCCTAACAGCCGCTTTTGTGCAAAAACCTCTTTCAATAGTGCGGCCTGGACGCCGGTGACGTACGCACGGAGCAAAACAGCCAGGAACAGGGAAGTTGAGGAAAAAGACCACGAAGGATAAGGTTTGGATGGGGACCGGCACTGCCGGCAGGTATTACTGGGGAGTCAAAAGCGGTGTTTGAGCGGTTTGGGGCAGGTACCCCCTGTCGCTTCCTCCCGACATGCCCATCACCCGGAGATTTGGCACAGTATTTCTCAGGCACTTCTTTCATCTGCCTTGGTCCTTCCGAGCCAGTTGACGGTAAGCGATGCGGAATATATAATTCTTACTGTAGATGCTTCCGATCGCGGGAAGCCGGAATCCGTCCTGCCAATACTGGTTCCGGGCGGTGGTAAAGATTCCGGCAAGCCGCACCCGCGACACCCGACCACCTTTTCGGTCGGCACCGGAAAATAGCCGGTAGCACCGAAATCCTTGAAGCGCGTTTTGCCGACTTCGACGTTGCCGCGCTGTGGCCGGAACGGGCAGGCAAGCTATCATGCCTTTTGGCACGCCCGGCGGACGGGGGAATCCACCCACCAACCCGGTCTCGCCTTCCGCCACAAGGTGCAAAGATGACCCGTCTTCCGGACGCCATGCTTCAGGAGCGGCAAGTTGCCTGGTTTTGCCGTATACAACGCCGCGGTTTGCGGGGCGTCGTTAGTTGTTTCCATTCCGGCAAATTACCCGGTGTTCCTGGTTTCACTGGCTAGGGACACTCCCGTAAGCGCACGGACTGACCTGCAACGGTCTGATTTCATGTGACTCCACCAGTGCAGAATAATGAAATAGTAATCAGTCGGGGCATGGTGGCGGAGGTCATCTTTTCAGCGACACTTGAACGCGAACTCGCCCGTTCGGGTCCCTTGACCATCCCCATGCGTCCGACGCGTCTCCCTGAAATGGCCGGCAGGAATCAGTCGGACCGGGCAGCGTACTATGCGGTCGAAGCCGAGCGCCCGTTTTTCTGATCCCCCACGCCGCCGGATAGGAGGACAACACCCGGGCGGCAGTAGTTGCTTGTCGCCCAAAATCCCACCGGAAGACCTAATCCACCGTTGCAGCCGGGCCGCCCAGCCGTAACGGTGCCGGCTGTACGGTCCCCCCCGTGGACCGGGAAGATTACCCCCGGTTTTGGGGAAGGCAAAGCAGATCCATCAACAATACTGTTGCACGCAAATTCTTTACCGGAGGCAGGAAAGTGGCCAATTACGCCCTGCACGATCAGGAAAAAAGTATTTTACTTGCGATTGGCCTGCCTGTTCAATACAGGCGCGGTCATGTTATCTTTTCCGCCGGCGAGGCGGCCGACCGGATTTACCTCCTGGAAAAGGGACAGGTCAAAATCTACCGGTTGACGGAAGACGGGGACCGGGCAACGGTGGCCTTACGTTATCCGGGAGAATTGATCGGTTTGGCCGAGGTCCTGTACGGCGGTCAAAGGACTTGTTTTGCCCAGGCCATGGCCAATGTGGACCTGGTGATGTTCAAGTGTGCCGACTTTCTGGAATTATTGCTCAATCAGCCTGAATTGAATCTAAAGATCTCCAGGATTCTGGGTTTTCGCCTGCGGGAAGCCCAGGACACGATTTACGAGTTGGCCTGCCGTTACGTGCCGGGTCGGTTGGCTCTTTTGCTGTTGAAGCTGGCCGCACGTTGCGGAATTCACGAGACGGATGGCATCCGCCTGGACCTGCCCTTGACCCACGAAGAGATAGCGTGCATGGTCGGCAGCTCCCGGCCCACGATCACGGCGACACTCAATGATTTCCAGAAGGAAGGGGCGATCACGTGGCAAGGGAAATATATCAAGATCCTCCAAACGGACAGATTGAAATCGTGGATTTAAGAGGTTTAAGCCCGGCCTGGCCGGGCTTTTTTTGTCAGCAAGAATACAAAAAACCGGTTAGCGGATTACTGAATTCAGGGGCTTATGTTTGTTATTGTACACACAAGAACGTAGTACCGAAAGGAGGGCCAACCTCTGGCAAAACAGGAAATCAGGTTTCACCCGAATCACGGAGGGAGGGTAAGAAAGACTTAAATGCACGACTGTAGCAACAAGCGGTATTTGCGTTACCTGCCCCAGACGATGGTCGAGAACGCCAGAAAGGCGGGATTGAACCCCAATACGGCTTTTCCCGGCTTTGTCCTGGCCTGGATCGCTTTCTTCGTCGTCCTTAACATGCCTCCCCTGGCGGGCTTGAAGCCCCAGGGACAGGATGCGGCGGCCGTGGCCATCTGGGCCGTAATCATGTGGATAACGGAAGCCATACCGGTGGGGGTGTCGGGCCTTCTGATTCCACTTCTCCTGGTTCTTACCAGCGCCCAAACCCAAATGCCTCTGGCATTTAGCGGCTTTACCAACAAGAACGCCTTTTTGGTCCTGGGTTCTTTCATTTTTGCGGCCATCATGCAAAGTGTCGGCCTGGACAGACGAATCGCCCTGGGCATACTCAGCCGGGTAAGACCCAAAGTAGACCAGATAATCAAGGGATTGATGGGCGTAAATCTGGCCCTCGGGGTAATCATACCGGCGGCGGTAACCAGGTCGGCGGTCAACCTGCCCATCGTCAAGGGTATCATGGACTTGTTTGACGATACCCCGGAGGGGAGCAGGGCGAGAGGGGCCCTGGCCATGACCGGTCTCTGCTATTTCCCCATGGTCAGCGGCATAGTGCTCCTCACTTCGCACATGCCCAACGTAATCATGGCCGGTCTCTTCGACAAGGTCCTGGGCTACCAGATAAGCTACGTCAAGTGGTTCGTGTTACAGTGGCCCCTGTTGGGCCTGCTGCCCCTGATTTTCCTGATCGTCAAGCGGACGATGAACCTGGGCGACATTTCCGTGCCCGGCGGAACGGAATTCATAGGCCTGGAAAAAAAGACCATGGGGCGGATGACCAGTCTGGAGTGGCTGGTGCTGGGTGTTTTCACCATTGCCGTGGTGCTCTGGATAGCCCAACCCTACACCAAGATCAACACCGGCCTCGCCACCTTGATCGTGGTCGGCGTCTTCTTCATACCGGGCCTGCTGCCCACACCCTGGCGCACGGTCCAGGGAAAAACGATGTGGGGCACCTGGCTTCTCCTGGCGGGCGCCCTGTCGCTGGCCACCGCCATCAGCAGTACCGGTCTCGCCGAGTGGGTCGCCGGTTTTGCCGCCCAGTTGTTCAAGGGGCAGTTTTTCCTGTTCATTCTGGTAGGGACCATTGTCCTAACGGCCCTGATCAGGATATTCATGCTCAGCAACGTGGCCGCGGTGGCCATGTTGGCACCGGTGCTCATATCCCTGGCCCAGATCCTGAATTTGAACCCGGTCGCCTTCACTCTCCTGGTGGGCAACTTCGACAGTTTCTCGTTCATTATCCCCACGCAGGTGACTGCGTGCGTCATAGCCTATGGAACCGGTTCTTTCGACATGAAGACGTATGCCAGGGTGGGCATACCGATCATGATAGCAACCCTGATTTACTTCATCGTCATTATGTTGCCCTGGTATGCCTTGAACGGACTGCCTCTCTGGGGAGGCTTCATGACCTGGAAATGACCGGGCCCGGTTGTTGGGAAACGGAGATAGAATAGGAGGGTTTAGATGTTGTCAGGAAAAATATCGGCTAAGATCGAGGATATTGAGCTGGTGTATCACGATACTGATATATTGATTATCGGTGCAGGGAACGCCGGCTGTTATGCCGCTATCGACGCGAAACGGCAAAATCCTGGCTATTCGACGGAATGAGTGGGGCGGAGGAAATCAAGCCCCCCACCGATCAGGTAGATGACGTTTATAAAACTCTGGGCATTTCTGTAACCTCTGGCTTTGGCCTTAGCGGCTTGGACAAGGCTGTTGTATCCTT
>DATKUX010000134.1:0-3766 GCA_035530395.1 Spirochaetia bacterium
ACCGATGATCTGGTCGCGCTTTTCGGCTCTCACGTACGGCAGGTCAGGGCACCGGAACACCTTGGACACCTTGAAGTTCCCGTTCGGCAAAACCACGGTGAGCGACACGTTCTGCGGGTTTAGATCACACCCGGCCATGGGAACAATCCTGTCCACCTTCGCACCATCACCCTGAGCCAGCGAGATGTGGCAGTAGAACTCGCCGTCCCGTCTCAACACCTGCACCGTATAGGCGTAGCCCATCGCCAGATGGCGTATCAGGGTACCGGTATAGCGGGGCGGTATGGTGAGACGCACGGTTATCCAGTCGCCCTCCCGCCGGGGCACGCCGTGACCCGTCTTGACGCCGCTGCCGATCGCGGGCGGGATGTAAATGTTCAGCACGAAGTTGCCACCCTTAAAAACTATCTCCGTATTGGCGTTACCGTGCTGGCCGGCCAACCCTTTTTGGTTTGCCTGGCCGATGGAAGTAAACGAACCACTCCTGAGTTCACGCCACTTGTCTTTAGAGATATCGTTTTTTCGCAAAGCGATCAGATTGTCCTTACCACCGAAAACAGCCGCCGGCACGGTGCCCTCCGCCTTATGCCGTTTCCAGTAGGCTAGCTTGGTTTCCAGCTTGGAGATGCGGTTTTGAATGCCGCGCCGCTTCTTTCTCTTGGCAATTTCCTTCAGTTTCGCCTTGGACTTGTCTAGCTTGGACCCCAGGTCATGAATGTACATGTCGATTAGTTCGGTCTGGGAGCTTATGACGTTCGTCGCCTCGTCGTACGCCCACTGACACCAGCGGGCGTTGGCGATAAAACGGTTCTGGAGCCCGGAGATCGTGATTTCTTGCTCCTCGTCATGTCTGGCAGCCTGGTAGGACGTGCGTTTGGCCGTCTGGAAGAGACGCATGAAAGCGATCATCTTTTCTTTCTCGCTCACGCCCGCCGTCAATACCCCGCAAATGGTGAACATGTCGGTTGGTTTACTCACCTTGAACATCCACCATAGCCTCCTTGACCCTTTTTCGGAACTCCCTGCTCCGGTGGCCGTACAACTTGGCGCTGAAACTTGAAAGAATGGCCAGCATGTCCGTCACCAATTCCTCCTGGAGCGATTTCGGCTCCGTGCCGTTGACTATCTCCACTCGCACCCCGAAGGCATTCAAATATTGTTCGATGTACCTGTATCCGAACCGGGCCAACCGATCCTTTAATTCTACAACCACCAGGTCGACCTTGCCGTCGCGGGCCATCTTGAGAAGTCGGTCCAGTCCCTTTCTTTTCTCATTAAGTCCGGACCCCTGCTCCGCTATGACCGCGAATACGGCGTAGCCTCTGTCCGACGCATGTTTTTCCAGCCGCAGTCTTTGACGCTCAAGGTTTCCATCGCCCGCCTGTTTGGCCGATGAGACCCTGGCGTACAGGACAGCCCTAATCCCTCCTGGCCGGTTTTCCCCCAAAAGCCGTAGGATCTCGCTCCTGGCATATCGTCGCTGGTCGGAGGGAGTCCGAATGCATTGGATTTTCCCGATCTTCTCCCATCTACGTAGGGTGAGCGGCACCACACCAAGAACTTCACAAGCCTTGCGCATCGGGAGATAGACTTCCAGTTCATGTTTCATATGGATACTTTACCATTGATCAGTAAAAATGTCAATTACTGAATAGAGCAATCTCTCTGGCAGTCGTAGTGGAAATTATGGATTACGGAACCGGGCACTCATCCTGCCCGGTTCTTTTTTTGCCAGGATATGGAGGAATGGGCCCGGGGGCAGCGAACTAATAGGTAAGCCGGAGGTGGGGTCAAATGATGATGCAAATGGAGGACAAGGGTTGTTCGCTGGTGGCCAGGCTGACGGGTGAAATGGACCTGCAGGTGGCCGACCACTTGCGCTCGGCCCTGGACAGCGCTATGGGGGAAAAGGGAACCCGTTACCTGGTTCTGGACCTCAGCGGGGTGAGCTTCATTGACAGTTCCGGGCTGGGCGTCATCCTGGGCCGTTACCGCCGTCTGGCCCAAAGCGGCGGGAGAGTCAGCCTGGTAGGGCTCTCGCCCCCGGTGAAAAACGTCCTGGAGCTTTCGGGGTTGTTGCGGATTATGCGGGAGTATTCCTCCGCAGGGGAAGCTCTGGCCGGGCTGGAATGAGCCGGCGGCCCGGGATCACCCGGGCGGAAAGGGGGGGGACCGGTGACGGATGCCGGACGCGGCGTCGTAGCATCACCTGATACCAAAGCAATCAACCGGATGACGATTTCCCTGCTCAGTCAGCCGGTAAACCTTGGGCTTGCCCGAGTGGCGGTGGCCGCCTTTTTCAGTCAACTGGACATCATGGTGTCCGAACTGGAAGAAATAAAGGTGGCGGTTTCCGAGGCGGTATCCAACGCCATCCTGCACGGCTACTTGCGGGAACCGGACCGTTGGATCACCGTGACGGCGGCCATCTACCCGGGGTGGTTGGAGATAGTTGTGGAGGACCGCGGGGAAGGCTTTTGCGAGGCCGACCCGCCTCCGCCGGGTAGTGACGGCCATGAGGACGGGTTCGGCATGGGGTTTGCCCTGATGCGCTCCTTCATGGACGAAGTGGTGCTGGTTTCAGCTCCCGGGCAGGGTACCCGGGTAGTCATGCGCAAAAAGATCAGGGGAGCAAGCATGGCCACCCCGGAGAACCCCGTCGCAGGCAATTGCTGAAACTGACCCGCTTCCGGGGGTGATTCCTGGTTACGGGGGGAAACGATGGCCACCAAGCTTGCCGCTATGAACCTGCCTCGCTACCCCTTGCTGGACGAGGCCCAAACCCGCTCATTGATTCAAAGGGCCCAGGATGGTGACCAGTTGGCCCGGGAAAGGCTGATCAATTGCAATTTGAAACTGGTCTTCAATCTGGTTAAGCGGTTTTGGAACCGTGGTTACGAACAGGAGGACCTCTTTCAGGTGGGCTGCATAGGCCTTATGAAGGCTGTGGATAAATTCAACCTGAACTTTCAGGTGAAGTTCTCTACTTATGCGGTGCCCATGATTATCGGGGAAATCAGGCGTTTTTTGCGCGACGACGGTGCTATCAAGGTCAGCCGCACTATAAAGGAAACCGCCGCCCGCGTCAACGTCACCAGGGAACAAATGCTGAGCCGGTTGGGCCGCGATCCAACCGCGGCCGAGATAGCCACGGCCCTCGCTATTTCCCCGGAGGACGTGGTTCTGGCCCTGGAAGCGGTGCAGACACCGGTGTCGGTGTATGAAGCGATCCACTCCGAAGACGGGGATCCGGTGTATATCCTGGACCAGTTGCGGGGCGAAGAGCGGGAAAGTTCCTGGCTGGAAACCATCGCCCTGGCGGAGTTGTTACAGGAACTGCCCGAGAGAGACCGCCTGATCCTCCGGGCGCGGTTCTTTGAAGACCGGACCCAGGCGGAGGTGGCCGCCCGGCTGGGTCTGTCCCAGGTCCAGGTATCCCGCCTGGAAAGGCAGGCCCTCGGCAAGCTGCGGGAAGTACTTGGGGAGAGGCCTTCCGGGTAGAACCAAACAACGCATTCCTAAAGCCGCCGGGGGGCGGTTTTTTTTTGCCGCATAAATAGGTCTGCATCTATCCATAATAGACATTAATGTTACACGAGAGGGGGATGATGGTAAATGCAGGTCAAGGTAACCGAGGTGATCGGGCAGTCCGCCGAGGGATGGCGTAGCGCCGTACAGAACGCGGTAAGCGAAGCCGGCCGTTCCATGAAGAACATCACCGGAGTGGAAGTAATCAACTTCACCGCCGCGGTGGAAAACGGGCAGG
>DATKUX010000135.1:0-18485 GCA_035530395.1 Spirochaetia bacterium
CGAAGACTTCGCAGTTCTCCTCTTGGATGCAAAGGCTGAGGGAAAGGCTTTGGGGCGGTGGTTCCAACAGTTCCCACTCCGATAATTCCGGGGACTCCGACAGTTCCCGCAGTTCCACCATGTCCGGCGGCCCGGAAAATTACCCAGAGAATCAGGGCCAGCCCGCAGGCCAAAAGATGGCTCCGTCCGGTGCGGGTACGGGGAGCCAGACCATGCCTTGAGAAACGGGGTGGCGACGAAACGTATGGTGGGGAGGGGAGCGCAGGCGCTCCCCTTTTTCGTCGGGTACCCGTCAAAAAGGTCGGATCGGGCAGGATAATCACGTCCACCGGCAGAATATCTTGGACACTTGAATCAAGAAAGAGGTATGTTGAGTATTATGGGACAAACGTCCAATCTGTCCGCCCTTTTCAGCCCACGCAGCGTCGCGGTGCTGGGGGCCACCGCCGAAGTGGGGCGGGTGGGCTACAACATCCTGGCCAGCCTTATTTACGGAGGCTTTACCGGGGAGATCTACCCGGTGCATCCCCGCCTGACCGAGTTGCAGGGGCTCAAGGTCTACCCCTCGCTGCGGGAGGTTCCGGCCGCACCGGATCTTGCGGTGATAGCCTTGAACGAGCGGGCGACGGTAGCCGCCCTGGAGGAGTGCGGTCGCTGCGGCGTGCGAGCGGCCGTTTGCCTTGCCGGGGGTTTCAAGGAGACCGGTCCGGCCGGTGCGCAACTGGAGGCTGAACTGGTAGCGGTGGCCCGGCGTTTCGGCATCGCCCTGGTAGGCCCCAATACCCTGGGGATGATCAACACCTGCGCAAACCTCTACGCTACTTTTTACCCGCTGCGTCTGGCCGGCGGCGGTGTCTCCCTGATCAGCCAGAGCGGCGGCATGGGTCTGACCATGCTTTACAAGGCCGTGGACCAAGGGCTGGGGATCAACAAGTTCGTGGTGGTCGGCAACCGGAGCGTGCTGGACGTGGCCGACTATCTGGCCTACCTGGGGGACGACCCCGGCACCCGGGCCATCGGCCTTTTCCTGGAGGGGGTGGATGAGGCCCGTCAACTGGTACAACTGGCTGGACGGATCAACCGGGTCAAACCGGTGGTCGTCTACAAGGCCGGTGAGGGTGAGGCCGCCGCGTACGCCGCTCTCACCCACACCGGGAGCATGGTCGGCAGTCACCGGCTTTACCTGGATGCCTGCCGCCAGTACGGGTTATATACCGTTAACAACGCGGACCAGGTGATCACGGCCTTGAAGGCGGTGACGACCGCCCCGCTGGCGCACGGTACCCGGGTGGCCGTGGTTACCCATACCGCCGGTCCCGGCATCGTGCTGGTGGATCGTTTGACGGCTGGCGGAGCCGTGTTTCCCCCTTTCTCTCCGGAGACGGAGACCGCTGTCAAGAAGGTCATGGGGGAGAACCCTCCGGTGGTGATCAAAAACCCGCTGGATGCCGCCGGAACTGGTCTCAGCCCGGACGTGATCGGCGAGTTGACCGCCGTCGTGCAGGCGGATCCGGCCTTTGACCTGGTGCTGGTGGTGTTTTGCCTGCATCCCAACTGGCCTTTTCCCAGCCGGCAACTGGCCGCCCTGGCCGGTGTCAAACCCCTGGTCGCCTGCTACATTTCGACCTTGGCCGGTATCCGGGAGGAGCAGGACGTGCTGGCGGCCGCCGGGGTGCCCGTGTACAACTCGTTGGAGGAAGCGGCCTGCGCGGCCGATGCCTTGATGTGGTTCGGGAAGGGGGGGAACTGAGTTGGCAGGCAGGAAGATTCTTTTGGAGGACGAAGCCAAGGACTGGCTGGGCCGGGCCGGCATACCGGTCAACCCTACCCGGCTTTGCCGGGACAGTGAGGAAGCGGTGGCCTGCGCCAGCGCCTTCGGCTACCCGGTGGTGCTCAAGGTCCGCTCGGAACTGGCCCTGCACAAGTCGGAGGCCGGAGGGGTGCACCTCAACATCACCGGGGACGAGGCGGTGCGCCGCTCCTTCACAACCTTAAGAGACTTAGTCCGGGATGATCCGCAGGGGGGCGTCACGGTCCAGCCCATGGCCCCGCCGGGGGCGGAACTGATCATCGGAGTTTTTCGGGACGCTCAGTTCGGTCCGGTACTGGCCTTCGGGCCCGGCGGTTTTTTTGCCGAACTGTACCGCGACGTGGCCTTCCGGCTGCTGCCCCTGGAGGAGGCGGCGGCCCGTAGCTTGTTTTCCTCCATCAGGGGCCAGAAACTGTTAACCGGCTTTCGCAACCTGCCCCCGGTCGACACCGGAGCCCTGGTGCGGCTCATCCTGGCCGTTTCCGCCCTGGTGGAGCAAACGCCCAACCTGGTGGAAATGGATCTAAACCCCGTAACGGCCTACCGGGAAGGGGTCCTGGTGCTAGATGCCCGGGCCGTGTTGGAGGAAGGCAGCGTAGAAGGATCGTGATGAAGCCTGGTCCGGCTGAGGAACCCGCAGGCTCACCGGTGCCCGGTTGGCGGGAGGTGGCCCGCGTATACCTGAAAATAGGTACGGTGGGGTTCGGCGGCGGCTACGCAGTGATGACGCTTATTCACGACGAACTGGTGACCAGGCGCGGCTGGCTGAATGAGCAGCGCTATGACAACATGCTGTCCCTGGCCGAACTGGCGCCCGGTGCCCTGACTGTGAACCTGCTGGCGGTTATAGCCTACCGGCTGGGGGGGGTGCGCACCATGCTTCTGGCCACCGGAGCCCTGATCATGCCTTCCTTTCTCCTTATCCTGCTCCTGGCCGGGGCCCTTTTGGCCTGGGAGGGGGTGCCCGTGGTCCGGGGTGCCCTGGAGGGACTTACCGCCGGCGTGGTGGGGCTGATGTTGGCCGTGGCCTGGGAGCTGACCGAGAAATTTCCTCACCGCTGGTATTATTATGCCATGGGGGCCGCTGCCCTGGCAGCCTCCTTTTTCCTTCACCTCGACCCGATATGGCTCATTCTGGCCGGCGCCCTGGCCGGGGGGGGCAAGGCCTTCTTTACCTCCCGCCGGGAGACGTCCGGTAAAAAGCCCGAAGGCGGGGTGTAATCATGCCACTTGTAACGCTGGCCGAACTGGCCTGGTCTTTTTTCCGGGTGGGCCTGTTCGGCTTCGGCGGCGGTTTTGCCATGATCCCCCTCATGCAGAAATATGCCGTCAACGAATACCACTGGCTGACCTTGAAACAGTTCTCCGCCGCCATTGCCCTGGGTCAGATCACTCCCGGGCCGGTGGCCATCAGCGCCACGTTCATCGGCTACCGGGCGGCCGGTGTGGCGGGTGCGGTAGTGGCCACCGTGGCTGTTTTTGCCCCTTCCTTTTTGGCCATGTATCTTCTGGCCCGCTTCTACCTGCAGGTGCGGGCCAACCCGGTAACCCAGGGTATTATGCACGGGGTGCTGCCGGTCATCGTGGCTCTCATCCTCAGTGTGGCGATTTCCTTGAACCAGGAAGCCGTAACTTACGTCTGGCAGGGTCTGGTCCTGGCCCTGACGGCGGTGCTGGCCGTCAAGAACCGGATCCCTTACGGCTTTCTTATCCTGGGGTCGATGGTAACAGGAATCATCATTACTCTGGCCGGCCGGCATTTTTAAGGCCGGCGATGAGCCCTGGGCTGCAGCAGGACGGCACCGCGGATCCTGCCGGTGAGCTGCATTCATCGCTAGAACCCGTGGACAAGGTTGCAAACTTGCGGTAGGAAAGCCTTGTAGGGAGGGTTGAAAGAAAGGCTTGCTATGGCAGCACGACAATGATAAGTTATTGATAGAGATTGTATTTACATAATTGGTTCAAAAAGGAACACGCGTTCGGTCAGTTCTGGCGGGGTGATGTGGTCTTTCCGTCGGCGCAGGGAATGCCGGATCGGGAAGGGGCGGCTAAAACAACGGCAGTTATTGGTAAGTCTCCAACTTTGTCGCAGAAAACGGGCAACTGTTGACGCTACCGGATATTCATTAATCCGGCAAAAAGAGGGGGTGTAAAGGAAATGACGAATCTGCGCGAAGCGCTCACCGAATACACGGCCTCCCGGCCCCTGCCGCCAGGCAAGCTGAGTTTTGAAGAGTTTTTAAACTGGTGCGACGAGGACACCTGGGCGGAGTGGGTGAACGGGGAGGTAATTATTTTGACGCCGGCATCGTTTTCGCACCAAATTATCTTTTGTTTTTTGGACAGGGTGATGGGTATATTTGCCCGCCACAACCAGTTGGGTGTGGTTTTGACTGCCCCCTTCATGGTTCGCCTGCCCGAGCATTTACGTCGGGGCCGGGAACCGGATATTATTTTCGTCCGGCAGGAACAATTACCCCGGTTCAAACAAACTTATTTCGACGGTTCTCCGGACGTAATCGTAGAAATTGTGTCGCCCGAAAGCTGTATTCGGGACAGGGAGATTAAGTACGGCGAATACGAAGCCGCAGGGGTAAGGGAATACTGGCTGATTGACCCGGACCACCGCCAGGCCGACTTTTTCCACCTCGGCGCCGACGGCCGGTACCACCCGGAAACTCCGGATAAGGAGGGTGTCTTTCACTCCGCGGCTTTCTCCGGCTTTCGGTTAAAGCCCGATTGGCTCTGGCAGGATCCCCTTCCCTCCGAAATTGCCGTCTTGAGGGAAATGGGTGTTCTTTAACCAAGAATACTTCCGGGCGAAAGCTCTGGTTTTGGGTTGGGTACCCGGGGCTACCCACCAGAGGCGGGTCGGCGGGAAAAGGACCATGGGGATAGAAATATCCGGTCAAACGGACGGATGCGACTATGGACGAAAGAGGAGGTGTAAAGGAAATGACGGATGTGCGGAAAGCGCTTGTTGAGTACGTAGCCTCCCGGCCCCAGCCGCCAGGCAAGCTGAGTTTTGAAGAGTTTTTAAACTGGTGCGACAAGGACACCTGGGCGGAGTGGGTGGACGGGGAGGTGATTGTTTTGACCCCGGCTTCCTTACGGCATCAAACAATCAAAATGTTTTTGGTCGCGTTGATGGGTGGATTTGCTGGCTACCACCAGTGCGGCACGGTTTTGGATCCGCCTTTCCTGGTCCGCCTGCCTGAGCACTTACGTTGCGGCCGAGAACCGGATATAATCTTTGTGAGCCAGGAACAAGTGCCCCGGTTCAAAGATACTTATTTTGACGGTGTCCCGGACGTAGTCGTGGAAATCATTTCGACCGAAAGTTATACCAGGGACCGGAAGACAAGTACAGCGAATACGAAGCCGCCGGGGTAAGGGAATACTGGCTGATTGACCCGGACCGCCGTCAGGCCGAATTCTTTCGCCTTGGCCGGGACGGCCGGTATCAGTCAGAAGAGGAGGACAACCAGGGCGTGTTCCGGTCCCAAGCTTTCCCCGGTCTCTGGTTGAAAACCGGCTGGCTCTGGCAGGATCCCCTTCCATATTTCATTTTTTCGTTGAGGGAACTGGGCGTGCTTTAAGAGACTCGCCATATTCTCCGTGGCCGCCGGGCAACTTGCTGAGCGGCATCCGGTGAGCGAGGGGGGAATTGACCATGGCGGGTTTGCTGATTATGGTAATGGCAAAAAATGATGCTAGGCTATCTTGACAATGGGAGTTGTAGTGCCGGGGGAGTGGCAGACGAAGGGAAAGGCAACTCCGCCTGTATCGCGCCGGGCCCTGACGCAAAATTGGGCTGCCGGCCGAGGGGGTTGGCGCAGGCTGCAGGGAACCGGCGGAATGCCGGTAGGTGTTGTCAATGTCTGGTGTCCCGACTGGAGACCCCGGACCCCGTTGGGAGAAACATGCAACCGAAAAACGGGGAAAAGCGCTTGGCCGGTCTATACCGCCGGGCAGGGGCGCTGTCCGGCGGGTGATGTCAGTCGTCCACCCGGAAGGCCGCGTCATAAGTTTGTCCGTTGGTGTCCCTGTCGTCCGTCGCAGGGTCGTTTTGACGGTAATAGGCGTGCACCTTGCGGCCGATGCCCCGGGCGAGGAAGTAGTTCAGGCCGCCGGCCGCGACCAGTCCGAGCAGGGGAATCAGCCGGGCCAGGGTATTTTCTTCCGCCGCCCGTACTCCGAAAGAGAAGACGGCCTTGCGGGCCATAGTCCAAATGACGTCCATGGATAACTGGCCCACGGCGCGCCCGATGCCCCTGGTGACGGCGCTGGCGCCGGTGGCTACGGCCAAGGCCAGGAGGGTTTCCTTGTAGTAGTCGGTGACGGCCGGGTCGCGTCCGTAGACCAACCCTATCTCCACCACCAGGCGGGCCAGCAGGTAGCCCAGGAAGCCAATGTCCAGGGCGCCGCCGCCCAGCACGGACACCGCGGTACCCAGCCCGGGGATGATGGCCGGCAACGCGGAAAGGGCGCCGATGAGCGCGCAGTACCGGCTGGTAGTGGTGATGAGAAGATTGGTGAGCTGGTCCTGGTCCAGGGCCGGGTTTTCCCGCCGCAGGCGGTCTACCCGCAGGTGGCTTTTGGCCAGATTGGCCGGATCGAAAGGGTTGAAACGCACGGGGGAACCTCCCCTCTAGCCGTTAATATCTCGGCAACTTTGTTTGTTCCAGGTAGAACTCCACAACCCCGGTTTCTTTCATCCGGTCGTTCATCCTCTTCCAGTTGGCAGGCCGCGTCGACGTCTGCCAGCGTTCGGGGAACGGCGCGACCGCCTGGGTACCGCCCTCGTCACACGGATACTCTGGGCACTGGCAGCAAAAATCGATGCCCTTTTCCTTGGGGCAGGTTGCTATCTTGCAGTTGAACGGGCAGCGGTTGTTTTCAGCCCGGCAGCCGCCGCAGGATGCTTGGGAAAAGTGAGCCAGGAGTTCTTCAAACTGGCTGTAGCCGCCGAACCGGGCGTTCAGGCCGGCTTTGAGCCTGGCCAGCCGCCCGTAGTTCCCCAAACATCCCAGGAGTTTTGCGGTCAGTTCTTTGATCTCTCCGCCTTCATAATCGGCGCAGCGGCTGCAGTCCAAACCGCATGGGGCGAGGCGACCCAAAACCTCCTGATAATCCACGCAAAACTCCTCCTGCTTCCAAGCTCGACCTATCCGGACAGGGGACGGCCGCAGAAACGGCCTGGCCGGTTTCCCCGGTCAGTTCCATTATACCGGCAAGCCGGGTAATTGACTATACTTGCTTTTCGGCAGGGAAGCCGGTCATCAAACCCCCGTTTCGGGGCCGGTACAAGCAAGGTGGTGGTGTACAGTTGAAGACCCGGCCGCCCCGGGCCAGCCGTCGGGCGTGGCGATCTTCCCGGAAAAGGGAAACTGCGGGCGATGCTTCGCATTGACAAGCCCCGGTGCCTGGGGTAAGATTAGCACGTAAACCATAATAATAGCCCTTGGGGTCAAAAACGGGTAGAAAGTGTACCTAGGGTTTCGCATGTCCGGGATGGCCGGCATGGCTTGGACCGAGCGGTACAGGCCGTTAGGATCCGGTTTCCCGGCAGCGGGGGCCGGGCTGGTCGGCTACACCGGAGGGGGAAAAGCCCTGGCGGAGAGGTTTCGGTCCGGAAGCCTTCACGCGCCCGGGCTTTATTATGTCGATTATTTGTTAGGGGGAAAGGTTTTGGGTGATCCTGTGGTCGGCATTGTGGTGGGGAGCGACTCCGACCTGCCGGTAGTCAAAGGCGCGGTGGAGATGCTGGAGGGGCTGGGGATAGCCTGGGAACTGGTGATAGCGTCGGCTCACCGTACCCCGGACCTGGCGGCAGCCTATGCCGGGAACGCAGCGGGGCGGGGAATCCAGGTGCTCATCGCGGCCGCCGGCGGGGCGGCTCACTTGGCCGGAGCCCTGGCGGCCCGGACGTTATTGCCGGTTATCGGCCTGCCGGTGGCCAGCGGGGCCTTGAACGGCATGGACGCTCTTTACGCTACGGTACAGATGCCGCCGGGCATACCGGTAGCCACCGTGGCGATCAACGGGGCGGTTAACGCTGCCCTTTTGGCGGCCCAGATCGTGTCTCTGGGGGACGAGGGCTGTGCGGCCCGACTGGCCGAGTACAGGCGTACCCTTACCGCTTCAGTGGAGGAAAAATCCCGCCGCCTGGCCGCCGAGGGCCTTGAGGCGTACGTTGGCCGCCGGTTCAAGGAGCACTAGACGTGAAATCGAAGTGGGGCATGCTGGCCGGCCTGCTGGTTACCGTGGTCTTTCTGACCCTGGCCTTTTACAACGTCAATTTGCGGGATTTTTGGGCCTATTTCAGTTCCTACGACCCCTGGTGGGCCGTGGGAAGTGTCGCTCTTTTCGGCGGGAGTGTCTTTTTCCGGGCGGTGATGTGGCGGGTCACCACCGGACGCATGGGTGAGACCGGCCTGGGGGCGTTGTTCGGCGGTGTGGTGGTGGGTTATATGGCCAACAACCTCCTGCCGTTGCGGGCCGGCGAACTGGTTCGCACCTACTACCTGGCCCGCAAACGGGGCTTCCCCTACGCGGGGGTGCTGTCTACCGTGGTCATTGAGCGGGTCACCGACGTAGTGGTTCTGGGCCTCCTGCTTGCGGGAGGCCTGGTGGTGGGGATGGGCGGCCTGAATCCGGCCCGGGGCCGGGAAGCCCTTGGGGTCATGCTGGCCCTGCTCCTGATACTGGTGGTGGGGGTTTTCCTCCTGCGGATTTTCGGCGGACGCCTTTGCGGCAGCGGGATTCTGGGCCGGGTGGGCCCGCACCTGGAACATTTCCTGGCTCCGCTGCGGGCTGTGGGGTCCGGTTCCACCGCTCTATCGGTTTTCGGCCTGGGCCTGCTGGCCTGGCTGGCCAACTGGGCCTCCATGTTGATCCTTTTGAGGGGCGTTACCTACCAGGGCAACCCCTGGACCACGTCGCTGCTGCTCTTGCTCTTCATCAACCTAGGCGCTCTCATTCCCTCGTCACCCGGGGCTTTCGGGGTGATGCAGGTGGCCTTTTTTGCCGCCCTGTATCCCTTCGGGGTGCCCAAGGTGGCGGCACTTGCCCTTTCGTTAATCTACCAGGTCAGCATCTACGTGTTTACTCTGGGGGTAGGCCTGCCGTATTTTATGCAGGCCCATCTCAGGCTGGGTGCCTTCAGCGGCGGACGGCGGCCCTCCGGGGCCTGAGCCGCTTTGGCCGGTATATTACGGGGAGAGGAGTCGGACCTTTGATCGAACGGTATACCCTGGCGGAAATGAAACATATCTGGTCGACCCAAAACAAGTTTCAAAAGTGGCTCGACATTGAGCTGGCGGCCGTGGACGCCATGGTGGAACTGGGTCAGGTACCCGGGGAAGCGGCGCGGACCATCCGGGAGAAGGCATGCTTCGACGTGGGCAGGATCCAGGAAATCGAGGCGGTGGTGGACCACGACGTCATTGCCTTTTTGACCTGCGTGGGAGAGAATGTGGGACCCGAATCCCGCTTTATTCACCTGGGGCTCACTTCCTCCGACATCGTCGATACCGCGTTGTCGCTTCTAATGAAGGAGGCCGGGGAGCAACTCTTAAAGAGGCTGGCGTGTTTACGCGAGGCGCTGCTGGACCGGGCCCGGGAGCACCGCAACACCCTCATGATCGGCCGCACCCACGGGGTGCACGCCGAGCCTGTGACCTTCGGCCTGAAGATGCTGTTCTGGGTGGCCGAGGTGGACAGGGACGTGGAACGGGTCCGGCGGGCGGTGGAAAACATCAGCGTGGGCAAACTGTCCGGTCCGGTGGGTACCTATTCCAGCGTCGACCCGCGGGTGGAGGAGTATGTGACCGCCCGGCTCGGTCTGAAGGCGGCGCCGGTGTCCACCCAGGTCCTGAGCCGGGACCGGCACGCCGAATACATGGCGGCGCTGGCCCTGGTGGCCGGTTCGTGCGAAAAGTTCGCCACTGAAATCCGTTCTCTGCAACGGACCGAGCTCTTGGAGGCCGAGGAATGCTTCAAGGCCGGCCAGAAGGGCTCCTCGGCCATGCCGCATAAACGCAATCCCATCACCGCCGAGCGCGTGGCCGGTCTGGCCCGCATCGTGCGGGGCAACGCCATGGCGGCCATGGAAAACATGGCGCTCTGGCACGAGCGGGATATCACCCACTCTTCGGTGGAGAGGGTGATCATTCCGGACAGCACCACCCTGGTGGACTATATGCTGGACCGGTTGACCGGCATCGTGGCTAATTTGCTGGTCTATCCGGAACGAATGAGGAAAAACCTGGAGCTTACCCACGGCCTAGTCTTTTCGCCACGGGTACTCCTGGCTTTGGTGGATAAGGGTCTTACCCGGGAAGATGCCTATGAGCTGGTGCAGCGAAACGCGATGACCTGCTGGCGCAACGGCCGGGAGTTTAAGGACCTCTTGCGGGAGGATCCCGGGGTGGCCGGGGTGCTGAGCGATGCGGACCTGGACGGGCTGTTCGATTACAACTACCCGGTGCGGCGGGTCGATGAGATCTTTCGCCGGTTTGGACTATAAATAAAAGAGACAAGGGGTGCGAAAAGACATTATGCAGCGGCGTGAGCTTCTTTACGAGGGAAAGGCCAAGAGGGTTTATGCTACCGGGGAGGCCGGACGGTACCTGGTGGAATTCAAGGATGACGCCACCGCCTTTAACGGGGCCAAGCGGGGTACCATCGTCCAAAAGGGCGAGGTCAACTGCCAGGTTTCGGCGGCCCTGTTTGAACTTTTGACGGCGCAAGGAGTGGCCAACCATTTCGTGTCCCTGGCCGGGCCGCGGGAAATGGTGGTAAAGGCACTGAAGATCGTGCCCGTGGAAGTGGTGATACGGAACGTGGTGGCCGGCAGCATGGCCAAGCGTTTCGGCCTGGAGGAAGGCCGGAAATTAAGCGAACCGCTCCTGGAATGGTACTACAAAGACGATGCCCTGGGCGATCCCCTGGTGTGCTCCTCCCACCTGTACCTCCTGGGGGCGGCCACCGAGGACCAATTAGCGGCCATGCGCTCGTCGGCCTTGGACGTCAACGCTATCCTCACCGGCTATTTCGCCGGCCGGGGCATTGAGTTGGTCGATTTCAAGCTGGAATACGGTACGGACGCCGACGGCCGCCTGCTGCTGGGCGACGAGATTTCGCCCGACACCTGCCGTTTCTGGGATCTGGCGACCCGTGACAAGTTGGACAAGGATCGCTTCCGGCGGGACTTGGGGGATGTGGAAGAGGCCTACCGGGAGGTTTACCGCCGCGTCACCGGCCACGAACTGTAAAGGATTTTGTGGTATAAACACGTCGGGAGGCGATTGCGTGAGTGAGTGTACCGATCCCGACCAGAACGAAAAACCGCGGGAGGCCTGCGGCGTCTTCGGTATCTGGGGGCCCGGACAGGACGTGGCGCGCCTGACCTATTACGGGCTTTACGCCCTGCAGCACCGCGGCCAGGAGAGCGCAGGCATCGCCGTCGGGGATGGACGGTCCATCTCCGTTCACAAGGCCATGGGGCTGGTTTCGGAAGTTTTCAACCAGGAGAGGCTGAGTTCCTTCAAAGGGCATGTCGCCACCGGCCATGTCCGCTATTCCACCACCGGCACCAGTACGGTCATCAACGCCCAGCCGCTGGTCTTTCACTGCGGGGAGGGCATGCTGGCCCTGGCCCACAACGGCAACCTGACCAACGCCTCCGCCCTCCGGCGGTCGCTTTACGCTGCCGGTTCGGTCTTTCAGAGCACCACCGACAGCGAGGTGGTGGTCAACCTGCTGGCCCGCCACGCCGGGCAGGGTTGGCCGGGAGCCATGGCGGCCTGCATGCGGGAGTTGGAAGGGGCCTATTCCCTGGTGGTGATGACGGCCTCGCAGCTGGTGGCGGTGCGGGACCCGTTCGGCTTCCATCCGCTGGTCCTGGGACGGCGGGGTGATGCCTGGGTGGTGGCGTCCGAGTCCTGCGCCCTGGATACGGTGGGCGCGACTTTTGTCCGGGATGTCGCCCCGGGGGAAATCCTGGTCATTGACGAAAACGGTGTTTCGTCCCAACAAGGGGTACCTGACGGCCACCGGGCCCACTGCATTTTCGAGTACATTTACTTTGCCCGCGGCGATTCCACCATGGACGGCTTCAACGTCAGCCTGGTGCGGCGGGAAATGGGGCGGCAACTGGCCCGGGAATATCCGGTGGCGGCCGATCTGGTCATACCGGTGCCGGATTCCGGCCTGGCGGCGGCGCGGGGTTTTGCCGAGCAATCCGGCCTGCCCTACGAGGAGGGCCTGATGAAAAACCGTTACATCGGCCGGACCTTTATCCAGCCGGATCAGGGTACGCGCGACCTGGGGGTGCGGTTGAAGTTGAACCCCATTCGCGAGGTGCTGGCCGGCAGGCGGGTGATCCTGGTGGACGATTCCCTGGTGCGCGGCACCACCAGCGGCAAACTGGTGTCCATGCTGCGGGACTGTGGGGCCACAGAGGTGCACCTGTGCCTTTCCTCGCCGCCGGTTAAGCGTTCCTGTTTTTACGGCATAGATACCTCCAACGAGGACGAGTTGATCGCCTCCAAAAAGGAAGTCGAGGAGATCAGGCGCTTTATTGGGGCGGATGGTCTGCACTACCTCTCCATGGAGGGGCTGATGCGGGTGTTCGGCAGCCGGCAGTCCTTCTGCCACGCCTGCTTCTCCGGCGAGTACCCGGTGGCGGTTTCACCCGGCGAGAACGCCGGCAAGTTTAGTTTAGAGTGCGGGTGCTGAAAAATTGGCTATTGATACGGGTTTGACCTACCGGTCGGCCGGGGTGGACATAGACGCCGGCGACCGGGCGGTGGAACTGATGAAGGAAAAGGTGCGGGTCACTCACGGCCCGGAGGTCCTGGAGGGTTTGGGCGGCTTCGGCGGTCTCTTTGCTCTTGATACACAGACCTATCCCGATCCGGTTTTGGTATCCGGCACGGACGGGGTGGGCACCAAGCTGAGGATAGCTTTTCTCCTGGACCGGCACGACACGGTGGGCATCGACGCGGTGGCCATGTGCGTGAACGACGTGCTGGTGCAGGGGGCGCGTCCCCTGTTTTTCCTGGACTACCTGGCTGTGGGGAGCCTGGTGCCCGAAAAAGTGGCGGCAATCGTTGCCGGGGTGGCCGAAGGCTGCCGTCAGGCGGGCTGCGCGCTTATCGGCGGCGAGACGGCCGAGATGCCGGGGTTTTACCGGGAGGGAGAATACGATCTGGCGGGCTTTACGGTGGGCGTGGTGAGCCGGCAAGGCCTGCTGAACGGTTCCGGCCTGCTGCCGGGAGACGTCCTTATCGGCCTTCCTTCCAGCGGCCTGCATTCCAACGGGTACTCGCTGGTCAGGAAAATCTGCTTTGAGCGGGCCGGCTGGGACGTGCACACGGAACTGCCGGCCCTGGGCCGCCCCCTGGGCGAGGAGTTGCTCACGCCGACACGTATCTATGTGCGGTCGGTAGCGCCGCTTCTGGCGAAGGGTTTGGTCAAGGGCATGGCCCACATCACCGGCGGGGGGCTTACCGGTAACATTCCCCGGATGCTGCCCCCCGGGTGCGGGGCGTACCTGGAGCCCGGCGCCTGGCGGGAGCCCCCGGTGTTCGGCCTGCTGCGGGAAGCGGGCGGTGTGGCCGAGGAGGAGATGCGGCGTACCTTCAACCTGGGCATTGGCATGGTACTGGGTACCGGGGAGCAGCAGGCCGGGGAGGCATTGGCCCTGCTGCGGCGCAGTGGGGAGGACGCCGGAGTGATCGGCCGGGTGGTGGCCGGCTCCGGCGTGCGCTACGCCAAGTAAAAGTTGCTCAGGCGGGGGGTGGGATTTTGGCGGAACTGAAGGTGGGTGTCCTCGCCTCGGGGCGGGGCTCCAATCTTGAGGCCCTGATCACGCGGGCCCGGGGCTACCGGGTGGTGGCGGCGGTGTCGGACCGGGCCGGTGCCTACGCTCTTACGAGGGCGGCCAACCACGGTCTGACGGCGGTACATATCGACCCGGCGGCGTTTAGTGGACGGCCCGCCTACGAGACGGCGGCGGCCGATGTCCTGGACGGCTGCGGAGTCGATTTGGTCTGTCTGGCCGGCTATATGCGGCTGGTGGGGGAAACCCTGTTGGCACGCTTTCCCAACCGGGTGATGAACATTCATCCCGCCCTGTTGCCGGCCTTTCCGGGCCTGCATGGTCAACGGCAGGCCCTGGAGTATGGGGTCAGGTACGCCGGCTGCACCGTTCACTTTGTCGACGGGGGCATGGATACGGGGCCGGTCATCCTCCAGGCGGTGGTACCGGTGCTGGACGACGATACCGAAGATACCCTGTCCAGCCGCATCCTGGTGGAGGAGCACCGTATCTACCCGGAGGCGGTGGCCCTTTTTGCCCGGCAGCGACTGCTTATGGAGGGACGCCGGGTCAGGATCTGCTAGCTTGCGGGGGCGGAGTTGTGCTCGTTTTACACGGCGGCTGTTATTTACCCGACCGTAAGAAAGAAGACGGGACCGGGTTTTTCGTTTGGGGCGAGGAGATGCCGGACGAGTTTGTGGGGACGCGGCGGCGTGGCCGCCGGCCCAAACCGGACCTGCATCCCTTTGCCGCGGAGCCCGGGTTGCTGGGGGACGGCCTCCTGCGCCTGACCGCTCCGGCCGGGGAGGAGGAGACCGTTTCCCCGCCGGAGAGGGCCGGTCACGGTGTCCGGGAATGGGGGGTCGACCCGGATGACGTGGGCTATCCCGTCCGGGTGCTTTACCTGGAGTTGCCCTCGGCGGGCGGCTGGCCGTTGCCGTCGCCGCTCCTGCCGGTGGCAGCCGAAGAGGAAGGCCGGGAAGTCACCGAAGTAAAACTGGTCCCCTGGCTGGTCAAAGGTCTGGTACTGGCGCCGGCTGAGGCAGCCGGCCTTCTCTTGACCCTTGGCCGGCCGGGCCGGAGCTTTCCGGCCGATCTGCTACCCGGTTCCGACCTGCTTTATTGGGCCAAGGTCGCCGGTTTCACCCAGGAAATGCTGGTCCGTCAGCGCTTTTTACCTGTTGTGGGCGAGGATTTACGAGCCGGCTGGCGGATTGTGCCCGGGCCGGAGGAAGCCGGCCGGCTGAACCTTTTGGCTGCGGCTATGCCGACGGCCTGCCGAGCGCTCAAAACCCAGGTCCGGGATGAGGCGGCAGAGGCGCTGCAGTTGGTGGAAAGCTTTATCCAGTCGGCGGGCAGCGGCCGGATCAGGAGCTATCTGGCGGCTGCCCACCGGGAAAGACCCACCTCCGGTGGATACCCGCGTCGACGGGAACTGGCCGGCTTAATCGGCGGCTTGGCCCACGAACGCTGGCTGGCCGCCGTCGTGGCCGGCCAGAGCGAGATCAACGTACCTACCGAGCAGTTGAAATCCCTCGCGGCCAGACTGGAGGAATGGGCCCGGCCCCTGGTATCCCCGGTGGCCGGGGCTGGTCTCAAGACCTGTTTTCGCCTTTCGCCGCCCGCGGAGGATGGACCACCGGACCAGTGGCGTCTCTCCTTTTTTCTGCAGGCCGTGGACGATCCCAGTATTTTGGTGCCGGCAGAAGCGGTCTGGCGGGAAAAGAAGAGTACTCTTACGGTACTGGAGCGGCGTTTTGAGGATCCGCAGGAGCGCCTCCTGACCGATCTGGGGGTGGCCTGCCGGTTGTTTCCCCCGCTGGAGGCGGGGCTCAGCACTTCTCGTCCGGCTTGGTGTGCGCTTTCGGTGGGGGAAGCCTACCAATTTCTCAAACACGCGGCCGGCCTGTTCGAAGAGAGTGGACTGGGCGTGCAGGTCCCGGCTTTCTGGCGGGAGAGAGGGCGGGCGGAAAACGCGGTAGGCGCCCGCCTGAAGATTAAGGTCCACGAGGACAGGCAGGACTGGAGTGCGGGGGTCGGGCGGGGACTTTTGGGCTTGGACACCCTGGTCGATTTTTACTGGGAACTGGCTCTCGGCGGCGAGACCCTCAGTGTCGAAGAGTATCGCCAGTTGTCGCGCCTGAAGGCTCCCCTGGTGAATGTACGCGGGCAATGGGTGGAGCTGGACCCGGCGGAAATCGAACAGACCCTGCGCCTGCTTGGGAGACGCAAACAGGGCACCCATACCTTGCGCGACGCCCTAAAGGCGGCCGGCGGGTACGGGGATAGGCTGAGAACCGGCCTGCCGGTGCAGGTTGTGGAGGCCGGCGGCGAGCTGGGCAGCCTCCTTGAGCAGTTGCGGGACACGGGGAAAATAGCGTTACTGCCGCCGCCGGAGGGCTTTGTCGGGCAGCTTAGGCCTTATCAGGTCCGCGGTTTTTCCTGGCTTAAGTTCCTGGAGGAGTGGCGGCTGGGGGCCTGTTTGGCCGATGACATGGGTCTGGGCAAGACGGTCCAGGCCCTTGCGCTGCTGCTCCACCGGGTGGAACGGGAATGCAAGGGCGGGCCGGTACTTTTGGTCTGCCCCACCTCGGTGGTGGGGAACTGGGAGCGGGAGGCGGCCCGCTTTGCCCCGGGTCTCTCGGTGCTGGTGCACCACGGGCCGGGACGCAGCGCGGAGGACGAATTCGCCGCCCTGACCGCGGACCGGCACCTGGTAATTACCTCTTACGCCATCGTGCACCGGGATATTGATAAGATGCTGGCCGTGGACTGGGCCGGCATCATCCTGGACGAAGCCCAGAACATCAAGAACCCCGGTGCGGCGCGGACCCGCAGCATCAAGCGCCTGGCCGCCGGCTTCCGGTTGGCCCTCACCGGTACCCCGGTGGAGAACCGGTTGTCCGAACTGTGGTCGATTCTGGATTTCGCCAATCCCGGCCTGTTGGGCAGTGCCAATGAGTTCAGGGAAAAATTCGCCTTGCCCATTGAGCGCTACGGCGATCAACACAAGGCCCAAAAGCTGAAGGAAATCGTCCAACCGTTCATTCTCCGCCGTTTGAAGACTGATCCTCACATCATAGCCGACTTGCCCGAGAAACAGGAGAGCAAGGTGTACTGCAGCCTGACCCGCGAACAGGTCACCCTCTACGCGGCGGTGGTTCAGGACATGATGGACCGCATCGCGGAGGCCGAAGGCATTGAGCGGCGCGGCCTGGTGCTGGCCGCCATGACCAAGTTGAAGCAGGTGTGCAACCATCCCGCTCAGTTTCAAAGAGATGGCAATTATGCGGCGGGGCGCTCGGGTAAACTGGCCCGCCTGACCGAAATGACGGAGGAACTCCTGGCCTCCGGCCAGGCCGCCCTGATCTTTACCCAATTCGCCCAGATGGGCGAAATCCTGCGTCGCCACCTCCAATCACATTTCGGACAGGAAATCCCGTTCCTGCACGGCGCCTTGCCCCAGAGAGCACGGGATCGGCTGGTGGACCGCTTCCAGGCCCAAGGCGGCCCGCCTGTACTCATTCTGTCCCTCAGGGCCGGCGGTGTGGGCCTAAATCTGACCCGGGCCAACCACGTCTTCCACTTCGACCGCTGGTGGAACCCGGCCGTGGAGGATCAGGCCACTGACCGCGCTTATCGCATCGGTCAAAAGCAAAACGTATTTGTCTATAAGTTTATCTGCAGCGGCACCCTGGAGGAGCGGATCGACGAGTTGATGGAGGAAAAACGGCAGTTGACCAACAGCGTCATCGGTGCCGGGGAGGATTGGCTGACCGGTCTTTCCACCACCGAATTGAGGAAGCTTTTTGCTCTGGGCGCGGGCGTATCCGTAGAGGATTAGGAAAGAAGGCGATTCGGGGTGGGGCCTAACTCAGACATGAGCGAGACCTGGTGGGGACAGCGCTGGAACCGGGTGCTGGAATCGTTCGGCTGGGGCAACCGGCCGGCCCGCGGCCGTTCCGACGCCCGGGCCGGCCACGTGCTGGGCTGGCGGACGGCTCCGGGCCTGGTTACCGCGCACGTGCAGGGTTCCCAGCGGATACCGTACAAGGTGACCATAAAAATTAAGACGCTGTCCGGCGGGGAGTGGGACCGGGTCATCACCGCCTTGGCCGGCCGGGCCATCTTGGTAGCCCGGCTCTTGGCCGGCGAGATGCCGCAGGATATCGAAGAGGTCTTTGCCGAGGCCAAGCTGTCTCTTTTTCCGGCCGCGAGCCGCGATATCGAGACCACTTGTTCCTGCCCCGACCGGGCCAATCCCTGCAAGCATATTGCCGCCGTCTACTATGTCCTGGGCCGGCGGTTCGACGCCGATCCCTTCCTGCTCTTCCAGTTGCGGGGTAAAGAGCGGGAGGAACTCCTGCAGGACCTGCAGGGCCGGCGCGCGGGCGGTTTGCCGGAGGACCGGCCGGACGGGGCTGCCGGGGGCTTCGTTTGCGATGCCCTTACCGCCGATCCGGAGCTTTTCTGGTCCACCGGCCCCTTACTTTCCCGGTTGGAACTGCATTTTGCCCCGCCCGGAACGGCGGCGGCCCTGCTCAAGAGGCTGGGACCCCTGCCCTGGTGGTGGAACCGGGTCGAGCCTCAGGAATGGCTGGCGGAATGCTACCAAACGGTTACGGAACGGGCCCTGGCCGATTTGGATAAGCTTTGAGGATAAGGCCGCCGCATCCTCCCCATTTTAATAGGGAGTCAAGGCGGCCCAAATATTTGCCAAAGAGGTTGTCGTGGAACCTTTTGCCATGGTAAAATAATCCCATGGTAGGTGAAGGAAATGGCTATGCTCAAAAATGTAATTTCAAGTAGGCAGCGTGTAGAGGAATGTATCACCGGAACGCGAGAAAT
>DATKUX010000136.1:0-2185 GCA_035530395.1 Spirochaetia bacterium
AGATGCCCGTCACTTCTAGTGGCGGGAGGAGGTCACTATTAACCCTCCTCACCCTCTCTCATTATTGACGCTACGTTTAAGCGCATCATATCAAAATCCTCTACACAGGCCAACATATTCGCAATGGATACCGCTTGGGACAGATGTTTCGACAAAGTGCAATAATTTCCTGCCGAATACTTGTTCCCCCAAATCCCCATTTACCTGCGGCAGCCGCCCCCGCCACCCTTTTCTCACGCAGGGAGCCTTACCAGCGGGCATGGCCGGCAGTATGGCAGCGGGATCCCCAGTTGCACCGCAATCTGCCGAACGCAGGCCGACTAAGGAGCAGGGAACTCCGTCCTCTAGAAATTGGAGTATTCTATGCGATTGATCAAAGCATGGGGGCTGTTACCGAGGAGATTGATGACATCTATTTGGGAGGGAACCTCAGGATGAAAGATATCTTCGTATCGTCTTGGAGAGGTATTGCATTGTATCTGAAGAGGTGTTTGGTCCGCTATCTATGATTTCTAATAACCATTGTTGGGTATTAACATACCTCCAGCCGTCATTGACTAAATCAATCTACGAAGTGCCGCTTCGAACTGCTCATCATCCGCCCTCGATCTCTTCGCCGGCCCCGAAGTTCTCCCACCAGCCCGGCGTATTTTCTGGGAAAGGTGGCGCTCCAAAAGAAGCCTGTCAATGTTATCGGCTGAATAGATCATCCCATTTTGGTTGATGGCCCTTGCCCCCTTACCAAGCACCATGGCCGCAAGCCCGTAATCCTGGGTAACCACGATATCATCACGACGTGTCCGGTTAATTAAAGCGATATCCACCGCATCCCGCTGTGTACCAACCGTAACCACCTCGGAATAGCCGTCATCGAGCTGGTGGCTGGTATCAATGAACATAACCACAGGAAGCATATGTTCCTTGGCAACCTTGATGATGACAGTCTTCACCGGACAGGCGTCGGCATCCACCAATATCCTCATATTCCCGGCACCTTTCGTTCCTCCCGAATCCCCCCGCGAGCTTCCTGCCTTAAACTATGCCCAGTTCGCTTCTTCCGCCCCGGACCCGCCGTCACTCCCAGCGGTAGGTACGCCAGGCCAGCAGAGCCGCCACAATACCCGTGATCATGAGCACCTCCAGAGGTCGCCCCACCTGGGCAAAGCCCTCCCCCAGGGTCAGCACGTCGCGCAAGGCGTCGGCAAAGTAGGTGAGAGGGGACACCCTGGCAATCCATTGAAAGAATTGCGGCATCAGGCTGACCTGCCAGAAGATACCCGACAGGAACATCAGTAAGAAGTTCAGCACGGAACTGATACTGTTGGCTGACTCCACGGTACGGGAAAGCCCTGAGATGGCCAGCCCCAGCGTCACGAAGACAGCCGCGCCCAACAGGCAAATCCCCAGGAAGAGGGCCGGGTTGCCGGCAAAGTGTACGTGGTAAAAGCCCATGGCAATGCCCAGCAGCACTCCCGCCTGAGCCATAGCGATAACCAGGTACAGCAGGAAGCGGGAGGCCAGGAAGGCGGCGGGCGACAGCGGCGTGGCCCGTAACCGGCGCAAAACGCCGCGCTGGCGCATCTCTACAATCCCTATACCCACCCCGAAGAGCCCGGCCTGCATGATAGTCATGGCGATGATGCCGCCTACCAGGAAGTCTATATAATTGAGGTTCGGTCCGGTAACCGTGGTTGATTGCACTGTAAAGGCCGGCGGCAGGTGCAGTCGCTGCAAGGTCACGGCCATACCCAGTTGGCGCAAGGCGGCCTCAACTCCGCTGGCCTGGGGAGCGGTACCGCCGGAGAAGAGGACCTGGACGGTGTCGTTGCCCTGTCCAAAAGAAGGCGGCAGTTCCACCAGGGCGGCTACATTCTGTTGCCGTACCGCGGCCAAGGCCTGGTCACCGGCCAGGTCGCTGAGTTTGAAGGCCGGGATCTTCGCAAGCTCCTGCACCACGGCCTCCGCCTGGGGGGTGCCGGCGCGGTCCCACACGCCCACCGCCACGGTGTCGCTCTGCCGTCCGAAAACCGCCCCGAAGATGACGATCATGATTATGGGCAGGACGAAAGTCCAGAAAAGGTTTCCCCTGTTGCGCAGGAACATCCGGAAACCGGCTTTTGTCATCTGCAGCATTACATCACCCCCCTATTAATCCCGCAGGCTGTGTCCCGTCAGAGCCAGGAAG
>DATKUX010000137.1:0-11141 GCA_035530395.1 Spirochaetia bacterium
TCCATAGGGTAATTATACCAGCGCGTCCACCGCCCGTCAACGTTTTTTCAAAAAGTTTGTACAGAGATATCGCCCTGCGGGCGATGCCCCTTTCATCCCACCCCACGAGGGGGTGGGTTTTCAGGGGTTAATTTCTATAAAGCACCGCCGGTGCTGGGGTCGGTCTGATCAGGGCTATCACCAGGGTGTATGGGGCCGGGGACAGCAGAAAAAGCAGCCAGGGAACGAGACCGGCCAACACCAGGGTGTTGAAGATCTGACGGCGGGACACCGGCCGGGCGGTGAGGAAGGCTACTGTTCCGTCTTCAAGCTGTTTTCCGACGACAAAAACTCCGCCAAAGAGGGCCGCACACATCCCGATGACGATGAAGGTGTTGCTTGGCGAGCCCGAGGGTTCGGCGCCAGGTAACGTCATAAGAGCGACTACGGCTAGTGCACAACCGAGGTAGACCCACCTGTACCGCAACCATATCCAGCGCAGCAACCCGGGGTCGAGCCATCTTTCTTTGGCGTCGGCGTCTATGTCACGGTGTGGCATGCTCCTGTTCCTCCGCATAGGTGATGAAAATATCCTCCAGGGTCTGGTCCAGTATCTCGAAGGTTACCCGGTCCAGGGAACGGAGCTTTTCTGCAATCTCCTCCACCTGACCGGAAACCACCAGCACCGTCCGGCCGTTTTCCCGCTCAATGCGCCGTACGCCCGGCCAATCGGCCAGGTCACCGGGTATCCCCTCGGGACAAACCACCCATATTTTCTTCTCTTCCGCGAGCAGTTGATCCAGCGGGCGGGAGAGGATCAGGCGGCCACGGTTGAGAAAACCCACCCGGTCAGCCAACCTCTCCACGTCCGGCAGGTTGTGGGAGGAGAGGAAGATGGTCCGTCCCTCGCCGGCCACCTCGTCCACCAGGAGTTTGATTACCTGGCGCCTGCGCAGGGGGTCGAGACCGGTGCCCGGCTCATCCAGGAGGAGAAGGTCGGGCTCTGGACCCAGAGCCAGGAGCAGGGCCAGCAGGGTCACCTTGCCCTTGGACAGTTGCTTGACGAACGATTTGAGATCCAGTTCGAATTCCCGCCGGTAGGTTTCGACCTTGTGGACGTTCCAGTTGGGGTACAGGGAGCGGCAGAGTTCCAGCAAATCCCCAACCCGGGCGTATTCCGGCATCTGGCCGGTTTCCGGCTGGTAGCCGGTTCGTGATCTTACTGCCACCCCCTGTTGGACGGGATCCAGGCCCAGTACTTTCATTTCACCGGAAGTAGGCTGCAAGAGGTTCATGAGCAGCTTGATGGTGGTGGTTTTGCCGGCGCTGTTGGGGCCCAGGAGGGCGAAGACACCGCCTCGCGGCACTTCCAAGTCCAGGTCTTGCAAGGCGGTCTGGCCTTTGAAGACCTTTGTTAGACCCCGGGTTTGGACAGCCATGTCGTAATCGGGTATCGACAAGTTACTTCTCCAGCTCCTTTCCTTCCGGACCGGGCAGATTCTCGATCCCGGCCCGCACCGCTTCCAATACCTCGTCCGGTCGGCAACCGAGGTGGTAGGCTTCGGCCAGAAGCCTCTCCACGGCCAAGGCCAGCCGCTTGCGGCGATCTTTCTTCTCTAATTGCGGAGAGCCGGCCGCCACAAAAGTTCCTTTGCCCCTCCGTGTGACAATTACACCTTCCCGCTCCAGCTCCTGATAGACCTTGGCGACCGTATTGGGGTTAACCGCCAGTTGGGCTGCCAGTTCGCGCACGGGCGGAAGCTGCTCGCCCGCCGCCAGGAGACCCCCGGCTACGGCGAGGCGGATCTGTTCCATCAGTTGGACGTAAATCGGTACGCCCCGTCCCGGTTCAACCCTCAGCCACAACTGCCTGCTGCTCCTTTATGTCAATACTAGTGTATTATGACTATAGTACACACCTCAGGCCCTGTCAAAAGGGGAATGGCAGAAACCAGAAAATGCTTGTCGCCGCGACTAGCGGCCCGTCCCTGGTTGCCCCTCCGGGGGCCGGATGATATAATATCCGTGGAAAAGAGTTTTCTCGCCTACATAGAAAATCATCACCGGGTGGTGAGGGCGGTGTTTGAGCGCCTCAAGCGTGACATACGGGTGGTGCAGGAAAGGGATCCGGCAGCCAGGGGTCCCCTGGAGGTATTTCTCTGTTACCCGGGCTTTCACGCCATCCAGATGCATCGGCTGGCGCACTTTTTCTATCAAAGGCGCTTTTTCACCATCGCCCGGCTGCTGTCGCAGATCAACCGCTTTCTCACCCAGATCGAGATTCACCCCGGGGCCCATATCGGTGCAGGATTCTTCATCGATCACGGGGCCGGCGTGGTAATCGGGGAAACTACGGTCATCGGCAACAATGTCACCCTGTACCAGGGAGTCACCCTGGGGGGCACCGGCAAGGAGAAAGGCAAGCGGCACCCCACCATCGGCGACAATGTGGTGATTAGCGCCGGAGCCAAGATCCTGGGTTCCTTCGAGGTGGGGGCCGGCTCCAAGATCGGGGCCGGCTCGGTGGTATTGAGGCCGGTGGCGCCCAACAGTACGGTGGTTGGCGTGCCGGGCCGGGAGGTAATTCGGGACGGGCGCCGGGTCGGTGAGGAGATCGACCTGCGGCACGACCAGTTGCCGGACCCGGTGGCGGAGACGATCAACGCCATGGGCCGGAGGATAGAGGAACTGGAGCAGCGACTGCTGGAGATGGAACAGCGGACCGGTGCCAGGCGGGCTGGTTCGGTTTGAGGGAGCCGGGGGAGATTAATTTATGACGATTTGCCTTTTCAATACCCTGACGCGCCGCAAGGAAGAGTTCGTGCCGCGGGAAGCGGGCCGGGTGGCCATGTACGTGTGCGGCCCCACCACCTATAACTACATCCATCTGGGCAACGCCCGTCCGTTGGTTTTTTTCGACACCGTCCGGCGGTATTTTGCCTACCGTAACTATGCGGTGACGTTTGTCCAGAATTTTACGGACGTGGACGACAAGATAATCAACCGGGCCCGGGAGGAGGGTGAGGATCCCCGGGCGCTGGCCGACCGTTATGTCAACGAGTATTTTCACGATGTGCGGGAGCTGGGCGTGCGGCCGGCCGCTCTGCACCCGCGGGTGTCGGGCCATATTCCCGAGATCATTGATCTGGTTAGTATACTCATGGAAAAGGGGAAGGCCTACCAGGTGGACGGGGACGTCCTTTTCGCGGTGCGCAGCTTCGCCGGCTACGGCAAACTCTCCGGACGCAGCGTGGACGATTTGCTGTCCGGGGCCCGGGTGGAGATAGATCCACGGAAACGCGATCCGCTGGACTTTGCCCTGTGGAAGGCGGCCAAGCCCGGGGAACCGGCCTGGGACAGTCCCTGGGGCAAGGGGAGGCCCGGCTGGCACATCGAATGTTCGGCCATGTCTTTGAAGTACCTGGGTGAGAGCTTCGACATCCACGGAGGTGGCTCAGACCTCATCTTCCCCCACCACGAAAACGAGTTGGCCCAGAGCGAGGCCGCCCTGGAAAGGCCTTTCGTCCGCTACTGGATGCACAATGGCTTCATTACCGTGAACCAGGAGAAGATGTCCAAATCACTGGGCAACTTTTTCCTTGTCCGCGATTTACTGGGAAGGTTTTCGGGCGAGGTAATCCGTTTCTTTTTGCTTTCTACCCACTACCGCAGCCCGCTGGATTTCGACCTGGATGTTATGGAGTCCTGTTCCCGGGGCTTGGCCCGCCTGAAGAACAGCATAGGTCTTTTGTATGAGGCGCTGGGTGATCAGGTGTCAGGGGATGGTCCGGCTTCCGGGGATGCCGGGATAGAATTGGATTCGTTCCGGCAGGCCTTCGAGACGGCCATGGACGACGACTTCAACACGGCCGCGGCTGTCTCCGTGCAGTTCGACCTGGCCCACGCCGTTAATGCCTCTTTGCATGAGCACCGGGGCTGCCGCTTTTCGGCCGGTGAGCGGGCTTATCTCTACCGCGCCGGAGAGCTTTTCCACACCATGAACGAAGTGCTGGGCATCTTTCCGGTGGACGATTCCGGCCGGATCGTCGTGCGGCAGGCCTGTGCGGATTCGGACTCGGAACAGCTTTTATCCCTCCTCCTGGATGTGCGGGAAAAGGCCCGTAGCCGAAGGGACTGGGCTACCGCCGACCAGGTTAGGAACGGGCTGAAGGAGCTGGGTATCATCCTGGAAGATACCCCGGACGGGGTGCGCTGGAAGAGGCAGGGTCAAATTGAACGTCAATGAGCTTTCCCCCCTCGTAATGGCTTACGTGGGTGATGCTGTCTTCGAACTCGGGGTCAGGGTGCGTCTGGTGGAAACAGGGTTGGCCAAGGTGGGCGATCTGCACCGGGAGGCGGTGGCCCGGGTAAGGGCTCCCAGTCAGGCCGCTTGTTTAGACCAATTGATGGACAGGCTAAACGAAGAGGAAAAGGATCTGGTGCGGCGTGGTCGCAACGCCCGCTCGAGCGGGGTGCCTCAGGGAGTGAGTGTAGCCGACTATCGGCACAGTACCGCTCTGGAAACCTTGCTCGGCTGCCTCTACCTGAAGGGGGAGCACGCACGCCTGGAAGAGATCATGGATCTGATTTGGTCGCTGGAGGTGCGGTCCTGATGGGTGCCGTGGACATTAAGGTGACGCTTTTGCGGCATACGGCCGGGGCAGAGGAACTGCTGGCCACGGCCGCCCGTGTTTGTTATTCGGCAAGGACTATAGAGGAAATTGCCGCCACCGTGGATGAAGAAGGCGATTGGGTCGGGCGGTTGGCCCGCATGGGACACCACTCGCCTCTGGAACACGCTGTTTTCACTTTCGGTGTCGAGGGCGTATCGCGGAGCCTTCTGGCCCAGGTCACCAGGCACCGGATTGCCTCCTTCAGCGTGCGGAGCCAGCGGTACGTAGGGGAAACGGGAAGATCACACCCGGACGGCGTTTTCTCCTACGTTGTGCCGCAATCCATCCAGGCCATGGGGCCGGCCTACGTAGCCGAGTTTGCGGCGCAGATGGAGAAAATGCAGGAGTGGTACAACTATTGGGTGGAGGCTCTGGGCGGCGGGCGTTCTACTTACGAGGACGCCCGCTACGTGCTGCCTAATGCTGCCGCCACGAGTCTGGTTGTGACCATGAACGCCCGCGAACTGCGCCATTTCTTCCGGTTGCGCCTGTGTCAGCGGGCGCAGTGGGAAATCCGGGACCTCGCGGACAAAATGCTGGAACTGGCGCGAGCGGCCGCCCCGCGTCTCTTTGACGGGGCCGGGCCGGCCTGTGTGGGAGGAGCTTGTCCGGAGGGCGAGATGACATGCGGCCGGCTTGCCGAAGTACGGCGCCGCTATGCTTCAGAGGGCGGGGAGTAGGCGGTGGAGGACCAGTTGTCCCAATTTGTTGGAGGGAAAAACCCGGTGCGGGAGGCCATCCAGGCCGGCCGGCCAGTGGACAAGATATGGGTGGCACAAGGTTCGGCATTGCTCCGGGAAATCAAGCTGATAGCCGGGGAGCGCCATATCCCCCTGCAGGTGGTGGCCCGGGAAAGGCTGGATGCCCTGGTGCCCGGGATTACCCACCAGGGAGTGGTGGCCCGTCTGGCCGCCACTCCCTATGTGGATTCGCTGGACGATCTGCTGGCGGGCCTGGCCGCACCAGGCCTGCTGTTTGTCCTGGACGGCCTGAGCGACCCCCACAACCTGGGGGCGGTTCTGCGCACCGCCGACGCGGCGGGGGTGCAGGGGGTGATAATCCCGCGTCACCGCTCGGTCGGTCTCACCCCCGCCGTAGCCAAGGTTTCGGCTGGTGCCGTCAGCTATGTACCGGTGGTCCGGGTGGCCGGCATTCCCGCCACCCTGCCCGTCCTGCGGACGGAAGGATTCATGGTGGTGGGGGCCGCAGGTGATGCCCCCCTCCCGTTCTGGCAAGCCGACTTGACCGGGCCGGTGGCCCTGGTGATCGGCGGCGAGGACAAGGGTCTGGGCCGTCTGGTCCGGGAGCGTTGTGACCTCCTGGTCAGCATACCCATGGCCGGCCGCATCTCTTCCCTGAATGCCTCGGTGGCGGCTGCCCTCCTGGCCTTCGAGGCGGTTCGCCAGAGGAGGCAGACTCGTTGAATGACCCCGAATACCTCCTGGTGGACGGCTACAACGTTATCTACTCCTGGCCCGATTTAAAGGGGCTGCCATTGGAGCATGCCCGGGACAAATTGCTGGGGGGGCTGGCGGAGTACGGCATCCTGTCCGGCATGCAGGTGATGGTGGTGTTCGATGCTCACCACGTCCGGCACGGAACCGGGCACGTGGAAGAGATGGAGGGGGTGACGGTGGTCTACACCCGCGAGGGTGAAACCGCCGACTCCTTCATCGAGCGCCTGTCCGGCCGGCTGCCCCCGGGCCGCCTGTTCGTAGTCACCGCCGACGCCTGCGAGCAGATGGTTTCTTTCGGCCGGGGCGCCTTTCGCGTTACGCCCCTCGAGTTAAAAGAGGACATTAGGCGGGTGAGAGAAGAGGCGCAGAGCCGTGTGTCCGGGGGCAAACCTGCGGATAGATACCTGGAAAACTATTTGCTTGAACCGGTGAGGAGCATCCTGGAAAGCCTGAGAAGGAAGAAGACCTGACTTCTCCACGGGGCAAGCCCTCGTGGGTTCTTCATATGGTTTCGCCAAACCCGTACACCCGTGGGCTTTGGGGTTAGGTACGCACCACAGGGGAAGGAACCCTGGCATACAAGCGGCCCGCTGGCCACATTAGCGTACGCCTTCTATCCTTGCGGATAAGGAAGCGAAGTCAAACTCCCTGTATGGGGACCGTCTTTTGGGAATCGATTCGGGCACCCGCCGTTAGGCGGGTCGAGCAGCCCGTTGACCTGCCACAACCCCATACCGATTGTCAAGAAGCTAATACTATGATATATCGCGTAGGTGGCATTGTCAATATGCCCAAGGTATTCCTCGTTAAGAAATTTACACCTTTTATCTCCTCTCTGCAGCGAGGAGACTTTCTGGACGGTTTTGGGAGTTTCCAGGCTCGAAAGATGAGCCATTCATCCTGGGGGCAAGCCCCGCAGGTTTTCTGGCTTTTTTTCTATAACGGAGTGACGGTTTTCCTGGCCGTGGCTTGGATTATTTTCGTCTTGACTAGTCAGTTGCCGTCCATTATAATAGTGAGAAGTGGGACAACCGGCATCATTGAGGAGAGTCTCAATTTATGCCTCACCCGTTCTGTTGAGAAAACTTGGTCCGGGGTAACTCCCGGCACTTTGACTGCGGTAACGGGCAGGGCTATTTTTGTGTCAATGGTGAGGTCGATGTCATGCAGGGTCACAAGAGGAAGGAAAGGACGGAGCTAAGAAGGGAGAGGTCCCCCCGCAAGCTCAGGTACGTTAGGCACTTACAGGCGGCACCCGGCAAGATTATTGGTTTTTCCTTTGAGCACTTCAAAAAATCGCCGTTGTCGAACGGGAGGGATAGTGTGAGTGTGAGCGCGCACGCCGAGGCAGTGGCTCTTAATTCCTACCACATTATGGTGGACGAGGAAGTTGTTGAGTTTGCCCGGGAAGGAGACGCGATTGCTCTCGAGTACCTGATCAACAAGTACAAGAATTTTGTGCGTGCCAAGGCTCGTTCCTACTTCCTGATCGGGGCGGATAAGGAAGACATTGTCCAGGAAGGGATGATCGGCCTTTATAAGGCCATCCGCGATTTCCGCCTGGATAAGCTGTCGTCTTTCCGCGCATTTGCCGAGTTGTGTATCACCCGACAGATTATTACCGCTATCAAGACGGCAACCCGTCAGAAACACATCCCCCTCAACTCCTACGTTTCGCTGAACAGACCCATTTATGACGAGGATTCCGACCGCACCCTGCTGGATGTCCTTCCCGGGTCCAAGATAACAGACCCGGAGGAGTTGATTATCAGCCGCGAGGAGTTTGACGATATCGAGGGGAAAATGGGAGAGATCCTGAGTTCTCTGGAGTGGAAAGTATTGATGTCTTACCTGGAAGGCAAGTCCTACCAGGAGATTGCCGAAGACCTGAAACGGCACGTCAAGTCCATTGACAACGCCCTGCAGAGGGTCAAGCGCAAACTGGAGCGTTACCTGGAAAGGCGCGAGGCCTAAAAGGCGGGGAGAGGTGCGTCTGCCGGCGTATTGACAGGGTGGGGCGGCCGCGGTAAAATATTTGTAGGTGCGGAACACGTCTATCCTTTAGAGAGCAGGCCGACGTAGCTCAACGGTCGAGCAGCTGATTTGTAATCAGCAGGTTGCCGGTTCGAGTCCGGCCGTCGGCTCCAGAAAAGTCAATAAAGAGGAGGCTTCCGGGTTTGGAAGCCTCCTTCCATTTTTCTTGTTTTTGCGATTAGGTCATGAGTCACAATGGGTTTTAAGGTTTGTTTTGACGGCCACCCTTTGAGCCGCTTCCTTGCCGCCAGCCGGGGTGGCATGACCGTATATGTCCGCGTAAACCGTGGCCGAATGTCCGAGCATGGCCACCACGTCCTTTACCGGCACCCCGGCCCGTAGGATCAACGTGGCCGCCGGATGCCCAAGCGGTGAAAGTGTGCCGCCTTTTCGTTGCTCCCAGCTGGCGAAGCGCAAAAGAAGCCCAGTAACGGCGCGGGTCTCTCGGGCGGTTAAGGGTACTTGCATGGAGGGGCCCCCTGCCCTTTTCCCCTGACCGGTTCTCCGCGTTGCAGGGGCCGATGCCGGCCGGTGATCAAGGGGGGCGAAGCGGCCTGACCGTTACCCGGGCTCTGGTGGAACACCTGCTGGACCTCCAGGAAAAGGCTTGTGCATATAAAGTGACTTGCGGAATAAGCGGAATAAGGCATGGCTGTAGGGCTGACGGGTGCGGAAAAAGTCCTGGCCGGGTCCGGGGGGCCATCTGTCTGCCGGCCAAGCCGTGCCGGTGATCGAGGCGGCTGCCAGCTTCGGACCATCATTAGTTTGTGGCCGATGAAAAATAAACCCCACCCCGGAGGGTGAGGCTTCTTGAAAGTCACGGTGCTTGTTTGTCTCTTTGGATTACTTGGCCATAATCTACTACGCCAAGATGACTTTTTAGTGCCGACTGAAGAAGGTGGGAGAAATTGACCTTCTTTTGCTCTGCCATGTCATTTAGCCATTTAGGAATGGTGAGGGTCTTCTTAATTGCCTTTTCTGCCATGGTATCTCGAAAAGCAGGCATCCATACCTCAATTAAAACTACTGCTTGATTTGGGTCCGCCTGTATCTTAAACGTAGGAGTGGGCTCAGGAATCTGGTCACCATCTTCTTCCATCCCCCAAAGGTGGAGGGCCATTGCCTCTTTTGCCATGGCAAACGCTTCTTCGTCGGTGTCGCCGCAGGTCAAACAGCCGGGAAGATCCGGAAATTCGATAGAGATACCGTCATCAGCGTAGTCAAAAATTGCGGGATATACGTACCTCTCTTTAGCCATTTTTATTGTCCTCCTCTTTTCTAGATTTTTATACCCGCTTGACTAAATATGCTTCTTGCCGTTTTAACCGGTATCATTTTCTTGGGGTGCGGGACCGTTACGGTTCCTTTCTTTGTCGGGTGCGTAAACTGATGGTGACTGCCCGCTGTCCTAACTAACTTCCATCCATCGGCTATAAGTATTTGCATTACCTCCCGGGAACTGTATTGCTTCACGGCACTCACCTCTTGCGTGTTATTGTATACGTGTAAATTATACGTGTCAATATGCTGGCGAACTATTTTTTACTACCGGGCTATTCACCCCGGGCCCTGCATCCCCGGTAATGATGCGGCCGGCCCGGGGTCCATCTTATCACCGAGGCATGGTTCTTCCGGGCTAACTGCGGTCTCCCCTGGTGGAGCACTGCCGGCGGTCCTCCCGGGAAGAACGTGACCGCAAGAACCGGGCCCGCCTGTCGGGCAGGTACCTTAACCCTACCTGCCGCCTTTTCGTCGCTCCCAGCTGGCGAAGCGCAAAAGAAGCCCAATAACGGCGCTGGTCTCTCGGGCGGTTAAGGGTACTTGCATGGAGGGGGTCCGTTGCCGATCCTGGTTGACGCGGGCCGGCGGTCGAGGGGCCGGGCCTGGTAGTAGTAGCAGGGGCCTGGTGAAGGACTGCCGCCCCGGTAGGAACATGGGTGGCCCTTAACCAGTGACCACATAAAAGAGAGTAGGTTAACGAATTTAACGAATTTGCTACAGCGGCGCGGCCTGCGGGTACGAACTATGGTACGAATTATGTACGAATTTAGGTGCCCTTGTTCTGGTGGGCCGTGCGCCGTAGACGGTGAAAATGTCCGCCTGCTATTTTCAGCTTCCTTGCCTCAGCCCGCCAACCGGCACTAAAGGACCAAGTCGGGAGATCCGGAACACCCTCGACCGAAAGCCCTGGGAGTGCCCTTCGTTCCCAGTTCGCCGGCCCTCCCGGCCGAACCCCGGACATTTACTTCGGCATCTGGACGAAAGGATTTGCCATTGGCCGCCGGGTGTGCTATAATAACTTTGCAACGCGGGGTAGAGCAGCTGGTAGCTCGTCGGGCTCATAACCCGAAGGTCGCTGGTTCAAGTCCAGCCCCCGCAACCATGCCCATATAGCTCAGTCGGCAGAGCGTATCCTTGGTAAGGATAAGGTCACCGGTTCAATTCCGGTTATGGGCTCCAGACCTGGCGGCGTAGCTCAGCTGGTTAGAGCATGCGGTTCATACCCGCAGTGTCCGGGGTTCGAGTCCCTGCGCCGCTACCATTTTTATGCCGGCTTAAGGTCGGCAGTTTTGTTCGCCGGAAGGAGATTCTCTCCGTGCGGCGAAAATATAAATCCAGCCAACGCGGGGTAGAGCAGCTGGTAGCTCGTCGGGCTCATAACCCGAAGGTCGCTGGTTCAAGTCCAGCCCCCGCAACCATGCCTGTATAGCTCAGTCGTAGAGCGTATCCTTGGTAAGGATAAGGTCATCGGTTCAATCCCGGTTATGGGCTAGGTGAGTCTCAGCTGGAAGGGGCATGCGGTTTACAGCCGCAGTGTCCGGGGTTCGAGTCCCTGCGCCGCTACCGTCTTAATGCCAGGCTTAAGGTCGGCAGTTTTGTTCGCCGGAAGGAGATTCTCTCCGTGCGGCGAAAATATAAATCCAGCCAACGCGGGGTAGAGCAGCTGGTAGCTCGTCGGGCTCATAACCCGAAGGTCGCTGGTTCAAGTCCAGCCCCC
>DATKUX010000138.1:0-9831 GCA_035530395.1 Spirochaetia bacterium
CAAAGGATTTCCTGGCCTTGTTCCGGGTTTTTTGCGTAGCCATTATCAGTTTGAAATAGCGCAAGGATCTGGCCAATCTCACCCCCAAACCAGTTCTCAACTCGTTAATATCAATCTCCGGCTGGTGTCCTCCAATAGCCTCATTTGTCATCCGGGGAGAAAAGCCAAAGGAGTCGTAGAAAAGCCATTGCTGTAGCGACAGGTTCATGTAGGCCCGGCCGCCAAACAGTCTGACTCCCCGGAGACCACCGGGTACCCGGTAGCCGGTCGCCCGAAAGACGGCAAAAAGCATGTCTTCGAGGGCGATTCTGATCAGACTCCAGCCGAGGGTGGACTGCACCATGGGTATGACGTCCCGGAAGTTGGCGTTGGACCAGATATCCGGCTGGTTCCTCAGTGCGGGTACAGTGTAGCGGGGTAGCACCGTCACCGGTCTGGCCTGGACCACTACAAAACTATTGCCGTCAAACACCCATTCGACGTCCTGGTGTTCCTCGCCGCACCCGAAGGCATCGAAGACCCGCAGGACCAAGCGACCGAGCCTGGTTATGTCCGGACGGGACAAGACCTGCCCTGCCGGGGACGCCGCCCGGACGAACCCGGTTCCCCCTTCCGGCTGGGTCACGGTCCGGCCTTCCTTGCGGCCGACTTTAACCTCCGCAATCTCCCACAGGTGATTCACCCTATATTCGTCGGGCTCGACGGCCCCGCTGACCACACTTTCCCCCAAACCGAAGTTGGCGCTTATTACCACGAGGTCGCGCCGCCCCGTGCGGGGGTCGCAGGTGAAAGCCACCCCGGCGGCCACGGCCTCCACCATGGCCATGATTACCACCGCGGGCAGCACTGCGTCATCGGCGATTTTCATCTTCCGCCGGTAGGCGACGGCCCGGGAAGTCCAAAGAGAAGCGTAACAGCCCTTGACGGCACTCAGAATGTCGTCCCGTCCCCGGACGTTGAGAAAGGACTCATGGATCCCTGCAAAAGAGGTTCCCGGGGTGTCCTCGGCGGAAGCCGAAGAGCGGACGGCCACCGGTTGGTCAAGGATGCCGGCCGCCTCCAGTCCGGCGAACAGCTCTTCCTGAACCGGCCCGGCAACCCGGCCGCCCTGAATTCTTTCTCTGAGGCGGGAGAGCTTGAACTCAGTCTCCGCTGCTCCGGCGTTATCGACAGTAACATACCGCCCCACATCGACTGTGTCTTCCCGCAGGTTGTTTTCCTCCCAAAAGCGCTGATAGGCTCCGACTACAAGCACTCCGCCGGCAGGAACATTGAAACCATACCGCACCAGCCTGGCCAGGTTCCACCCCTTCCCCCCCGCCATCTCCACTCCGGCTTGCCACGCTTCCGGCCAACTGAGAAAGAACTTCCCGGAACCCTCTTGCACAGCTAACCCCTCCCCAACTTATCTATCTTACATTTTCTCTATGTCCCCCAAATCTTGCCCCGTTTAGAAACAGGTCTACGATCCGCTCAATCCCCATGTATGCCGTAAACTTCTCCGGCTGCGCCAACCAGACTATTATCGCGGAAGCCCACGCCCAATCAAGATGATTGGCGAGTTCCTCGGAGGATATGTCCTTCCTGATCTCACCAGCTTCCTGACCGAGGTCTATAATGTGGGACAGAACCCGTGCAAAACCACTCTTCATCCCCGGATCCCTTACCGACTGAATGGCTGTTTGCATCCGGTAAATGAAATATCTTTCATATAAATCCCTATTCAAGTGAGAATCTGCCCACTCCAATGATTTAAAAAAAGCCGTGGTCAGGCGGGAGCGGGTATCAGGCAAGCCTTGATAAAAAGGGATCGCCAGTGGTTCAATCTCACTTATCGCCCTACGCAGATATTCACCGATAATCGCTTCCTTAACCGGAAAGTGATTGAAGACGGTTCCCCTGGCCACATCGGCTTCGGCCGCAATCTGGTCCACCGTAGTCTGGTCGAAGCCCTGCTTGTTGAACAGATCCATAGCTACAGCCATAATTTTTTTCCTAGTTTCTTCCTTTTTCCTTTCCGTTCTGGTCCCTCTTGATTCTTCCATGTGCCCACCTTTTGAACTTAGTAGATTATTATATCTAGTACTATTATGTACTGAGTATAATATATTACCGATTTTGGTATTTGGCAAGGGGGATGAAAAATCTTTTGCGCCCCCAGAACCGGCGCATAACAAGCAAAAAAGAAAGGAGCCTTCGCCCCTTCGTGCCACAACCTTCCGGGGTCCCGGCCCCACCCTGACCACCCGCCGGGCCGCTTCAAACCTCCGGATACCTCTTCGCGGCGAGGCTTCCCAAAACCCGGTAAAGAACAACGCCCAACAAGAGAAACAACAGGAGAATTATTACGGGCACCACAACCGGCCAGGCGCCGGAGATGACCAACGCGACCGCGGCAGCGGCGGCGATTCCCAGCATTACGATCGTGGTCAGCAGGGCAAAAATACCGTTGAAGCCCTTGATCGCCCGCTGCGGGTCGCTCCATTCCAGGTTGGGATGGAGCAGGTCGATTATCAGGCCGGCTTCCGCTGCCGGCACAGAGCCGGCCAGGCCGAGGAACAGGGCCGGGACGGCAGCCCAGACGGGCACTTTGGTCACCAAGAGCAGGAAAAACGTGATAACTATCGCCGCGACCAGGGGGAAAATCAGCGAATGGATCAGCTTGGCCGACATCTGTTCCCGACCGGAAAGAGGCAGGTGTTTGGAAATCCAGAATGCCTTGCCCTCTCTCGAGACGGCTGTGGCAGATACCGGGCTAAGGCCGGTAGTCAAAACGATGACCCCGGCGGCAATCAAAACGGCTACCATACTTGATTGGGGACTGTCCAAAGGAATCGGCCGCCACCCTCTGCCCCCGAAGCCGATAAGAAACATTAACGGAAGCAGGAATGAACTGGTCAGGCCGTTCAACAAAAACATGGGGGTGCGGAAAAAGACCCTGGTTTCCTTAAGTACAAGGGCCATCAGTGGGCTGCGGCTCTTGAAGGCCGCCTTGGAAACCGTTTTCCCTTGCCCGCGTCTGCCCCTCCCCGCCCCGTGGCCACCGGCAATGCCCCGAAAAAACCACTTTCCGGCCAGGAGCAGGGCAATAACCAGCAGGAGCGCGGAAAGAGCGGCGAAAAGAAGGAAGTGAGCCAGCGCCCCGCCCGGTGAAGTAAGCGCCAAGGCAGCCGCGGCCCATTGCTGGGGCAGGAAAGCGGCCCAGGACACCCCGGAAAGGGCGTGGCCGATCCGCAGCCAGGGCTGCACCTGCCGGCCACTGACCGGGCCCCCGGGCGAAGCCACCGCGAACCGGACGACCAGGTAGACCAGCGCGGCCAGGAGGCTGCCCGCCACGCGGAAAGCCTCCCGGTTTTTGGCCCCGGCGGTAAAGCGCATCAAGGGAAAGATGATGATGGCCGAGACCGCCAGGGGCAGTACCGGCAACACCAGGTACACCGCCAGGGCCAGGGGCCAGTACAACCACCCGGTCGCCCCTCTTACTCCGTACAGAACCAGGATGGGGGCCACCAGGGGAAATACGGTAAGGTATTCTCCGGCCAGCACCAGAACCAGTTTGGCACCGATGATATCCCGGGGCCGCAGGGGAAGCGGCAGAAGGTGCTGCAAATCGCCGGCGTAATAGAAAGTGGACAAAAGGTAATACAGACCGAACAAGAGAACGATGAACTGGCCGCCCGCCACGGCTATGGTGAGAATGGCAGCCTGCTGTCCGGTCATTTGCAGCACAGTGTAGAGTTGGCCGAATACAGCATAAATACCTATAGACAACGGTAGTGCCGCCACGGCCACTGCAAACAATAGCAGAACCGGGCGCCATGTCAGCCCTTTGCCGGGGCGGCCCCTTTTTGGTGGGGAAAGCCGCAAGGCTTGTTCAAACTGCACCTTCAGGAGGGAAATAAAAGGGCTCATTCTTCCGTCAACTCCAAAAAGATGCTTTCCAGGGACTGGCCATGCCCGCGCAGTTCCTCCATGGTGCCGCAGGCAATCAGTTTTCCGTGGTTGATAATGCCGATCCGGTCGCAGAGTTTTTCCGCCACTTCCAGAACGTGCGTCGAGAAAAACAGCGTCCCACCCCGGGCGCAATGTTCCCGCATAATTTCCTTCAGGAGGTGCGAAGCGCGGGGATCGAGCCCCACCATCGGCTCATCCAGGACCAGCACTTCCGGGTCGTGCAACAGCGCCGCCGTAAGCAACAGTTTCTGGCGCATACCGTGGGAGTAACTCTGGATCCGGTCCCCGGCGGCGGCCCCAAGTTCGAACTGCTCCAGGAAACGGGTAATGGTGCGGGCCCGCACGTCGGGCGGCACACCGAAAACGTCGGCGATGAAGTTCAGGTATTCCAGGCCGGTGAGCTTCTCATAAACCTCCGGCTGGTCGGGAACATAGCCGATCATCTTTTTAGCCGCCAGGGGTTCCTTAAGCGTATCGATGCCATTCACCGTGATTGCGCCGTCATCCTGCATCAGAAGTCCCACGAGCATCTTCATGGTGGTGGTCTTGCCGGCGCCGTTGGGGCCCAGGAACCCAAAGATCTCCCCCGGTTCGATGGTCAGGGTCAGTTCGTCCACGGCCCTGACCCCACCGCCGTCGTAGCTCTTGGTCACCTTGTAAAACTCAATCATGCCGCCACCCCATCTTTGTGTCTTCTACAGCCGGCGGGACATCGTCAGCCGTCTCCGTCCGGAAAGCCGGCCCGGACAACCATGGATGCTTCCATTTGGTGGGATCATTATTCCTCCCGCAAAAACCAAACGCCAGTTCTATAAGATTGGCAGAATCCTAAGTAAGCCGCTACTCCCCTGCCAGCAACCCGCCCAAAACAAATAGTTCCGTGCCAATTCCCTATTTCCTGCACGAAAAAACAAAACCTGCCCCGGCGCCAAAGGCGCGGTAACAGGCAGGAAGATTCCATCAGGTCCTAATCCGGCTTTATCGTTACAGAACCACCACTCCCTCCGCGGCCCCCCGGCGGAGCAATGCTGGTGAACTTACAGCTTTTGAACCACAACCGGCCGGGCCGGGTCGCCAGACACCCTGGAAAAGGCATCCGGCCATAGTACGAAGACCCGGTGCCAGAAGCGGCAGATAGGTGGCCGGTTGGGCAATAATCAAACCCAGAGAACCCAGGACAGTAAGCAGGGGTAAAACGGCGGTTAAAACTGAACTCACCTTCTGCATGGTCCCGTCTCCTTCCAGCGCCGGTTCACTACGCGGCGTAAGCGAGCCCTCTGTACTGAAAGAATACGGGATTCCTGGGTGTTTTCCGGGGGTCGTTCCGGGATGTTTCCGGACCTAATCAGCCCACCCCCCAGGTTCGTGCCCATCCCTGTGCAGCCGCGAGAGCAACAAGACTTGCTCTAATGCTCTGGTTCCCACTCCCCTTCCCCGCGGCAACCTTCCGTCAAAGAGAGTTGCGAATCTCCGCCGGCAGATCCTGCCGCACACCCCGCCGGAAAGCGGCCGGATCGCGACAGGCCTTTTCAAAGGCCCCACTTTGACCCGGCAGGTGACGGTTGATTAGCTCCCGGACCTGGCTCACGGCCAGGGGATAAAAGTTGAAGGGGTCAAATTCCACTTCCAAAGCACCGGCTGCCCGCGCCGCGCGGGAAACCTTCACCAGGTCCTCCGGGGCATCATTTAAGCCGGGGATTACCGGGGCCACAAAAACCCAGGTCCGGATCCCCGCCCGGGCCAGGCTCCGTAGTGCCGCCAGGCGTCGCGAGGGAGGAGGAGCGCCCGGTTCCAGAAGCACCGCCAGATCATCGTCGACGGTAGTGATGGAAAAGCCCACCACGGCCTCCGGCAGGGACCGCAGAAGGGCCAGGTCACGTAGGACCAGGTCGGACTTGGTGAGAATGCTCACCCTTAGATCAGAAAACCCTAACACCGTCAGACAACGCGCGGTCAAGCCGTAGCGCTCTTCCGCAACCTGGTAGGCATCGGTGACGCTGGAAAGCAGAACCGTCCCCCGCTTGGGCCGCCTCACCTGGGCAGCTAGTCGCTCGACGAAGTTCGTCCGAGCCTCGACGAAAGAACCCCACTTTTCCCCGCTACCTCTCTTTTGGGCCAGGCAGCCGGCATAGCAATAGACGCAGGCATGGCTGCAGCCGCGGTAGGGGTTCAGGCACCAGTCCGCACCCGGTATTTTGGACGGGTTGAGAGCCGTCCGGCAGGTGGTCTCAGACAGCCGGTACATGTTATGTCTCCTTGAGCTGGTCAGCCAGGATTTCCGCCGTTGCCGCACCTCGACTGAAATCCAGACCGCCGGCGATCTACAAGGGCAACTCCCCGTTCTCCAGTTGACTGGGATCCTTAAAAGGCCTAATGAAGAGGTGGAAACCGGCATAGAAGTTCATTCCTTCCAACCGGTCTAAGGAACAGCCTTAAAGTTCATCCCATCCGTTGTGTAGAGCAGGACTCCCTGCCGCTGCCCCTTCTGGTCCTGGTGGTTACCCGCCAGCCAGCCATGCGTACCATCGACGAAACTGATCCCCATGGGCGAAGAGAAATCCGGGGCGGTCGGGTCGCCTGGCTTGCCAATGTTGAACCGTCCAAAGGTTTTCCCGTTATCCACCGTGCGGGTGAGTTGCAACTGCTCCGGATACCAGCCCACAAAGAAGGCGGCCTGGTTGCCATAGACCGTAAAGGAAGCCGGTTGGGCCCCGATGTTTTTGTCGCTGGTCAGGTGGACTGTCGGGTAGAGGGAGGCAAAATGGCCCTCATACATCACCGGAATAAAGGCGGTGCCGTCGGTGGTGTGGTAGATCACATAGGCTTGCTGACTCATGTCATGGCCGCCGCCCGCGACCAAAAGCCAGGCGTTGGCGGCCGAAGCGGCGTGAATATCGGCCCGCCAGGAACCTTCCAGGTCGGTGCTCTGGACAGGCGCGGTGAAAACCTTATGCCAGGTCTTGCCTCCGTCCAGCGTCTTATAGACCACGTTCCCGCCCGCGGCAAAGCCGGTATTGGGATCGACGAAGCTCAGGGCATCCACCGGACCGGGAGGTGTGGCCTTCGCCGGTGAGCCCCCGCCGGTGAGCCGCCAGACCACTCCATTGGCCAGGATAAAGCCTTGGTCCCTGGTAACGAAGTTGATGGCCTGGACCCCCTTGCCGCCGTTACCGCTACTAAGGCCCGGCACGTCCACCCGCTGGAAATGCAGCCCGTCGGTAGACTGCAGGAGGTAGTCCTTCGTGGCCGCCCAGACGTTGACGCCATCTACGGCGTCTACGCTCAGGACGTTGTCCGGGGAGGTGTACAGCTTCAGCCAGGTCTGACCGCCGTCCCCGGACTTCAGGATGAGCCCCTGCCCCCCCACGTAGCCAACCGTATCCGAGACAAAATCCACTGTGTTCAGGGACGGGGCCTTAAGCTGGGAAAAAGGTACCGCTGCCGGCGACGCCGGGGCAGGGGGCGGCGGGCTGCCGCTTGGAACTGGCTTCTGGCCGCAACCGGCGAGGAGCAACCCTACGGATACAAACACCGCCGTTGTAAACGAAAGCTTCTTCATCTTTCATCCCCCTGTCCTTTTGATACCGGTGAGACTCGAATCAGGGCACAGGCTTAAAGGTTCCCCCGTCCGTCGCGGTCAGGATTATTCCCTGTCCCTTTTGGCTCCCCACCAGCCAGCCGTGCGTGGTGTCGGCAAAACCGATCCCCATGGGGGAGAAGAAATCAGGTACGGTCGTGTCGTCGGTCTTGCCGATGTCGAAACGGGTAAAACTCTGCCCGTTATCCACCGTGCGGGTCAGTTGCAACTGGTCCGGATACCAGCCCACGAAGAAGGCGGCCTTGTCGCCGGACACCGTGAACGGGCCGGGTTGGGCCCCGATGTTGGCGTTGTTGTCCAGGTGGATCGTCGGGTAGTCGCCGGAAAAATAGCCCTCGTACATCACCGGGGTGAAGCCGGTCCCGTTGGTGGTGTGAAACACCACGTAGGCCATCTGGCTCATGCCCGCGTCACCGCCGTAAACCAGCAGCCAGGCGTTGGTAGCCGATCCTGCGTGGATCGTCGCCCGCCAGGGATTTTGCCCCGCGGTTGTATTTACCGGCGCGGTAAAGATCCTGGTCCAGGACTTGCCCCCGTCGCGTGTCTTGTACGCCACGTTGGCGCCCGCGGCAAACCCGGTGTTTGGGTCGACGAAGCTCAGAGAATCCACGCGTCCCTTCGGCGTAGCCCTCTGCGCGGTTGCCCCGCCCGTCAGCCGCCAGACCACCCCGTTGGCCAGGATAAAGCCCTGGTCCTTGTTCACGAAATCAATGGCCTGAATCCCTTTGCCGCCCTGGTTTGAGTTGATGGCCGGATCGACGCGTTGGAAACTGCGACCATCGATTGAGCGCAGGAGGTAGTCCTTGGTGGCCGCCCAGACGATGGCGCCGTCCACGGCATCCACGCTGACGATGTTATCCTGGGAGGTATAAAGTTTCAGCCAGGTCTTTCCACCGTCCCCGGACTTCAGGATGACACCCTGGCCACCCACATAGCCGACTGTATCCGAGACAAAGTCCACCGTATCCAGGGACGGTGCCTTGAGCTGGGAAAAAGGTACGGCAGGCGGCAGCACCGGGGTCAGGGAACCCTCGGCCGGTGTCTGACCGTTTTGGGCCGTTTTCTGCCCACAACCTGTAACAAGTACACCCGCTACCGCCAAAATAGCCACAATCCTCAATAGCCTGTTCATACTGGCTGCATCCATCCTTCATTCGTCAAAAATTGCCCGCCAGTATTTTCCCCGCCAGCCCCCTATCCTATCAATGCTCGAAGGGATTAGCCGGCCCGCTGCCGTCCGGTTTCGGCTTGTGGGTTACCGGCACCAGTTCGTAGTCTGGTGAACCCAATCCCAAGGCCGCGGCCGCCCGTACCTGGAGATAAGGATCGTGCCCGTTGATGGCTTTAAAAATGTTTTCCGCGCACGTTATGTTCTTGTCGCCGGCCCGCGAATCAGTGATGACCTGGGCCCGGGAAACGAGGTCCAGGGAAGCCTGCTCGATGGCCACGATATCGGTGGAGGCCAGGATCCCGATGTCCGGTACCACCGGGGTATCGGATATCGGCATGCAGTCGCACTCGGCCTGGATCTCGGTCAGGAAGTTGATGTAGAGGACCTTGTTGTCCGTAAAGGTACTGAGCACGGCCCGCGCGCTTTCGGCCAGGCAGCCCTGAAAGACCTCGTCGTTTTGGGGCAACACCAGGGCGCCTTCCGGGCAAACCCGGGAGCAACGCCCGCAACGGGCACACTCCTTTTTGTCGATGACCAGGATGTCATCGGTAAAGACTATGGTTCCATGGGGGCAGACATCGACGCACTGACGGCAGTGACTGCATTTGCCGCCGTCCCACGTCAATTCGGCGTTCTGGAGAAAGTGGATGCGGCCCCGCTGAGGGACCCCGTTCCGGTCACGAAAGGCCAGGCCGCCCATGCCCAGGTTCTTGATAGCCCCGCCGTAACCGCTGCCGATGTGCCCTTTGCAGTGGGAAAGGACCACCATGACCGGGGCATCGTGGATAGCGGACGCCACCCCTATTTCGCCCAGGATGGGGCCGCTCTCGACCATCACCAGGTCCCGGCCGAAGATGCCGTCGGCCAGGACTACCGGGGCGCCGGTGGAAAGTTCGTTGATCCCGTTGGTTTTGGCTACCTCCAGGTATTCCAGGCCGGGAATGCGCACGGTGTCGGTGATGAAGGGACGGCCCCCGGCCTCCCGGATGGCTTCCACCAGCTTGCGCAGGAAAACAGGACGGATAACCCGGAAGGCCCCCTGGGAGCCCAGATGCATCTTGACGGCCACGTACTCCCCGGCGCCGATATGCCGGGGCAGGTCCAGCCG